>JAIYCS010000094.1 GCA_027487895.1 Sediminibacterium sp. | reverse complement strand
AATTTATTTATGTGGCCTGTAACAGATAACGCTGTCAATTACTTATTACCAAATGGTAACAAGCGTTATTTGATTGCTACCAATAATGCTGCTGATGATGCATTTTTAGGTACGGTTGCCGAAACGGACAATCCGTTTTTTGCTGTACACAGAAATGAGTCTCAAGATAAAACTGACAACTACACTGCAAACTTTTCTATCAACTATAACCCTTTAAAGTGGTTATCAATTGCGGGTCGTTTTGGTTACAACTATTATGAAACTTCTGGTTTCCAATACCGTGACCCTGAATCAGCTTCTCAATCATCTATGGCCAATAAAGGTCAATTGGATAATTACTGGATTAAAGCTGGTAACTACAACCACACCCTTACTGCTACTGCTAAAAAAACATTTGGCAAATTTAATACGCGTGTAACTGTAGGTACAAGATGGGCTGAAACCACACAAGAAAGATTTGGTATTTCTGGTACACAAGATAGTATCAGGGTTTTTGATAGCTCTGCAACAGCGTTCAATACAAGAACTCGTTTAAGTAGAACTACATTATATGGTAACAACCAGTGGAACGAAATCAGAACGATGCAAATTGCTGGATTTACAGAGGCAACCATCAGTTACAACAACCTTGTTTTCTTAACAGGTTCTATGGCTTTTGAAGCATCTTCTGTGTTACCAAAAGCAAATAGAAATTACTCTTACCCTGGTGGTAACATTAGTATCATCATGAGTGATATCTTCCCTAAAATAAAGGGTGGGTTACTGAGCTATTGGAAAATTAGAAGTTCTTTAGCACAAACTGCAAGGCTTCCAAATGCTTATGCAAACCAGTCTAACTTTGTGCCAACGGTTACAAGTGCTTTAACGCCACCTACAAGCCCTAGTGGACTTATTAATGTTCCATTACAATATTCTTTCTTTAACGCCAATCCTTATTTGCGTCCAGAGCGTCAGCAAACGTATGAGGTGGGTACAGAGTTCAGAATGTTTGGTGATGTACTAACCGTTGATGCGGCTTATTACAACACATTAGCACTTGATCAAATTGCGCAAGGTTTTAGAGCATCATACGGTACTGGTTTCGTACTAAATACAGCCAACAATTCTAGTGTTCGTAACCAAGGGGTTGAACTTTCAATTGGTGTTAAACTTGTTCGCAAAAAAGACTTTGATTGGAATATCCAATTCAACGTAAACCATATGTGGAATAAAGTATTAGCAATTCCAATGCCAATTGATATTGCTGGTGCTGATTACTACGATGCATCTACTTGGTTGTATTCAAATGCGAGAGGTGGTTTAAGACCTGGTTATTCAACTGGAACTATTACGAGCTTTGGATATAGAAGACAAGATTTATCTCCTCCTGGCCCGAATGGTTTATCTAAAAATGATGGTGAAGTGTTAATTTCTCCAACTACAGGTTTACCACTAAATGATGGTGTGTTTAGAGTAAGAGGCGATCGTACTGTAGCATTAAGTGTGGGTACTATTAACCGTTTACGTTACAAAAACTTCAACTTATCATTCCTATGGGATTTAAGACTTGGTGGTGATATATTTAATGCAACCGGTATGTATTTGACAACACTTGGTAAATCTGCAAAAACAGCAGATCGTTTAACGCCAAGAGCGGTATCAGGTGTTTTACAGGATGGTTTAGAAAATACAGCTACGCCAACGCGTAACACTATTTTAGTAACACCTTACTATAATAATACGTATTACAACTCAACCAATATGCCTGAAGAAGATTACATGGAGCGTAACATCAAGGCATTCCGTTTACGTGATATCACATTTAGTTATACCGTTCCTTCAAAAGCACTTTTAAACAATGCAGCAAAAGGAATGGATCATCCAGGCTTACTTGACTTTGTAAACTTTAAGTCATTGAGTTTATTTGTGACCATGAACGACTTATTCTTATTTACAAATTATTCTGGTGCTGATCCAGCTGCTAATGGTGGTAACGCATCATTACGTGGTGTGGGTGCAGTTGGTTTCGATTATGGAAACATTGCAGCGCCTTTAAGCTTTAACGCTGGATTAAGAGTAGGATTTTAACTTGTAAAAAAAATAATTATGAAAAATAAAAAGCACATACATTATTTTATTGCAGTAACACTGGCATTGGTTGGTATAGCTAATCTACAGTCTTGCAGTAAAAAATTAGACGATGCTTACTTAAACCCCAACAACCCGGTTGAAGGGGCGATAGAAGCCATATTACCTAACGTTATTAATCAAATGACATCTACAGCTGCACCCCCAACAGGTGGTGGTGGTGGATCTTATGGTCCAGCAACGGATGCGGTTAACTTAGCAAAATATATTCAGTGGT
Source organism: Sediminibacterium sp. (assembly GCA_027487895.1). GTDB lineage: Bacteria > Bacteroidota > Bacteroidia > Chitinophagales > Chitinophagaceae > Sediminibacterium. Next base: position 3,743 of record JAIYCS010000094.1, on the reverse strand, counting down.
GGGGTACCAACACTTCTGGTAACTTGTATGATCAGTTGGGTGGCGTTTTTGCAACAACTTCTGACGTAACAGGTAACGTTTGGGCCATGCATTATTATGGTATTGGACCAAATGCTAAATACATCATTTCTAGAGGTATTGAGCAAAAGAAGTGGGATTATGTGGGTGTAGCTCATGCTATTTTTGCATGGAGCTGGTTGGTTACAACAGAGCAGTATGGTGAAGTAATTATGCGTCAAGCATTTGATACAGAGCGTCAACAATTTGACTATGATAGTCAGGCTGATGTTTTTGATTCTGTAAGAGTGATGTGTGACAATGCTATTGCTTACTTAAATAGAACCGATGGTGCAGTTAGTGCTACCAACCTTAAATATGGTGACAACTATTTTTATGGTGGTGATGTAAACAAATGGAAAAAGTTTGTTTATGCAGTAAAGGCTAAAACATATGCGCACTTGAGTCATAAAGCTATTTATACCTCAAGAAATTTTGCCGATTCTGTAATTAAATATTGTGACTTATCTGTTACAAGTAATGCAGATAATGCTGTTCAAAAATGGGTGGGTGGTAATTTTAGTGGTACCAATAATTTTTATGGACCTTACCGTAATAACATTGCAACCCTTCGTCAATCTTCATACATTGCCAATTTATTAACGGGTACCGACACCGAATCTCCTTTTTCTGGTGTATTTGATCCACGTACCCCTTATTTAATCAATGAAAATCCTAACGGAACATTTAGAGGTGTTCAGCCTGCTTTAGGTTCTACTGGTTTAGGTCTTAATGATCAGCCAAGAAACTACTGGAGAGCTCCATATGCTTCTATCGCTGTTACTGCAGATTCTGGTCGTTATATTTTTAACAACCTAGCACCATTCCCATTACTTACAGCATCTGAAATGTTATTTACAAAAGCAGAAGCTGCACTTCGTAAAGGAAATAGAGCATTGGCATTGTCTACCTATAAAAGAGCGATTGAGTTGAATTTTGAAATGCTTAAAACACAGTATCAATCTCGTATTCCTTGGGCTAGTTTAATTACGCCAGCTACTGAAGCGGCCTATATGACCAATCCAAAAGTAATGCCTGCTGATGCCAATGGTTTAACACTTTCTCATATCATGCTTCAAAAGTACATTGCACTTTATGGTTATGGATTTAGTGAAACATGGACAGATATGCGTAGGTATAGATATTTGGATTTAGATCAGGAAAAAGGTAAAAAAGTGTATGCAGGGTTTACTTTGCCAACAACCATTCATATTTTTAACGCCGGTAAATTGCCGTACAGATGTCGTCCAAGATACAACTCTGAATATTTATACAATATTCCAGCATTGCAAAAAATTGGTGCATTAGCATCTGATTACCATACCAAAGAACATTGGTTCATGCAACCATAATCTTAACGTAAAAAAGTAAGACATGAAAAAAATAATTAATTATACAATGGCTTTGGTTGCCTTATTTGTATTTGCTTCATGCAAAAAAAATACAGGGGTTACCAATCAGCCTTATGAAGCATATGGAACGCCCGCAAATAAAGGTCAATTAAAAGTGAACCTAGCTTTTGCGTACGCTATCGATTACGCTAATCTGCGTATCAAATTAAATGGCGCTTATGTAAGTAACTTATTACAATCACGTACCCCATTTCCTGGTGGCGGATTTAATACCCGTGGTAGTAACTTTGCACTTTATATGAGTGTACCTCTTGGTAGAAATGAAGTTTCTATTGTAATGCCTAGGTTTGGTACCAATGTTGATTCTGTTGTGTTGTTTTCTACCAATGTAAACATTGCAGATAATACACCACAAACACTTCATTTAACGGATACCGCTGCAAACATGAAATCGGTACTTGTAAGAAACAATATCAATAATATTGCGGATGGTATGTGCAGGTTTAATTTTGTACACCTAATGCCAAATGTACCTGCCGTAGATTTATACCTTAATGGGGTTCGCATGAGTGCTAATATCCCATACCTAGGAACTTCTGGTGCAATGGATATTCCTGTTGGTATTAATGCGCCTGGTTTTGTAGCTGGTACCACTACAACATGGGCCGTTCGCGCCGCTGGAGCTACTGCAACATCGCCTGCACTTGTGAGTTTTGCGAGTGCTAGTGGATTGATAAGTGGGGCAGCGCTTACCGGTTTTTGCATGGGTTACTCTGGTTCAACAGGTGCAAGACTTCCATTTTTGGCTATGACGCTTGATAAGAATCAATAATAGTATTTCTAATACATTTGAATAGGGCGAAAAATCTAATTTTTCGCCCTATTTTTTTAACAAAGAATGCATCAATTGTTTTGTAAATTTGCATACATGAATGCGAAATATTTATTGATTGTTGGACTCTTTGTTGTTGCACCATTTGTCGTGTTTGCACAAGCATTAGATTCTATGCTTGCCGTTTACAAAGAAAATTATCAGCAAGAAAAAATACATATTCATTTTGATAAGGGGGGATATACTAAAGGAGAAACCATTTGGGGTAAAGCATATATTTTAGCAGGCGAGGGCTTATCTGATTATAGCAGAAATTTTTACGCAGACTGGTATGATGATGCAGGGCAACTTATTAAGCATACGGTGCACCCCATTTTTGAATCATCAGCAAAAATTCAATTTGAGATTCCTCAAAATTACAAGGGTAACAGAATTCGCGTAAAAGCCTACACCAGGTGGATGCTAAATTTTGATGCCGCCTTTATGTTTACCAAAGACATTACGGTACAAGGGTTTGATTCAACTTCAAATTCAAATTCAAAAAAAGTAGATCCTATTTACAAACTACAATTTTTTCCGGAGGGCGGTAGTTTGGTTGCTGGTTTACAATCTCAAGTAGGTTTTTTAGGGGCGAATCAAAATGGCGATCCAGCACCCATTAAAGGTGCCATTTTTAATAGTAAAATGGTATTAATAGATTCTATCCAATCGGTACATGATGGGATGGGTGTTTTTACTTTTTTACCAGAAAAAGAAGAATCCTACCAGTGTGTTTGGGTAGATGCAGCTGGCGTGGTGCATAATACAGCTGTTCCGGCCGCAAAGCAGGAGGGCATTGTGATGCAGGCGATGTTGCAAGAAGATAAAGCCAAAATAGTTATTCAGCGCCCTAGTGTAACTGCCCAAAACTTTTTACAACTGCATGTTGTGGCATCTATGCATCAGCGCATGGTATATACATCTACCATTCAGCTGCAAACAAAAAAATCTGCAGCCCTTGCTATGCCCGTAGATAGTTTGCCTACCGGTGTTTTACAAATTACTGTTTTTGATGCAGCATGGGTTCCAGTTGCAGAGCGGGTTTTGTTCATTAATAATAACCTGCATGCTTTTTATCCGTCGGTAAAAATGTTTACGCCTCGTTTGTTTAAGCGTGCAAAAAACACCATCGATATTGTGGTAGAAGATACACTGCTTAGTAATTTATCGGTATCTGTTACCGATATCAATGCAGTGCAAGACAATTCAACTAATATTTTTTCTAACCTGCTTTTACAAGGAGACATCAAAGGTGTTATTCCTAATGCTGCTAATTATTTTTCAAGTACTGATGCTGAAACACCTGCTAAATTAGATTTAGTGATGCTTACGCATGGATGGCGCAAATACAATTGGGAAGATATGGTAAAAGGAAAGCTGCCCAATTTGAAATATCAAATGGATAGTGATTATTTGCAAATTAGAGGTGCGGTATATAATGGCGGTACATTTGATAATAAATT
>JAIYCS010000014.1 GCA_027487895.1 Sediminibacterium sp. | reverse complement strand
GGGGGAGTAGCCGCCGCGCGCAATTTTTCGGATATCGAAAAATAGATTTATTTTTTATCGGCGGGTTTAGGCACAAAATCCAATACCACACCATTGATACAATAGCGAAGGCCTGTTGGTGGTGGACCATCTTCAAACACGTGTCCTAGGTGAGATTCGCACCTTCCGCACTGAACCTCTGTTCGTTTCATTCCAAGCGTGTTGTCCTCTAAATAAATAATAGACGTTTTAGTAAGTGGCTCAAAAAAACTAGGCCATCCACAACCACTATCAAATTTGGTGTTGCTTTTAAAAAGTGCATTGCCACAAACCGCGCAGTAATAGGTGCCTATTTCTTTGAAATCTTCAAACTTACTCGTCCATGGTCTTTCGGTTCCTTTTTGACGAGCTATATAATAAACCTCCGGTGATAGTATTTTTTTCCATGCTTCTTCGGGCACCGTAATTTTAGTAGTATCGGTTCTAGAAAAATGTGGATTGTTGTTTTTAGTAGTGTCTTCCATGGTTGTTTGTGTTTGTTGTAACGTAGATCCACTGCAGCTTTGCACAGTTATCAAGCATAACAAATAAAGGATTGTCTTTTTCATATTCTGCCAAGATCTGGTAATTAAAGGTATAACAAAAGGGCTGCGGGTTTAGTTGTGTATTAAGCCAAATTCGTATATTTGTTGCAAGCAAGAATCCCAATCAACATGTTTAATATTATTTTATTTGGACCTCCCGGTAGTGGCAAAGGAACGCAAAGCGAAAACCTAATTGCATCTTACGGATTAAAACACCTGTCTACCGGCGATTTATTAAGAAGTGAAATTGCCAATCAAACGCCCCTTGGCCTAGAAGCCAAGCGTTTTATGGATCAGGGTCAATTGGTTCCGGATGAAGTAGTTATTGGCATGATTAGCTCGGCGCTGGACAACAATCCGGCCGCAAAAGGCTTTTTATTTGATGGATTTCCGCGTACTGAGGCACAAAGTATAGCTTTAGATAAGCTTTTGGCCCTCAAGGAAACCGAAATTAGCCTCGTACTTGCCCTAGAAGTAAGCGAAGAAGAGCTAGTAAAGCGCTTATTAAACAGGGGTTTAACCTCTGGAAGATCGGATGATACCAACGAAACGGTGATTAGAGCCCGTATTACCGAGTACGAACAAAAAACAACGGTAGTGGCAAACTACTATGCTGGATTTGATAAAGTGGTGAAAATCAAGGGGGAAGGAAGTGTAGAAGAAATATTTTCATCTCTACGCAGCGAAATTGATAAAAGGTTGTCTTAGTTATATAGCTAGTTTAACCAACAGCTAACTGCTTTCCCGCCATAGTTAACCCTAAGGCGGGATTTTTTTTGTTTTAACATATGCTATAGTGATGCTGGGGGTATTAAGCGGTACCTTTGCAGCTTGTTCCAGCTACAAAACATATCAAATAAGCCCAAAAACAGTCCTTTATGGATGGTTTTATGCCTGTTTATGGCGGTTATGGCCCTTTCTAACGCTTCCAAAGCACAAGCCCTTCCTACCAAACAGCTCTACCAAAAACTAGATCTAGAGCAGCGCGGTCTTTCCAAAAAAGCTTTTGACCTCGCTGTCAGGGGTTTTGAAAAACTACTAGCACAGGGTAAATTAATGAACAGCGCCGTGCTGTCAATTGTAGACTTTAGCCTTCCTTCTAGCCATAAAAGACTTTTTGTAATCAATATAAAATCGCAGGAATTAATTTTTTACGATTACGTGGCGCATGGAAAAAATTCTGGTGCCGCCATTGCAAAAAGTTTTTCGAATAAAATAAATAGTTTAAAAAGTAGCCTTGGTTTTTTTGTAACTAAAAATACCTACAACGGAAAAAACGGTTTGTCTTTGGCACTAGATGGAAAAGAAAAAGGAATTAACGATCATGCATTAGCAAGAGCAGTTGTTATTCATGGCGCACCTTATGTAAATGAAAATTTTGCTGCACAAAAAAATGGTATCGGCAGAAGTTGGGGTTGCCCGGCAGTACCAGAAAAAATTAATGCGTCTTTAATTGAAACGATCAAAGATGGTTCTTGCTTTTTTATTTACGCACCTATCTATAAAAAAGAAAGCGCCTCCTTGTAGGAAGCGCTCTCAAATATAGGATTGGGTTAGTAAAGACTATTTTCTTTCTAATAATTTAAAGAACTGATCTAATTGAGGTAATACCACAATTCTTGTTCTTCTATTGGCTGCTTTACCTGCTGCAGTAGCATTATCTGCAACTGGTAAGTATTCGCTACGACCCGCTGCTGTCATGCGTTTTGGATCAAGGCCATAAGATTTTTGTAAGATACGAACAATAGATGTTGCACGCTTAACACTTAGGTCCCAGTTGTCATTTAATTCGTCAGTGCTGATCGCTACATTGTCTGTGTGACCTTCCACCATAAATTCAATATCAGGTTGTGCAGCTAAAACTTTTGCTACTTTACCCAACACTACTTTAGCGCGCTCGGTAACATCATAGCTTCCAGTTTTAAATAATAATTTATCAGAGATGTCTACATAAACAACACCCTTATCAACTTTAACATTGATATCTTGATCTTCTAAATTTCCTAATGCACCTTTTAGGTTCATTACAAGCGCCATGTTTAAAGAATCTTTGCGCGCAATTGAACCTTGTAAATCTCTAATGTAAATATCTTTTGCACCAATATTTTCTAAAGATTTTTTAATGCTCTCAGCTTGTGCACCCGTAATAACTGATAAATCTTTTAACTGCTCCATGGCAGTGCTGCTATTTTTACGCAAAAATTCTACTTGCTCATTTAAGCCAGCAATTTGTTGCTCTAATGCTGCTTTTTTTGCAGTTAAATCTGCGTTCGCAGTTTTTGATTTGTCTAACTGTGCTTGGATGGCTTTAATTTCATCCTGAAGGGCACGGTACTTTTCTTGCATATCTAAGTAAGAACCGCTTAATTGAACATACTTAGCTTCACTCTCTTTAAATTTCTTTGTGCTCACACAAGAAAACAGCAATGCCGAAAATCCGATTACTGTAAATAGTTGTTTTAGTTTCATAACAGTATAAATTATTGATAGTTAGTCGATGATTAAACGCATTTTTTGGAAAAAAATTGCGTTTTGATAGGGTTTATGCTACAAAAATAACCTTTTTCTCCTCCTTAAGCCACTCGTCGTAGTTATTTCCATAATACGATTCTATCGATTTTCGCTTAATTTTTAACGTTGGCGTTAGCAGGCCATTTGGAATACTCCACTCTTCTTTACAAATAACCATTTTAGAAAGGCGTTCGTGGTGGTCTAATCTACTATTAACTTGATCTAAGAAGTTGCTCAAATCACTTTCAAGACCTTCAGATGCCTGATCGGTTGGGGCGAGTGTACAAAGCACAAACGCCGACGTCATTCCAGAGCCCACTACACAAGCCTGGCTAATAAGCGGGTGCTCGAGTAGTTTGGTTTCGATAGGGGCTGGCATAATATATTTACCCTTGCTGGTTTTAAACTGGTCTTTGATACGTCCGGTAATGGTTAAATAGCCGTTTTCGTCGATGGAACCCTCGTCCCCGGTTTTTAAGAAGCCGTCTTCGAAAGATTTGGCGGTTAACTGCGGCTCTTTATAATACCCTAGCATTGACGCGTCACTTTTTACCTGCACTTCATTTTCGGCACTAAGTCTTACTTCTACATTTTCATAGGTTTGACCAACGGTTCCAAATTTATGATGCCCTACACGGTTGGCGTGTGATAGTGCCGAGTTTTCGGTCATGCCATAGGCCTCTAAAATAATGATATCAAGTTTTGCAAACCACTCTTGTAGCGCAACACTAATGGGTGAAGCACCAGTAAAAATAAACCGGGCTTTAGAAAGTCCTAGTTTCTTTTTAATTGCTTTTTTAATTAGAGAAGAAACGATAGGTATACTTAATAATGTACTTAATTTTTTTTGTGGCATTTTAGATAAAACACCTTCTTGCATTTTTTCCCAAATACGCGGAACCGCTAAAAATACAGTGGGTTGTGTATGTACCAAATTGGCATTAAACGTATCTAGATTTTCTACAAAATAAATGGTGCTTCCAGTAAAAATGGCGCCGCACTTTACGAGCATTTTTTCTGCTACATGACAAAGTGGTAAATAAGAGAAAAATGTTTCTTTTTTTATTTGAGGTATGTGATTTAAAAATCTATCCACCGCAAATCCAATAGCATGAAAATTATGCATCACACCTTTTGGTTGACCCGTGGTTCCAGATGTATATATAATGGTAGCTAGTGCCTTAGAATCCTTTACTGGATTGCCCTGTATGGGTTTTTGATTGGCAATTAAATCATCCCAGTTTTGTGTATTTTTTTCGAGATAAAACGGGAAACCAATCACTATTAAATGTTCGGGAACACCCTTTCGCATTTGATCGGCACCGTCTAGCTTTCCAAAAAAAACAGCCTTGGCTTCACTATGTTCTAAAATTTGTTGAATAGAATCGGCTGTCATGTTTGGATACATCGGTACCGACACACAACCCGCAAATGAAATGGCTAAATCGGCCATGATCCAGTGCGCACAATTTTTACTAAGTATCGCTACCTTATCATCTTTTCCAAGACCCATGGCATTTAATGCAGCAGCCATTTTTCTTACCTGCTGTCCTGCCTGTGCCCAAGTAAAATTTTTATACGTTCCGTTTACTGGTTCAGATAAAAATAATTGATCCGGTTGTGATGCTTCAAAAGCACAAAACTTATCAATGAGTGTAGGATAATTAGCCATGGTTATTGTTATAAGTGTCTAATAAATGTGCCATTCCGTATGCAGGAATTTTTCCTTGGAGTGGCGCAAAAAATGTTATGATTTTTTTGAAATCTTCGGCCTCGTTATCGCTGGTATAAAACGGTTCGGCAAACGTAACTTCCTTTTTGCCAAAATCGAGTCCAACCATGACAATGGGCACACCAGCGTTTTTTGCAATATGGTAAAAGCCGGTGCGCAGCCTTTCTGTTTTTTTGCGGGTGCCTTCTGGTGATAGTGCCAACACAAATTTTTCGTGGCTATTAAAAAGCCCCACTACTTGATCCACCATATTGTGCTTATTAAAACGGTCTACTGGAAAACCGCCCGTATTTTTAAAAATAAAAGCGAAGGGACCCTTAAATAAAGAGTCTTTACCAAGGTATTTAACGTGCTCTAGGTGCATTACGCTTCTAATGGCAAGGCCAATTACAAAATCCCAGGCACTGGTATGCGGTGCCACAATGAGTACACACTTATCTAAATGATAGGGAAAGTTTTTATGGATTTTCCATCCGGTAATCCATACATATAGAGACCAAAAAAAGCGCATAGGCAGCATCGTTGGAGAACAAGATAAGAAATCTATACTTTCTACAAAACCTTGATTAGGTTATTTCATCTCCTCTCTTATTTTTTGTAGACGGAACATCTCGTCACGGAGGCGGGCGGCTTCAATAAAGTCCATATCTTTTGCAGCGGCATCCATTTCTTTTTTAGCAAGCTTAATGGCTTTTTCTATTTGAGGAATGGTTGTGTATACCACTTGCTCTGCAAATGTTTGAGGCTCTGTGTTGTTACTATTTTGTTGCACGGCGTTAGACGGGTCGTAACCCTTAATATCAAGTACCGATGTTTGTGCAAACACCTGCTCTTTGCTTTTTGAAACCGTTGTGGGTGTAATGTTGTGGGCCTCGTTGTAAGCAATTTGCTTGGCTCTACGTCGAGCCGTTTCATCGATGGTGCGCTGCATGCTCATCGTCATTTTATCGGCATAAAAAATAACGAGACCATTTACGTTACGTGCGGCACGGCCAGCAGTTTGTGTTAATGATTTTTCGTTTCTTAAAAACCCTTCTTTGTCGGCGTCTAAAATTGCAACCAAAGAAACTTCAGGTAAATCAAGTCCCTCTCTTAAAAGGTTAACACCTACTAATACATCTATTACGCCCAGTCGTAAGTCTCTTAAAATTTCGACACGCTCTAGTGTGTCTACATCACTATGAATGTATTTGGCTTTTATGTTTCGTTTGGCCAAATATTTGTTCATTTCTTCGGCCATGCGTTTGGTGAGTGTTGTAACAAGCACGCGGTCGCCGCTTGCAACCCGAAGGTCAATTTCATGGAGTAAATCATCGATTTGATGGTGGCTTGGACGAACCTCAATGGGCGGATCTAATAAGCCGGTAGGCCTTACAACCTGCTCTACCACTACGCCTCCTGTTTTTTCAAGTTCATACTCGGCAGGAGTAGCGCTCACAAAAATGGTTTGACCAATCATGTTATCAAACTCATGAAAATTAAGGGGCCTGTTATCGATCGCACTAGGCAAACGAAATCCATAATCTACGAGCGTCATTTTTCTGGACCTATCGCCACCATACATACCGGCAATTTGCGGAATGGTTTGATGACTCTCATCTATGATGCACAAAAAATCTTTGGGGAAATAATCGAGCAAACAAAAGGGTCTAGTGCCTGGTTTTCTTCGATCAAAAAAACGAGAATAGTTTTCGATGCCAGAGCAATAACCAAGTTCACGAATCATTTCTAAATCATATTCTACCCTTTCTTTGATGCGGTTGGCTTCTTGTTTTTTTCCAACGCGCATAAAATATTCATACTGCGCGCGCATTTCATCTTGTATCTCGTGAATCACTTCTACAATCATGTCTTTGGGCGCTAAATATAAATTGGCTGGAAAAATTGCCGCATTGTCCATGGTACCAATGCGTTTGCTGGTTTCGGTTTCAATGCTTTCGATGGATTCTATTTCGTCGCCAAAAAAAGTGATGCGGTATCCAAAATCGACGTAGGGTAAATTAATATCGACGGTGTCGCCTTTTACTCTAAACGAACCACGTTTAAAATCATCTTGTGTGCGGGTATACAAAGAGTTAATAAGTGCGTGTAAAAATGCTTGCCTCGAAACAACCTGACCCGTATGAATACGCACAATACCATTTTCATATTCGGTAGGATTACCCATACCATAAATACAACTCACGCTCGCTACAATAATGATATCTCTACGGCCACTTAATAATTGTGCGGTGGCTTGAAGCCTTAATTTATCAAGCTCTTCGTTGATGCTTAAATCTTTTTCGATGTAAACACCCGTAACTGGCATATAGGCCTCCGGCTGGTAATAATCGTAATAGCTTACAAAATATCCAACAGCGTTGTCCGGAAAAAACTGTTTGAACTCGCCATAAAGCTGTGCCACAAGGGTTTTGTTGTGTGTGAGCACCAGCGTTGGACGTTGTGTGTTTTGAATAACGTTGGCAATGGTAAATGTTTTACCGCTACCTGTTACACCCAGTAATGTTTGGTACTGTTCGTTTTCAAGCACGCCTTTTGTGAGCTGATCAATGGCCGACGGCTGATCACCTGCTGGCGTGTAGGGTGCTTGAAGTGTAAAAGGCATTTACTTTATTTTCTAGTGATGTTATAAATAGCAACAGGTGGGGTGAGCATTTGTTCGTGATCGTTTAACATATATATTTTTCGAACCACAGACATACCCTTTATTACTTTTCCAAAAGCAGCATACCCAAGTTTATCTTCTACATTTTCGCCGCCTTCGTCGAGACCGGGTTGGTTGCCAATGCAAATAAAAAATTCGGCGTTGGCGGTTCCAGGTACATTGCGCGCTAGTGATAAAACACCATCGGTGTGTTTGATGCCTGTTTTAGAAGTAGGTTCGTGCGGAATCCCCTTCATTTCGTAGAGCTTCATGTAATTGGTTTTCCAAAGTCCGCCCTGCAAAATTTCGGTTTTTGGTGCGTTAGAAGGTTGGTTGGTTACATTTAAGACACGGTAAAAAGAAGCGTCTTCATAAAAACCAGAATCAACGTAAGATAAAATGGCAGCGCAGGTTTGAGGGGCTTTACTAGGATATAGTTCGGCCACAATAACGCCGTATTTGGTTTCAATTTCTATGCGCGGATTGGCATACTTTTTTTGTGTGCATGAAAATAGCAGCACCGCAATAAAGCATAGTAGTAATGCACCAGAGCGCCACCGGAAATTATATTTATTATTTATGCTACTAAATAAACCCATACCTGTTCATCGGCGATTACGCCGTTTTTATAAATTGCATTTTTTCTAGTGCCCTCTAACACAAAATTATTTTTTTCTAGCACACGTGCCGAAGCGCCGTTGCCTCCAAATATTTTTGCTTCTATGCGGACAATCTCTTTATTTTTTTGGATGGCCTCAAGCATGAGTGCTACCGCAGCTGTGGCGATTCCTTTTCCCCAATAGTTTTCGCCAATAAAATATCCAAGCTCAACCGTTTTAGCATATACGTCTTTATGCCAGGTGCAACTAATATTTCCTGCAACGATGTTTCCTATTTCAATCGCAAAATTAGCAACCGGTTTTTCTTCGTTGGCGTGCTTAATCCAAGCTAGCGCATCCATAACGGTGTATGGGCTTGGAAATTCGTTTCTGATACTGTTCCAAACGTTTCTGTTGTTGGCTACTGCTGCAAGGGCTTGTGCGTCACTAATTTGCCAGTTCCTGATATTTATTTTTTGCATCCTACTTTACAATCTTCCTGTTTAAATATTCGCTGTAATCAGGAATGGTGGCATCATAATCGCCATGCATAAAAGGTGATGTTATCACAAAATCGGCAGTGGCTCTATCACAGGCCATTGGGATATTCCAAAGTACACAAAGCCTTAATAGCGCTTTAACATCGCTATCGTGTGGTTGCGCTTCCATGGGATCCCAGAAAAAAAACATCATGTCAATTTCACCAGATGCAATCATAGCGCCAATTTGTTGGTCGCCACCCATGGGGCCGCTCATTAATTTTTTAACGGGTCTATCAATTTTTTCTTCAATAATTTTTCCGGTGGTGCCGGTTGCAATGAGCTCGTGTTTGGACAACACCACTTTATTGTGTTCTACCCACGCCATTAAATCCGCCTTTTTATTATCATGCGCCACAAGTGCAATTCTTTTTCGCGGACCTAATTTTTTAATGTTTTTCATGTACGTTTTTATTAAAGCAGAAAGGTAGTTAATTTATTTTTTTGATTGGGTATAAATGATAGCAAGCAAAGGGTGTGCAATAACAACAATCACATTTAACCAAATGGGTGGGCCAGTGGCCTGCAAAAGCATAAATAGAAGAATCAAATAAAGTGGATAAGCAAATAGTAGTACCGCAAATAAAACTGAATCATAAAATACGGTTCCTTTGGTTTTATGTGCCACAAAGGTTTTTATGGATATATATAATGGCGCGTGCCATAACCAAGCAATGCCAATGATTGGAAATAAATAAAGCGGGCGTTTGTATTTTTTGGAAGGTGGTTCTTTAAAAAGCGAAGTCATTTGTTCCATCACGTGGTTGTTAAAATTATTTCGCTGGCTTGCCTCGTTTTGTTGTACTGTGTTTGATGTAAAAAACGTGGTGGCTGGCACTGCAGATCCTAACATCAAAAATATTTTTTTACCAAAATGCTTAAAACCATTGTAGGTGATAACCGCCGGAAGCACTGATGGGCTTACACCCTGAGCCACCGCTTGTTGTAATATTCTGGCTGCTCCTTTTTTGAAGGGCTGTATTTCGTTTTTATTTAAACAGGTGCCTTCTATAAAAATTAATAGAATGCCTCCGTTTTTTAATACTTCAACGCTGGCATCAAAGCTGTTTTGATTTTTGTATAAGTGCTCTTTTCCCTCACGCTGTCTGTAAACCGGCATCATATTAAGTGAGCGGAGTAAAAAATTATGCCAGGGCTTGGTAAAAACATCGCCCCTTGCTAAAAACGAAACCGGGTGTGTACAATTAGCTGCTATTACAAGTGCATCAAAAAAAGAATCGGGGTGGTTGGCTACAATTAATAAAGGACCCTTTTGCCTTAGCGCTTTTTTGTTGTGCACCCTTATAGATACACAAAATATTTTGAGCGCCATGCGTATCAAAAAAAGTAAAATCTGGTAGAGCAAGCCTGTTTTTATTGTAAAATAAACAAAATAGCCGCCCCTTTATATAGGACGGCTATTTTTATTATTACTAACCCATCAAATAACGCATATTTTATTGTGCTTACGCTTCTGCGGCAGCAGTTCTTGCTTCAATAACCTTGGCTCTAATTTTAGCTTCGATTTCGTTGGCTAATTCTGGATTGTCATGTAAAAGCGTTTTTACAGACTCTCTACCTTGTCCAAGTTTGTTGGTATCGTAGCTAAACCAGCTTCCACTTTTTTGAACAATACCAAGCTCTACACCCATATCAATGATTTCGCCTAGTTTGCTGATACCTTCTCCAAAAATGATATCAAATTCTGCTGCTCTAAATGGAGGTGCTACTTTATTTTTTACAACCTTAACCTTAACGTGGTTACCAATTGCTTCGTCACCATCTTTAATTTGCGTCATTCTTCTAATGTCTAATCTTACAGAAGCATAGAATTTTAACGCGTTACCACCGGTTGTTGTTTCGGGGTTACCAAACATAACGCCAATTTTTTCACGTAACTGGTTGATGAAAATACAAACCGTTCCTGTTTTATTAATAGTAGCTGTAAGCTTACGAAGCGCTTGGCTCATAAGTCTTGCATGTAATCCCATTTTAGAATCACCCATTTCTCCTTCAAGTTCACTTTTTGGAACAAGTGCCGCTACCGAGTCAATAACAACTACATCTAGTGCTCCTGATAATATTAAACGGTCGGCAATTTCTAATGCTTGCTCACCATAATCTGGTTGAGAAACGAGTAAGCTATCTACGTCTACACCTAATTTTTTAGCATACGCACTATCAAAAGCATGCTCGGCATCGATAATAGCACACATGCCACCTTTTTTTTGCGCTTCTGCAATAACGTGAATTGCTACCGTTGTTTTACCAGAAGATTCTGGACCATAAATTTCAATAATTCTACCTTTTGGTAAACCACCTATGCCTAATGCGCTATCAAGTCCTATAGAGCCGGTTGAAACCACTTCCATGGGTTCTTGGCTACGTTCGTTCATCATCATGACAGAACCCTTGCCATAGTCTTTGTCAATTTTGTCGATTGTTAATTTTAGCGCCTTTAATTTTTCAGTGTTACTCATATGGTTGTTTTTACTTGTTACGTGCTAATAGATAACAAAGATAATACCCCATTGTTAAATAAACTAATTTTTTTAGTATTTTTTAGCTAATTGGTTTAGCGGGGGTTATTTTGTATCGGTCCAATAAATGTAGAATAAGGTTTTTACAAACCAAGGCTGTATTTATGCGCAATTTGTTTTACAAAACACAAAGTGTTGATTATCAATACGTATTGGTCATATCGTAATCTACGCAAATAATATAATGTGCCTTATTTTGGTTTTCCGGCTCCAGCTGATGTATGTTTTTTTGGCTAACAGTAGTAATGGTTTTTATTTTTAGTAAGGGGTTTGATTTTGCTAAATACCAACCTATACCCTCGTAGTTTTCGGAGTGATAAGAACCATTATAATGTATAAATAGGCTACCAGGAAGTTGTGTTGCCAGGATAAAATGCGCCATTGTTGCGTCTTTACTGGCCTGTGCTTTTGGTAGGTTTTCACCACCATGACCACCCATCATTGCAATCATATTTTTATAGCCTGGAAGTTCAGGATCATACGCCATGGGAAGTGGTGCGATCCAAGATTTTTCTAAATCTGTTAAACTATCAAATGCTGTAAATCCTTTTTTAGAAACCAGTGATGCATATTTACGCGGAATATTAGTAGCGGTAAATGGAATGTTTTTTTCTTTAGCAAAATTTACAAGTGGTGCATAATCGGTTGGATAGTTTTTCCATAAACGCGCCGAAGAATCAAACTGTTTTGCATTTATTTTTCCTTGTAAATAATTATTTAATTGTGGTTGATTGTCGCGTTCAAACATTTCGGCACCAAGTGTTAATTTTCTTTTTTCAAATAAATCTTTGGTAACACTTAGTTGAAGCCAGTGTGCAATGGCGTTGTTATGGTATTCGCCAAAAAGCACAATGTCATTTTGTGCTAACACGCGAATCATTTTTTTATAGCTTACTTTTTTTCCTTTGCTATCATATAAAACAAACGGTGTTTTTTTCTGCGCAAAAACACCTACAACAAAAAATAAAGTAGCAACTAAAACAATTAATTTTTTCATTTTATTTTTTTATTTACCATCCAATGCCATAGTCTTCACCATTGTTAGAGCTGCCACCCCAAAGGCTTCCGTGCTTCCAATCAAAAAATATAGCATTGATAGGACCACTGCTTCTTGGATCAAAACTTAGTTTGTAACCCATGTTTTTTAATTCGGTTCTAACTTTTTCTGGGGTATTTGAGTTCAGTGTTAAATTACCTGGTTTTGGTTTTCTGTCAGAAGTTTTATTACCACCTAGTGATAACCACAATTGATTGGAATTAATATTTGCAGCTTCTGCCGCTTGTTGCACCGTCATTCCAAATTCAACCATGTTTAAAAAAAACTGTAATAAATTTTGATCCTGCGTATCACCACCTTGCACCGCAAAAGATAAAAATGGTTTTCCATCTTTTAAAGCAAGGCTTGGTGTTAATGTAACGCGCGGTCTTTTTCCGGGCGCCACTACATTAAATGGATTTTGAATAGAATCTAATACAAAAGATTGCATGCGCTGACTCATACCAACACCCGTATTACCAGCAATACAAGCAGGTATCCAACCACCACTTGGCGTAATTGAAACCACCCAACCACTTGTGTCGGCAGCTTCCACAGAAGTCGTACCTCTCCATAAACGGTCCATGTACAATTCATTATTAAGGGCTTCGTTTTTAGCTATTTCTGTACCGTCATGACTTGGTATTACCCCTGTTTTTCTAGTAGATGTATCGTTATTATACAGCGCGGCTCTTTGTTGTAATAAATTTAAATAAGGGTTTTCTTTTCCTTCAAAAGGATAAGGGTCTCCGGGGGCTGTATTTGGATTATTAAATCCAGCAGGTATTTCTGAAGCCCTTTTTTTAGCGTAATCCTTACTGAGTAAGCCTTTGATAGGTATATGTTTAGAAAATAAGGGGTCGCCATAGTAAAAATCGCGGTCGGCAAAACTTAAATTCATGGCCTGATATACGGTATGGATATAAGCTGGAGAATTATAACCCATCGATTTTAAGTCATAATTTTCTAGAATATTTAAAGCCTGTAACATACTAGGGCCCTGTGTCCATGATTGTAACTTATAAACGTCAATTCCTTTATAATTGATTTGTAAAGGTGTTTCAACAATAGGTTTCCAGTTGGCTAAATCTTGAAGGGTAATTAAACCACCTTGTTCCTGTGAACCACGCACAAATTCCTGGGCAATATCACCTTTGTAAAAACGGTCATACGCTGCATAAATCGCTTCCTTTCTAGATTTACCTTTTTTGAGTGCTTGCTTTTCTGCGTCTACTAATTTTTGTAAAGTAGCAAGTAAATCTTTTTGAATAAATATTTCACCAGCTTCTGGTGCTTCTCTTTTTTCACCTAAGTGTGGTAATAAAACTTTTTTACTGTACGGCCAATCTTTAATTCTTTGCTTACCACGTTCAATACTATTTGCTGTTTGTGCATCAATTGGATAACCTGCAGCAAGTTGCATCGCTGGTTTTAAAACTTCTTCCAAACGCATGGTTCCATACTCTGCAAGCATCATACAAAGTCCGCCGGGTGTACCTGGTGTTGTTGCTGCTAAGGGACCATATTCGGGGGGATAATTCATCCCTTTATTTTTAAAAAATTCTGGTGTTGCACCCGTAGGAGCCACGCCCATGGCGGATATCGCAATAACTTGTTTTGTTTTTGGATTGTAAATTAACGCTTGTGTTTCACCACCCCAACTTAACACATCCCACATGGTACAAGTGGCTGCTAACATAGCACAGGCAGCATCTACAGCGTTTCCACCTTTGTTAAAAATAATAGAACCAGCCGTTGCAGCGAGTGGTTTACCAGTAATGGCCATCCAATTTTTTCCATGCAATGGAGGTTTTTGAGTAGGTTGCGCTTTTGCTGTGTAAGACAGCATCAAAAAGGCAAATACAAATTTTAATATTTTCATAAGATTGAAATTACAAGAAGCAGTTGATTTTTTTGAATCTAATTTTTTTAAAAAAAATGTGTGTTAATAATTACAGTAATAATAGATTTAATACCTTTTTATTTAAATAAACTATTATTATTACGGGTGTTAATACCTTAATAACCTTCTTATACACATACTTATATTTTTAGTGTTAACCGGTTATACACTTTAATCCACCTTCTTATAAACATTTTTTAATGATACATTATTTGTTTATCAACCATTTTGAAGTTTTTTAGAAAAGGTTATTATATGATAAAATTTTTAGTATCCACCTTTTGTAAACTGTTAATTAACTGGGTGTAAAATGGGTTCATTTTGGCTCCTTACCCCTAAATCATCATTTACCCCCTTAGTTATTCTAGTTCTATCCACATTAAAATTTTTAAAAAGAGTGGTTTTCCACCTAAAATACTACTTATTAACCCCTAGTTTGTGGATAGAAATAAGCCCGCAATACCTTATTTTTGCCCTCCGGTAATTTGCCGGTTATTTTATTTATTATAATTCGTTTTTATGTCTGTTATTCAAAGTATTCGTGATCGAGGCACTTGGATCATTTTTACCATCATCGCTGTGGCCTTAATTGCTTTTATATTACAAGATGGTGTTGGTAGAGGCGGAAGCGCTTTTTCAAACACAACTACCATTGGACAAGTTAATGGCCAAAAATTAGAAAGAGCCGCTTTTGAAGAAAAATTAGCGATGCAAGAAAAAATGTATGCTAGCCAAGGAGCTCAAAGAGATCAACTCATTGGTTCTTTATGGAATCAAGAAGTAGACCGTTTATTAATTGAAGCGGAATGTGCTAAACTTGGTTTACAAGTAACAGCTAAAGAATTAAGCGATATTTTATTTTCTGAAAACTCTCCGTTAAAACAAGAGTTTACAGATCCAGCTACTGGTTTATTTAAAGTGGAAGATGCTAAAAAAGCATTTGCTCAAATTAAAAAAAGCAAAAACGCGGATCAAATTAAAATGATCAACCAGGTTTATATTCAACCTATTTTAGAACAAGCACTCCGTAACAAGTATAGTGTGTTACTTCAAAAATCTGCATACGTTCCAAAGTGGATGGTAGAAAAGCAAGCTGCCGATAACAACCAAATAGCAAGCGCTTCTGTTGTGTTCGTTCCATATGCTACAATTGCTGACAGTACCATTAAGGTTACTGATAATGATATCGCCGCTTATGTTAAAGCACACGCTTCTGCATACAAAAAGGAAGAAGAAACAAGATCAATCGCATATGTTGCATTTAGCGCTGTTCCTAGTAGTGCAGATAGTGCAGCTGTTTTAAATGAAGTGCTTGCACAAAAACAAGATTTTGCTGCTGCTTCAGATAATGCTGGATTTTTAAATAGAGTAGGTAGTGATTTACCTTACTACGATGGATATTTTAGCAAAAACAGAATGCAACAAGCTAATAAAGATACGCTCGTTAAAATCCCTACAGGTACCGTTTATGGTCCTTATGTTGATGGTAACGCTTATGTTTTAGCTAAAATGGTGGGTATTAAAAACTGGCCAGACTCTGCTAAAGTGCGGCACATTTTAATTGGAACCGTAGACCCACGTTCTGGTCAACAAATCAGAACCGATAGTGCCGCTAAAAAATTAGCTGACTCTATTAAGTATGCTGTTGCAGGTGGTGCAGACTTTAATGCGCTTGTTCAAAAGTATTCTGACGACGCAGGAAGTAAAGAAAAAGGTGGCGTTTACGATTATTTTGCACAAGGTCAAATGGTGGGTTCTTTCAATGACTTTTCTTTTGATAAACCTAAGGGAACAAAAGACGTTGTAAAATCAGAATTTGGGTACCATTATACAGAAGTATTAGACCAAAAGAATTTTGCACCTGCTTATAAAATTGCTTATTTATCTAAAGCGATTGTTGCTAGTAACGAAACAGTAACTGCTGCTTCTACAGCTGCTGCATCTTTTGTTGCGAACGCAAAGTCTAAAAAAGATTTCGAGCAAAATGCATTAAAAAATAACTTACAAATTTTAAATGGCGTAGATATTAAGAAAAACGACTTTACAATTACCGGTCTTGGTAAAAGTAGAGAAACGGTACGCTGGGTGTACGACAATAAAGTAGGCGCCATTTCTGAACCTACCGAAATTGGTGACGCTTATATTGTTGCGATGGTAACCTCAGTTAACGAAAAAGGTACCATGGGTGTAGCTGAAGCAAAACCACTTGTTGAAGGTTTTGTAAGAAATGAATTAAAAGCAAAGCAAATTATTGCATCTAAATTCAAGGGTTCTACACTTGAAGATTTTGTAAAAAGTTCAAGCTTCCCTGCACAAAGAGTTGATAGTTTAAGTTTTGCTTCTCCATTTGTTCCTGGCGTTGGCGCTGAACCAAAAGTGGTTGGAGCTGCATTTAACAAAGCGCTCATTGGAAAATGTACAGGAGCTATTGAAGGTGCTGCTGGTGTATTTGCTGTTAAGCCTGAATCAATCAGTGCTGCAGCAACCATGCAAGATAATGAAGCAATAAAAGCAACACTTTTACAAGCCGTTCAATCTAATGTTTTTAGAGGATTTGAAGCGATCAAGAAGTCTGCAAAAATTACAGACAACCGCTCTACTTTCTATTAATAGAAAATAATATTTACTTAAAAGCCCCGGAACCTAATAAAGCCGGGGCTTTTTTTATTTGTAGTAATGATGGTCTTCAATTTCTTTTCTGACATTTTCTGGAACCAAATACCGAATCGTTTTTTGATCCTTAATACTATCTCTTATTTCTGTTGCCGAAATATTTAAAAGTGGCGCATTTAAAATTGTAACATTTGCATCAAGTGTGTCAACGGTTTCAAAGCCCGGACGCAGGTACACATAAAACGAATATTTTTTTAAAAGGATATCTGCATTTTTCCAACGCTTAATATTTACAAAACCATCGCTACCCATAACGATTGAAAATTCATGCTGCGGATATTTTTCCTCTAAATAAATAAGCGTATCGATGGTGTAAGATGGGCGCGGTAATTTAAATTCAACATCCGAAGCCCTGAGTCTTGCCTCGTCGTTTTCAATGGCGAGGTTTACAAGGTGTAGCCTATCGTATTCATTTAATAAAGAGGCCGCCTGCTTAAATGGATTTTGCGGAGACACCACAAACCAAACCTGTTGCACATCCGTTCTGTTCACCACATGGCTCGCGATCATCAAGTGACCGTGGTGTACCGGGTTAAAAGATCCAAAATATAAACCTATTTTCATTTAATGTATTGAATATCAATAAGTTATGTAAATTATATTTCTGGAGTTACAATGATACTATCTGCTTCGCTCAAGCGTAAGCTTAAATGATAACCAGAAACTTCAATAGAAATTGGATCTCCGAGCGGCGCCACTTGAACCACTTTAACTGGCTCACCAGGTACGCAGCCCATTTCTAATAACTTAATGTATAGTTCATCTTTTTCAAAAGAGTGAATGATGCCGGCCTCTCCCGCTTCTAGTTCAGATAGTTTTTTCATACTCTTTTGTTTTTGTTAGGATCCTGCAAAGGTACCGCCCTTGGTAAAGAAAATGTTACGAAATTTGGAGTTAAACTTAACTTGCACCCATGCAAAAAGTAAATTTTCAAAAGGCCGACTCCGCGCTTACCCTAACCAGTAAAACTGAATTAAAAGCGTTCATTGAAACCTTATTTAAAAAGGAGAAGACCCCACTTGCTACCATTAACTATATCTTTTGTTCCGACAAATACCTGTTGTCTATTAATCAGCAGTTCTTAAACCACGACTACTACACCGATATCATTACGTTTGGCCTCCACGATAAGGGAACCCCCGTAGTGGCAGAGGTTTATATTAGTACCGACCGGGTTAAGGAGAATGCTGCTACCCATGGTGTTACTTATTCCAACGAAATGCTTCGCGTGCTTTTCCATGGTGCCCTTCATTTATGTGGCTATAAGGATAAGAGCAAGGCAGATATTCTTACCATGCGCGCCAAAGAAGATGCATACCTTAAGCGCTATACCAAAAAGTAGGTTCCACGTGGAACGCGCTTGCATGTTTGCTTGGTCATAATGTTGCGCTTGCTCCCGTTCCACGTGGAACGATCCGGGGCGAGTATCTGATTTGTTTGTGGTGTGTTCGCTTCATGTTCCACGTGGAACGTGCAAACCAAGCGGGCACCCAAAGATGTTTCACGTGAAACACTCAAATTAACCTACTAGTACCTTGTTTTCTTTTTGATTGGATTATCTTTGCACCCATGTTTCCAGATTATGATGTTATTGTTGTAGGTGCCGGCCATGCTGGTTGTGAGGCCGCCGCGGCCGCCGCTAACTTAGGTAGTAAAGTGCTCCTAGTTACCATGAATATGCAAACCATTGCTCAAATGAGCTGTAACCCAGCCATTGGTGGTATTGCAAAAGGTCAGATTGTGCGCGAGATAGATGCGATGGGTGGATATACCGGACTGGTTACAGATGCTAGTACCATTCAGTTTCGAATGCTCAATAGGAGCAAGGGTCCTGCTATGTGGAGCCCACGTGCGCAAAATGATCGTATGTTGTTTGCCGCTAAGTGGAGAGAGATGCTAGAAGAAACCCCCAATGTAGATTTTTACCAAGACACCGTGCAGGGGTTAATCATAAAAGATAATAGAGCGGGTGGTGTAATAACAGGTCTGGGTCATGAGATTAGATCTAAAACAGTGGTGGTTACCTCGGGTACCTTTTTAAATGGTATCATTCATATTGGGGAAAAGCAGTTTGGTGGAGGACGTGTAGCTGAAAAGGCCGCAACGGGTATCACCGAGCAGTTGGTAGCGCTTGGAATGGAGAGTGACCGACTAAAAACAGGTACACCACCAAGGGTAGATGGAAGAAGCCTCGACTACTCAAAAATGGAGGAACAAGCTGGAGATGAGGAAGTTGTGGGTTTTTCATACAAAGACACACCGCGCATAAAGCCCGCCGATCAGCGCAGTTGTCATATTACCTATACCAGTCAAAAAGTACACGACCTTTTAAGAAAAGGATTTGATAGAAGCCCTATGTTTCAGGGCAGAATTGAGGGCGTAGGTCCAAGGTATTGCCCAAGTATCGAAGATAAAATTAACCGCTTCGCGGAAAGAGATAGACACCAATTGTTTGTGGAGCCAGAAGGCTGGAACACCGTGGAAATATACGTAAACGGCTTTTCTACCTCACTACCAGAAGAGGTTCAGTACGAAGCTCTTCGTAGTGTTCCTGGCTTTGAAAACTGTCGCTTTTTTAGACCCGGCTACGCCATTGAGTACGATTATTTTCAGCCTACACAATTAAAATATTCACTCGAAACCAAGCTTATTGAAAACCTGTTTTTTGCCGGACAAATAAACGGTACCACAGGCTACGAAGAAGCCGCTTGCCAAGGACTTATGGC
>JAIYCS010000049.1 GCA_027487895.1 Sediminibacterium sp. | reverse complement strand
GCCACTATTTTAAATACTAAAATAAATACCGACGCTGCATTTGAAATTGCACGCAGAAGTAGAGGAACGCCTCGTATCGCCAATGGCTTACTACGTAGGGTTAGAGATTTTGCACAGGTATTAAATGATGGTAAAATTGATTTAGGTATTACACAGCATGGCCTCAAAGCACTCAATGTGGATGCGCACGGCCTCGATGAAATGGACAACCGTATTTTGCTCACGATTATTGATAAATTTAAAGGCGGTCCTGTGGGCTTAACCACTATTGCTACTGCTGTTGGTGAAGAAGCGGGCACACTTGAAGAAGTGTATGAACCTTTTTTAATCCAAGAAGGATTTTTACAACGTACGCCTAGGGGTAGAGAAGTAACGGCCAAAGCGTATACACACCTTGGCCGTTTAGCAGGCTTATCTAGTAAGCCTAATTTATTTTCTGAGTAATTACTAGGGGGCTACAAGTCTAAATCCGTTACCATGAATGTTAACGATTTCAATTTGTGTATCTTCTTTGAGGTACTTACGTAGTTTAGCAATATACACATCCATACTTCTTCCATTAAAATAAGTATCGCTACCCCAAATCTTTTTTAATGCTTTATCTCTTTGGAGTAAATCATTTTTATGTTCAGCTAACATTTTAAGAAGCTCATTTTCTTTAGGCGATAAAACATGAACCGTTGCGCCAATTTTTAATTCACGAAGTCTTGGATTGAAATGGTAGCTGCCCAAATCAAATTCAATATTGTCGTTGATTTTATTTTCTTCTTCGCTACGTTTTAAAATAGCTTTAATTTTTAAAAGTAAAACCTCGCTATCAAATGGCTTTGTGATATAATCATCGGCACCTAATTTATAACCCTGGATAATATCTTCTTTCATGGTTTTAGCACTCAAAAAGAATAGTGGCATATCAGGATCCACGTCTCTAATCGCTTCTGCTAATGTAAAACCATCCATATTAGGCATCATGACATCCAATAAGCAGATATCAAATTTTTCACGTTGAAAAGCAGCCAATCCCAAACGGCCGTCGCGCTCAAGTGTTACATCATAGTCTGTTAATTCTAGGTAGTTTTTTAAAACCATACCTAGGTTGGTGTCATCTTCACAAAGTAAAATCTTGTATTTTTTTGCTTCTTCCATGGGATACTATTTTATGTGAAATAAAGATAAATTAATAAGTATTGGTACTGTCGAACTTCCAATTTTTTGTTAAAACAAGCCTAAGCCAGTTGTATTGTTCCGTTTTCGTTCATAACCAATCTGTTTTCAGATTCTAAAAAACGAATCACTTCCCATGCTTCTTCTTCCTGCTCTTTTCCAATGGTTATTAAAAGTTGGCTAATGGGACTTGGTGATGTTGTGAGCAGTGCATAGAGTTGTTGCTCTATGGAAGTAAATGCTGCACTTTCTAGTTTAATTTTTTTTTGAGCGAGGCAATAATCACAAATTCCGCAACTGCTCTTATCGGTGTCTCCAAAGTAGTTACCAATAAAAACACTACGACAGCTGCCTGGGTTTATTGCGAAATTGATAAGTGTATTAATACGGGCGGTAAAAGCTTCTTTTTTACTGAGGTACAAATCCTGATCTATGTGTAAAAATGCAGCTGGTGCACGGTTTACCAAAAAATGAATTTGAGGCGTTTCTTTTTGAGGTAAATATTCGATGATACCCATCGCGGCTAATTGTTGAAGTTGATTTTGTACACCCTGAACGTCAAGCCTGCATATAGCACCTAACCTTTTTTCAAATACTGAAATGCGGTTGTCAAATATACCTTGGTAAGTTCTTAAAAGAGCTTTAATGAGCGGCTCAAAAGCTGGGTATGCCTGCTCAAAATTTTCTAAACTTTCTTTGGATGCGGTAAAACACACTTGGGTAGGTAAAAATATATTTTCTGAAAACTGAATATGCCCTTCCTGTTCCAACACTTTTAGTGTTTGGGTTACCACCGCCAGGTCCAATTTAAAATTGTTACAAAATTCAAGCAGGTTAAAATCATAATAACTGCCTTCACCAATACCAACCGGTAGTTGTAAATAATTGGCAAGAGATTGGTAAATACTTTTAATGGTAGCAATAGCTGGAAACCTTGTCTCATGTAGGTTACGGGCTTTTGTAATGTCTGCTTTTGTAGCTAATAAAACGGCATAGGCTTTTTTGCCATCCCTGCCAGCTCTACCTGCTTCTTGATAATAATTTTCTAGACAGTCTGGCATTTCGTAATGAATAACCGTTCTAACATCATCCTTATCAATACCCATGCCAAATGCCGAAGTACACACCATAATGCGGGTATCTCCCTTCATCCATTTTTTTTGTTTTTCCTGCCGGTCTTCTGCACTGAGTCCTGCATGGTAAAAGTCGGCACTGATTTTTTGGAGTTGTAAAAGTTCGGCAATGTCTTTAGTTTGTTTTCGGGTATTACAATAAACGATCCCAGAACCTTTTACATTATTAATGATGTCGAGGGTCTTGTTAATTTTACTTTCTACTTCAAAATAACTATAGGAAAGTGCAGGACGCTTATAGGGTTGTCTAAAAACTAGCGGATCCTTAAATGCTAATTTTTCTAGAATGGCAGTTTCAACATCTTTTGTAGCGGATGCGGTTAGTGCAATAACAGGAACGCCGGGTAGTTCATTACGTAAAGCGGCAATGCGCAAATAAGGGGGCCTAAAATCGTAACCCCACTGAGCAATGCAATGCGCTTCATCTACAGCAATGAGTGAAATATCTAGTGCTGGTAAATACTCCTTGAATAAATTGGATTCGATACGCTCCGGCGATAAGTATAAAAACTTATACGCACCACTTGTAGCTGCTTGCAAGGTTTCTTTAACGGCCATAAAGGGCATGCCACTATGAATAACAGCCGCTTCGATACCTTTTTCTTGTAAGTTGCTTACCTGATCTTGCATCAGTGCAATTAAGGGGCTAATAACAAGGCACATTCCATCTTTTAAAAGTGCTGGGACCTGAAAGCAAATTGATTTTCCGCCACCTGTGGGCAGTAAAGCGAGCACGTCTTTTTCTGCTAATACCGCATCAATAATACCCTCTTGTAAAGGCCTAAACTGGTTATGCCCCCAATATTTTTCGAGTATTTGTAGTGCAGTAGACATGTTGTGATTAGCGTGTTACCCTTTTAAAATTAAGTCGGATAGAATTGATAGCAAGCACTACATCACTAAGACCCATTACAAGTGCGCCAAAGGTTGGATTTAAATATCCAAATGCCGCTACCGGAATCGCAACAATATTATAAGCGAATGCCCAAAATAAATTTTCTTTGATGGTGATGTAGGTGTGTTTACCAAGCCCTAAAGCGAGTGGTAAATTTTTAATGCCATGGTTCATAAGCACTACTTGCGCACTTTGCATGGCTATTTGCGAAGCCTCACTGAGTGAAACGCCAACAGTTGCTTTAGCGAGCGCTGGTGCATCATTAATACCATCACCCACCATAACAGTAGGCAATGTTAGACTTAAGGCACCAATTTTATCAAGTTTATTAGCGGGTGTTTGCTCGTAGTAAAACTCAGTGATACCAAGTTCATTTGCCACGAGTGCACATTTTTCTTTTTTATCGCCACTTAATAAAATAGGCGTAAGTCCCATCCTCTTTAAGGTTGTAATTACTTCTTTAGCTTCTGGTCTTATCTCATCAGCAACATCAATGTAGCCTAATAAAATATTGTTTTTAATGACATATACATTGTGGCTATGGTCTGTGGTATATTGAGTGGCAACTTTAAAGGATCCGGCTATATAGGTATTGCCTTCTTTATCCGTGGCAAACATGCCCAGTCCTTTTTGCTCTTCTATTTTTTGCCACCTAATATCTTCTTTTATTTTCCATGCTGCTGCAATTGCATTTGCAATGGGGTGGTTGGCATATTTTTCTAGTGAAAAAGCAATTTGTTTAAAAGTGGCTTCATCAATATTGGCATTAGGCGCTATGGTAAAATTTGTGACAGTAAATTTTCCGGTAGTCAGCGTTCCTGTTTTATCAAATACTACTTGCTTGATACTTTTAAATATTTCTAAACTTCTTGCATTTTTAAATAATACCCCATTACGTGCGGCCCTACCAAGCCCAACGGCAATGGCAGCAGGTGTTGCGAGGCCCATAGCACATGGGCAAGAAATAACGAGTACGGCGATACCTCTAAGTAGTGATGTACTAAATGGAAGCGACGCTATAAAATAGGTTCCTATAATAGTAAGTAGAGCAATGCCAATAACGGTGGGTACAAAAATGGCAGATATTTTATCGGCAAGTTGTTGAACGGGCGGTTTTTCTGTTTGTGCTTGTTTTACAAGTTGTAAAATATTAGCAAGCACCGTGCTTTCTCCAACGGCTGTAATATAAGCCTTGATGGTGCCCGATTCTACCATACTGCCTCCAATAAGTAGGTCGTTCATTTTTTTAATAACAGGCACACTTTCTCCAGAAATAATGGCCTCGTTAATGCTGGCTTCTCCCCATAAAATTTTGCAATCCATGGGTACGGTTTCTCCATTTTTGATCAGTACAATATCGCCTACTTTTAAACTCGTATTTTCTACAGGAAAAACAAGTTCTTGGTGGTTTTCATCAAAGGCAATAAGGTTGGCCATTGTTTTTTGAGACACCGCTAATTTTTTTAATGCAGCCTGTGTTGTTTCGATGGATCTATCTTCTAAATAATTTCCAAAAAAAACAAGGGTTAAAATAGTAGCCGTAGTTTCGTAAAACAAATAGTTTTCAGCTTCTCCTATAAGGGTTCCATATAAGCTATAGCCAAATGCAGCAAGTGCGCCAAGTGCTACAAGTACATTCATATTGGGCACCCCTTTGGAAAGACTTTTTATGGCGCTCTTGCCAAAGTAACCCATGCCAACTATAAATACGGGGATGGTTAAACCTAGTTGGACATATGGATTCATGAGTACATGGATATGTACGCCAGGAATCATGTGTAGCATCAGTGGCGCTGTAAAAACAAAACAAAACCAAAAGCGCTGAAGTGGCGTACTAAATAATGGTTTCGATTTTTTTTCACTTTCTATGCCGTCTCCTTCTACCTCATATCCAAGTGCTTCAATTTCTTTTTGTATTTTTTGTTTATTGGTATTTGCTGGTGCATTAAAACTTAATTCACCACCCATGAAATTAACCTTTACCTCTTCCATACCGAGGCCTGTAACTACCTTGTCTACACTAAGTGCGCAGTTGGTACAGCTCATGCCTTTTACCTTCCAATTCACTTTTTCCATAAGACTTAATTTGCTACAAAGTTACTTCATTCGGAGGCCTTTGTTTGTATATTTGTTTGATGGAGCAAAATTTCACCTTAGACCAAATACAGGAAGTGGTTACAGCCGCTTGGGCCGAAGGAAAGGACATCCCAATTTGGGCCTTTTATGCACCAATGGGTACAGGTAAAACCACGTTTATTCATGCGCTTTGTACATTGCTTGGTGTTGAGGACGCGGTAAGCAGTCCAACTTTTGCCCTAGTAAATGAGTATCAGTATGAGGGTGGCAGTATTTTTCATATGGATTGGTACCGCTTAGTATCTCTTGAGGAGGCTGTTAGGGCCGGCATAGATGAGCATTTGCACAGTGGCGATACTTGTTTGATTGAGTGGCCCGAAAATGTTCCGGACCTTTTGGTAGGCCCCGTATTTGAAATTAGATTATCACGCATAGATGAAAAAACGAGACATATTTATTCTCGTGTAAAATCTTAACTTTATAAGTAACCCAGCTAGATACTAGCAAATACAAATCATTATGGCTACTAGTAAACCCACTATTTCTACTTCTTTTTTATACGAAACCCTCGAAGAAACATTAGATATTAAACCACAGGGCGCTAAACTACATATTGGTATTCCAAAAGAAACGGCGTTTCAAGAAAACCGAATTGCCCTTTCTCCAGAAGCCGTTGGTGTTTTGGTTTCTAATGGTAACGAAGTTTCTATTGAACATTTAGCCGGCGAGGGAAGTCATTACTCCGATGCAGATTATAGCGAAGCCGGTGCCAGAATTGTTTTTGACAGACATGAAATTTATAAGTGCCCGATTCTTGTAAAAAGTGCACCTATAGTTTCTGAAGATTTGCCCTTATTACAACTCAATCAAATTATTATATCTCCCATACATTATTCTGCACTCCAACAAGCGGATATTCAAAAAATGATGGAGAAAAAAATTACGGCTTTAAGTTTTGAAAATTTTAAAGACGCTAGTGGTACCTATCCAATTGTGCGCAGTATGAGCGAAATAGCGGGTAGTGCCGTGATGCTTATTGCAGCACAGTACCTGAGCAGTTTTAATAAAGGTAAAGGCGTGCTACTAGGTGGTATTAGTGGTATTCCGCCAACTAAAGTAGTTATTGTGGGTGCTGGTATTGTGGGGGAAAGTGCTACGCGTAATGCACTTGCATTAGGCGCATCCGTAAAAGTATTTGATAACGATGTGTACAAGCTTAAGCAACTACAAAATAATTTAGGTCAACGCGTTTGGACTTCTGTGTTGGAGCCTAAAATTTTAGCCAAGCAATTAAAAACATGTGAAGTTGCGGTGGGTGCACTCAGCAATGAATATGGTAGAGCGCCGGTTGTGGTTACCGAAGAAATGGTAGCAGCCATGAGGCCTGGTAGTATTATTATCGATGTAGCTATTGATAGAGGCGGTTGTTTTGAAACCAGTGAACTTACAAGTCATGAAAAACCAACTTTTGTAAAGCATGGTGTGATTCATTATGGGGTACCTAATATTCCATCTGGTTTTGCAAGAACGGCGAGTCAAGCCATTAGCAACGTACTCATGCCACTCATGCTTACCATTAGCGACGAGGGCGGACTGGATGAAATGCTTTGGCATGATGTAAATGTGAGAGAGGGGATCTATTTATTTAAAGGCGCTTTAACCGATTTTTATATCAGTCAAAAATTTGATTTAAAATACACGGACCTTAATTTACTGATTGCCAGCAGGCGTTAATCTTTTTAATTAATCATCATGGAAAGAAGAAATTTTTTGAAGAAAAATATTTTATCTGGTGCTGCACTTGCTGCAGGTTCATTACCATTTGTGGGTAAGGCCGCAGCGTCTGCCCCACAAATATTGGAATCAAAACCCTTTACTGCCGACTATGCTTTTCATGATGGTATGTTTAGTGCGCACGCAGGTCCTGATTTTATTGAGCAAATTAAATTTGCGCATAGTGTTGGATTTAGATCTATCGAAGACAATGGTATGATGTCCCGCACGCCTGCCATGCAACAAAAAATAGGCGACACCCTTGCTAGCTTAAACATGCGTATGGGTGTGTTTGTGATTGCTTACGATAACTGGCCGCTTCAAACTTCTTTAACAAGTGGCGATAAGCAGTGGCGCGAAAAATTTATCAAATACTGTAAAGATTCGGTTGAAGTAGCGAAAAGATGTGGTGCCAAATGGATGACGGTCGTGCCTGGTAATTTTGATCGCAAACTTCCCATGGGTATACAAACGGCAAGGGTGATTGAATCACTCAGGTATGGTGCTGAAATTTTAGAGAAGCATAATTTAATTATGGTATTAGAGCCACTAAGCGATACACCTGATTTATTTTTACGCCATACCGATCAAACCTATTCTATTTGTAAAGCGGTGAATAGCCCATCTTGTAAAATTTTATTTGACATGTACCACATGCAAAGAAATGAAGGGAATATTATCGCCAATATTAATTTATGCTGGGATGAAACCGCCTACTTCCAAATAGGTGACAATCCGGGACGTAACGAACCTGGTACTGGAGAAATGAATTACCAGAATATCTTCAAACATATCCATAACAAGGGTTTCAGAGGTATTTATGGCATGGAACATGGTAAAGCCGGTGGCGGAAAAGAAGGTGAAATTGCACTTATTAAGGCCTACCGTAACGCAGATAATTTTACTGTGGGAAGCTAATTTTTCCCATGCTTAGTGCAGGTGATCCTGCAAGCGCTTCGTTGGCTAAAACTGCAAATAGTACGGCTTCTTTGGCGTCAGGATGAACGCCGAGTGTTTCTAGGTTTTTAAAAGAAGCATTTGGACACATGGTTTGTAACTGCTGCATAATATAGGCGTTATGAATACCACCACCACTTGCATACATCACAATATTTTTAGTAGTGTCACCTACCACTTTATGGATACCATCAGCAATTACCCGTGCAGTAATATAACTGAGTGAAGCCACCATGTCTTGATGCGCCATTGAAACAATGCCCGCAGTTTTTAAAGCATTCGCAATAAAATCTTGGTTAAATAATTCGGGTCCAATTGTTTTAGGAAACGCAGCATTAAAAAACGGATGCGCTAATACAGCGTTTACAAAGGCCTCATTGATTGTTCCACTGCTTGCTATTTCGCCGTTTGCATCGTAGCTAAGGCCATTATAGTTTGCTTTTATATAACTATCAATAAGCGTGTTAGCTGGTCCAATATCTGTGCTAATAATATCTGTGGTTTGTACGGCAGGTAGGTAGGTGAAATTAGCAATACCACCCATGTTTAATAAGATTCTATTTTCAGTTTCACTCGCAAATAAAATAGTATCACCAAATAAAGCCAGCGGTGCACCTTCACCACCTGCAGCAATATGTTTTTGTCTAAAATCACTAATGGTAATAATGCCCGTTGCGGTGCTGATTATATCGCCATCTCCAATTTGTAATGTAGCATTACCGTAATTACTTGTAGGGTGCAAAAATTTTGGTGCATGGTAAATGGTTTGTCCATGACTTGCTATTACATCGATACTTGAGGCGCTGAGTTTCCAGCTTTCAAGCGCCGATAAAACCATGCTAGCATGAATCCTTGCTATATGCGCATTCAGTAGCGTTACCGCTTCCAAGTCTACAGTTCTAATGGAAAAAATTTTCCGAATGGCAGCTTTAAAATCTTCGGTGTAGGGGACTGTTGTATAATGAGTAACATTAAGTTTGGTATGCGTACCGCTCCCCAAAAATGTACAAACGGCAATATCTAGTCCATCCAAAGAAGTGCCGCTCATGAGTCCAAGAATGGTTCTTTCACTTTTACCTGAAATTCGGTAAAGCGCTTCGATGTTAGCGTTCATACTTATTTGTACTTTTTAATATCAATCACTTCTTCGCAAAAATGATATTCTGCTTTGTCGTTACTGCTTACTATAACTAGTTTTTGGGATGCATAGTTTTGAATGAGTGATTGATACAGCGCATATCCCGTTTCATCCAAATTGGTACAAGGCTCGTCTAAAAATAAAACAGGAACATCTGAAAAAATAGCTTGTGCTAATTTTATCCGCTGTTTCATACCACTTGAATAGTATCTGATTTGCTTATTGGCTGCAGTTGTTAAGTCAATGATTTCTAAAATAGCAGTTGGTGTGATGTCTGGCGTAAATGATTTAAAACTTTCATGAAAAGTTAAAAATTCAAGTGCCGTCATTTCCTCTATGAGTGTGAGGTAGGGAGCGCATATGCTAAGGTTCTTAAAAGCATTTTCGGGTGCAAGCTCTTGACCTGCTATGCTATAATTGATGTTCCCTTCCGACGAAACCGTACTACCAGCAATTGTTTGTAGCAGTGTGCTTTTACCTGAACCATTGGGTCCAGTGATCGCATACTTTTTCCCTGCTTGAAATGTATAGGAGAGTCCGCGAAAAATCCATTCCCGATTGTATT
This sequence comes from Sediminibacterium sp., assembly GCA_027487895.1. Taxonomy (GTDB): domain Bacteria; phylum Bacteroidota; class Bacteroidia; order Chitinophagales; family Chitinophagaceae; genus Sediminibacterium. The sequence continues at coordinate 2,738 of JAIYCS010000049.1, read as the reverse complement.
TTTTTCCTATTTGCTCGAGTTGGATTTGCATGGTATTATTCTTCGTCGCTTGCGCCTTTTACAAATCTTTTGATAATACCGCGCCCGCTTTCTCTAATAAAAGTTACAATTTCATCGCGCTCATCACTAGCTGGTAATTCTTCTTCAATAAATTCTAGGGCCTGCGTAGTATTGAGTCCTTTATTAAAAATGATACGGTAGATATCTAAAATATGATTGATACGCTCTAGTTCAAAACCTCTGCGTTTAAGGCCTACACTGTTTACGCCACCGTAGCTTAAAGGATTGCGCACTGCTTTAATATAAGGGGGTACATCTTTACTTACAAGACTACCTCCAGCAATATAGGAGTGTTGACCAATGGTTACAAACTGGTGCACGGCACTAACGCCTGCAATCCAAACCCAGTCGCCTAAAACAACGTGGCCCGCTAATTGAACGCTATTACTCAAAATACAGTTATCGCCAATTACACAATCGTGTGCAACGTGCGAATAAGCCATGATCAAGCAGTTGTTTCCTACTTTGGTTTTCCAACGATCGGTGGTACCTCTATTGATGGTTACAAATTCACGAATGGTAGTATTGTCTCCAATTTCTACGGTTGTTTTTTCGCCGTCAAATTTTAAATCTTGAGGCACTGCACCTAATACGGCGCCAGGAAATATTCTACAATTTTTTCCAATACGGGTTCCATCCATGATGGTTACATTACTTCCAATCCAAGTGCCTTCACCAATTTGAACATCACCATGGATAACGGTAAATGGATCAATTTTTGCGTTGGGCGCTACTTTAGCATTGGGGTCAATATAGGTATACGGATGTGTCATGTGTTTTTTTTAAAGTACTTCGGATCTTTTAACGACTTGTGCAACAAGGTCTGCTTCTGTGGCTACTTTACCACCTACGTAAACAGTGCCACGCATTTCGCAGATACCTCTTCTGATAGGTCCTGTAAATTCTAGTTTTAAAACCATGGTATCACCAGGTCTTACCATTTGTTTGAATTTACAGTTGTCTATTTTTAAAAAGTAAGTGTCGTATTGACCTTCAGGCATCGAGTTAATGCATAAGATACCGCCCGTTTGAGCGAGTGCTTCAATTTGTAACACTCCTGGCATCACAGGATTACCTGGAAAGTGTCCAGGAAAAAACCATTCGTTGAAAGAAACATTTTTTACGCCTACGATGTAGGTGTCTGTTAATTCAATGATTTTATCTACCAGTAAAAATGGATGTCTGTGGGGTAGTGTTTTTTCGATTTGTACCAGTGATAATACGGGTGGAATTGTTGGGTCATAAACAGGTACATCTTTAACGTGTTTGTTTTTTTTGATGTACTGTTTTATTTTTTTAGCAAAAGCAACGTTACTGCTATGGCCTGGTCTGTTGGCAATAATTCTACCTTTAATTGGATAGCCAATGAGTGCTAGGTCACCAACAATATCAAGTAGTTTGTGTCTTGCAGGTTCGTTTGGAAAACGGAGTTCTAAATTATTTAAATAGCCTTCGCTTTTTACTTCAATTTTTTCGCGCTTGAATACTTTTGCAAGCCTCGACATTTCATCATCTGTTACTGGCCTGTCTACAACTACAATAGCGTTGTTGATATCACCGCCTTTGATTAAATCATTGTCTAATAAGGCTTCTAGCTCGTGTAAAAAACAGAAGGTACGGCAAGGTGCAATTTCCGTTCTAAAATCTTTGATGGTTTTTAGACCAGCGTGTTGCGTTCCTAATACCGGACTATTAAAATCGATCAGTGTTGTAATTTGATAATCAAGCGCAGGTAATAAAACCATTTCTACGCGCTTCTCTTCGTCGTAATGAAAAATATTTTCATCGATGCTATACCACTGTTTGGTTGCATCTTGCTCAAGCACACCTGCTTTATCGATAAGCTCAATAAAAGGAGCCGAGCTACCATCTATAATTGGAATTTCTGGACCGTTTACTTGGATGAGCACATTGTCTACACCCATGCCAACAAGCGCCGCTAAAATGTGTTCTACCGTGCTAATTTTTGCATCTCCAACTTGAAGGGTGGTACCACGGCTGGTATCTGTTACCAAATCACAATCTGCCTTGATAATGGGCTGCCCTTCTAGGTCGGTTCTTTGAAATTGAAATCCAAAACCCGGGTTGGCAGGCTTTAGGGTCATGTCTACAAGTGCGCCTGTATGTAATCCAGTTCCGCTGATACCAATAGAGCTTGCTAGGGTATGTTGCTTGTCTGGGTTAAAGTGTTGATCCATGCTAGTGTGTTAAATTCGAAAAATCTAACACAAAAATATGATTTATGGGTGGTTAAACCACTGTTTTGGTCTATTTAGGCTCTTTTTGAACCAATTCTGCCACTAATTTTTCCAATTCTTTAACCCTTTTTTCCAATTCTGGGAGTTGTCTGGTGTAAACCTGGGTTTTTAATGACTGTTTGGCGTCTTCGGCTGGGAAGCCTGCGTATGATTTTCCTTCGCCGTCTAGGTTTTTGGTGACGCCAGCCCCGCCGGCTATTTTAACCCCATCTGCAATGGTTAAATGTCCGGCAATGCCTGCCTGACCGCCAATCATTATTTTTTGGCCCAGTTTGGTGCTGCCACTGATGCCTGTTTGAGCGGCTATCACTGTTTGGCTTCCTATTTCTACATTATGGGCTATTTGAATGAGGTTATCGAGTTTAACACCTTTGCGGATGATGGTAGATCCAAGTGTAGCACGATCGATCGTGGTATTGG
>JAIYCS010000056.1 GCA_027487895.1 Sediminibacterium sp. | reverse complement strand
GACGCACCAAAAAGTAGCGCATAAAATTTTGGCGCAGCGGCTCCACCGCCAACACTATTACCAACAGCACCATAGGCTCGTGCAAACGCAGCAATACAATCGCGTATAGCGGTAATATCTGGCGCACCACTACCAAAGGCTTGATAAACCTGCGTTGTAGTAACAACAAGTGGCGTAATACCTTCATTATTTTGCGTATGAAAAGCTGCCAACTTATTTGCTGCAGCAACTAAACTTGGGTGCGTAATAATTAAATAATTAGCGCTTGCTTTAGTTGCAAGTTCATGCAAATTATTATTTGGAGCAGTACCAAAAAAAGCTGGTACTAAAACCTGCGACGGCGTAAAAGCGATATACTCACGCGCTATAGCTGCCTTATTATTAAAAACAAATTCCGGCGCAGCGCCAGCAGTAAAATTTCCTTCCATTTTTGATGGCGACGTAAAATCTGTTACATCAAGCACCGTTGTATTTGCAAAATTTGCTACGCCACCTGCATCAATTACATACGCCGCAACTCCACTATTACCAGTGCTTTGCGGGGCCGTTCTAAAAAAAAGCGCACCAGCATTTGAAACGTTGCCAGAGCCCCCAGACGCACCATTATTCATCCGTAACAATCTTGTAGCCGCGCATTCTATTTTATCTAAAAAACCTTCGGCACTTAAACTACCACCACCAGTACCCGGCAAAAACTGAATATTTAATTGCAAATTATTAGAAGACGGCAGCACACCAAATGATGCACTTACATAACTCGCATAATTATCTAAAAAGCCACCGCTAACTGCTGGTAGCAAAATATTTTGCGCTAGATTATTATTAACTCGAACCGCAAAACTAGCAGGCACACCAATACTTCGCGCTGCCAACGAAACATCAAACCTAACACTATCAGTACTCACAACATCTGGTATATCAATACTATAATTTCTGGCACTAGTGCCTCCTGCTGCCACAGAAAAACGGTCGGCTAACCACAGTTTCCCAGACGACAACAAATTAATATTATCCTTTTCATACACCCAGAAATCTGTAAAACGATTAACCCGCAAAGCCCCGCTGGCGTTAACATGCGCCGCATTGCCAACATCAACTCTTTTAGCAGAAGTCGATACAGTACTCGATACACTTCCGTCTACATTAATAAAATAAAATGCCGTATCGGAATATAAATGATGCGCATAACTATACTTGGCACCCACACTATCATACCGCCACTGGTGCGGACCCGGGGCATAAAAAATAAAATAATCTTGACCACTCATTATCCCATCACCCCCATCAAAAACCATGAGCGCATGCTCGGTAAAAGACCCCAGCCTTTTTGCACCCACCGCCTCGGGTAACATAGCACCCCCAGAGCCAAAAAGTCTAATTTTATCCGTTGAAATAACGCCACCCGCCGGCAAAAGCCCCATACTATAAAGTGCAGCTACATCTATTTTATAAACGCCCCTGGTGGTAATGCCAACCCTTCCCCAAGATCCTTTACCAAACATACTCCCCTGCGCCAACGCCACATTTTTAAAGCCAACAGCTAAAAAAAGGCCCAACATCAACCATATATAGCGCCCGGGTTTACCCATATCACAAGTATAACAAAGTTTGATGCCAAAGCTACAGATAGCAGGCCACAGGCGGGCCTTTCCCTTAAAAAAATCATAAAATAGGGTCAAAAACACCCCCACCACACCCAATCTTAAGCTTTTTGTAACAAGATGAGGCCTTAAGCCACCCTTAAGTTGACGGAAATCTTATATATTCGCATAGGTAAATTAGAATCAATTTTTTATTGAATTTATAAGCATATGCAGTTCACAAAAACAATACGCAATCTGGTATTATTAGCTACCCTTACAGGTGCTGCCGTTTCATGTAATCCATTTAAAAAGAAGCCTCAAACTTCTTCGGCTACAGGATGGAATTACAACGACAAATCGATGGGTAATTTTAACGTACCTAAACCTAAAGATATTAAAGCTGCTCCGGGCCTTGTATTTGTGCAAGGTGGTACTTTTACCATGGGTGCTGCGCAAGAAGACGTAATGGGCGATTGGAACAATATCCAACGCAGAATTACCGTGAACTCATTTTTCATTGACAAAACAGAAGTTAGCAACCTTCACTACCGCGAATATTTATATTGGATCACCAACGTATTTGGTGGCGCAGGTATGGACTCGATTGTAAGAGAAGCATTACCAGACACACTAGTATGGCGTTCGGAACTTGCCTACAACGAACCAATGGTTGAATATTATTTCCGTCACCCTTCTTACAATAATTTCCCTGTAGTAGGTGTAAGCTGGAAACAAGCTACCGATTATTGTATCTGGCGTACCGACCGCGTAAATGAATTAACCCTCATGAAAAGCAGCTACCTAGATCCTAAAAATCAAATTAAAAAAGAATTAAACGGAGCAGGTCAAGATAACTTTAATACCAGAGCTTATTTGTTAGGCGAATACCAAGCAACACCTGGTAGAGACGCTACTAAAAAAAGCAATCCTCTAAAAGATGCGCAAGGCAGACCTCGTACCAAAGTAAGTTTTGAAGATGGTATTTTATTTGGTGACTACCGCCTTCCAACAGAAGCTGAGTGGGAATATGCTGCATACGGTTACATCGCTGCTAACCCTCAACGTAAGTCTAAGAACAACAAACGTGGTGAAGAATTGATTTCTAACAAGCAAATTTATGCTTGGAAAAATAACGGTTACGATAACGTTCGTTACACTGCTAAAGGTTCTTACCAAGGCGCATTGCTTGCTAACTTTAAGCGTGGCGCCGGTGATAACATGGGTGTGGCTGGTGGATTAAACGATAACGCTGCTATCCCTGCCGAAATAAATACATACACACCAAACGGATACGGACTGTACAATATGTCTGGTAACGTAAGTGAGTGGGTTGCCGATGTGTACCGCCCTATGACAACACTTGATGGTGACGATTACAATATTTTTAGAGGTAACGAATTCAAGCAAATAGATTTTGCTAGAGGCGAAGGAAATTTAAGAGATGACAAAGGTCGTATCATTTATAAGACCGAATCAGATTCTTCACTTGTTAACCGCAGAAACTATCAAAAAGGATATGCGGTAAACCACCTAGACGGTGACTCTGCAAGTAATGCAGGTTACAACTACGGTCAAACATCACTTATTTCAGATAAGTCTCGTGTGGTAAAAGGAGCTAGCTGGAACGACCGCGCATACTGGTTAAGCCCAGGTGCTAGAAGGTTTTTGGAAGAAGACCAAAGCACCAACACCATTGGTTTTAGATGCGCCATGAACCACTACGGTTCTGCAGAAGGAACTTCTAAAAAAGCAAAAACTGGTATCTTTATGCCAACAAAAAAGAACAAACGTTAAAAAGGAAAGGAAAGGAAAATAAAAAAGAGCCATCACTATTAATTTAGTGGTGGTTTTTTTATGGGCATGTGTTGCGCATGCGGCGCGTTTATGAAAGCACCGTTTCCATTTGCATGCTCCGCGATCCTTTAATTAAAAGCTGCGCATGCGTTGGATTTTTTTGTAGCAACCAAGCTTTTGCCTCGGCGGTTGTTTTAAAATATATAAACTGAGGAACTACGTTTTGATGCGCTAAAAAATAATCTCCCACTAATACTACATGTGAAAATGAGTAAGATGCAATAAGTTCTAATAACGCTAAATGCTCTGCTGCTGCGTGCTCGCCCAGTTCCATCATGGCGCCTAGCATAATAATTTTGTTTTGTCCTGCTAGTTTTGCAAAATTTTCGATGGCCACTTTCATGCTACTTGGGTTGGCATTATAAGCGTCTAAAATAATAGTCTTGGTGTCTTTGGTAATAAGTTGAGATCAACTATTAGATGGCGCATAATTTTGTATCGCTTCCACCAATTTATTTTCTGGCACTCCAAAATGTTTTCCAATGGTGAGGGCACATAAAATATTTGGTAAATTATACGAACCTACGAGCTGTGAATTTACTGTGGTGGCTGTGTCATTTATGTTTGCCGACACCGTTAAAAACGGTTCACTACTTTGTATACTTCCATTTATATAAGGCACAATGTTTTGTATACCAGCGCTCATTTCATTTAAATAATCGTAACCGGTGTATACAAATGCAGTACCGTTATTGCCGCGCAAAAAACTATAGAGCTCGCCCTTTCCTTTTTTAACGCCTTCTTCACCACCAAATCCTTCGAGGTGCGCCTTGCCACAGTTGCTAATAATACCATGCGTAGGTTTTGTGTACACGCAATAACCTTCAATTTCTTTTTGATGATTGGCGCCCATTTCTATCACCGCCATTTGCGCATCTTTTTTAATGCTAAGTATCGTTAGCGGCACACCGATATGGTTGTTTAAATTTCCTTGCGTGGTATAGGTTTTAAAATGACTAGAAAGCACGGCATACACCAGCTCCTTGGTGGTGGTTTTTCCGTTACTTCCCGTAATAGCTATAAATGGAATATCAAAAGTACTGCGGTGGTGTCCAGCAAGTGCTTGTAATGTGGTGAGCACATCCTCTACCACTATCATTTTTGAAAGCGCAGCTTCTCTTTGTGCTTGGTTGTTTCCTTGGTAATAAGTTGCAATGGTAGTAATTGGTTCGTCCACTACGCAGTAGGCAGCACCGGCTTCAAGTGCTTTAAACGCAAAAGTATTGGCATTAAAATTAGGACCCTTTAAAGCAAAGAAAAAGTCATTTGTTGTAAGCTTGCGGGTATCCGTTACAACACTCGGATACTGCAAGTAAATGTCATAAATTTCTGAAATGCTCATGCGCCTACCTTTTAAGTGTAACAAATATAGTTGAAATAGATATGGCGTTAACTCATATACGTATGTTTTAATTTTTATACGTACATTGCAATATAACCGTTACTGTATGACCACAAAACTCACCCTTAGTATTGATGTTCAAACCATCAAAAAAGCCAAACTTATTTCTGCAAAAAAGGGGAAAAGCATAAGTAAGCTGGTAGAAGAATACCTCAACACCCTTAGCACTATCGATGAAAACAAAACTTCGTCGGTAAAACAATTGAGCGGTCTGCTAAAAAATAAAATAACAGATAAAGTTGATTGGAAAAATGTAAAAACTCAATATTTAAAAACAAAGTATGAGTTATAAATTATTTGTAGACACCAACGTTTATCTGGATTTTTTAATTCATAGGGGTAAAGAATGGAAAAATGCCGAATTACTTTTTGAATTAGCAGAAAATAAAGAGATCACCATATATACCTCCTCTTCTTCACTCATCAATATTATATATATTTTGAGGGCTGCGAAAATGGACCATAAAGAAGTGATTGAAGCCGCCACGGCTATTTTAAGCTATACTACACTTATCAATCCAGATAATAATACCTGCATAAGAGCCCTCGAATCTTCATTTTTAGATACCGAAGACGCTGTCCAATACTATACAGCACTAGAAAATACTGAGATTGATTACTTTATAACAACCAACACCAAAGACTTTAAAAAAGCCCTGCCCACATTAAGCATTCTCACCCCAACCAGTTTTATTCAGCTGCGTAACAAAAGTCACGTTTCAGGGAAATAATAACCCCGAAATTTGTACTCTAAATAAGACTTATGATACGTTTACTTCAAAAAATAGACTTTGTACTCGTGATACGTTTAATAATGGGTGGTATGTTTTTAGTAATTGCCTGGCAGTTTAAAGACTGGGTACCCGCTATTTTTGGCGTACTAATGATTGTTATTGGCATCTATGCTGCTAAAACAAAAACGGGCTGCGGGTATGGCGGCGGTAGTTGTTCTATCAGAAATTAAGTAGCACTAAAATAAGTTAAGTTACCTTTGCATCAATATTTAAATAAGCTGCACTATGGCTATCAATCTCACTAAATATTTTATTCCAGCCGTTGTTACCAATAAATGTCCACGCTGTAGAGAGGGTTATATTTTTAAAAGCCAACAAGCCTATAAATTTAAAACCAACACAGACATGCACGAGCACTGCCCGGTTTGTGGCCAGCCCACCGAAATTGAAGTAGGTTTTTACTATGGCACAGGCTATGTGAGCTACGCCTTATCGGTTGCATTTATTGTATCCACTTTTGTAGCCTGGAAAGTTTTAATAGGTATGACATTTGACATAGATGACAACCGCATTTTTTACTGGATGGGAACGGCTTTTGTGCTGCTCTTTGCCGTGCAGCCCCTCCTGATGAGGCTGTCCCGCTCTTTGTGGCTTAGCATGTTTGTACGCTACGATCCGGATTGGAAAAACAACCCACTAGAAATGCCTGAGCGTTTTAATCATTAAAATTTCCGCGCAACATAAGACCGCATAAAATAAAAGAGGCCCCGAAATTTCGGGGCCTCTTTAGTAAACAAACTTTATAAAAATCTTTAGATCAAACTATTGATTAATAAATCGTGTCCAACCTTTCCACCAAAATGCGTTTACACCAGCTGCATCACAAGCACCTCTAAAAGTTACCACGTCAAAACCAGAAGTTAATGCAGGATCCGTAAATCTAGCACCAGTTAAGATAGGTTGGTTACCATTAGATCCACCAAAAGGTAAAAAGTCAGGAGCAGAATAACTAAATGGAGCAATCATTCTAGCATCTGTAACGTTTGTTAAAACGGTGTTTGAGAAAGCAGCATTTGAAAATCTTGCTCTCACAGAATCTGCATTCCATAAGCTAGCATTAGCAGATGAAGCAATAAAGTTATAAGAAGAAAGATCAGTTCCTGTTGCAGGACCACAACCAGCAATGGTATTGTTTTTGAAACGGATAGTGCTATCCATAATGTTTAATTCAACAGCACGGCCATTTCTTGCATCAACTAAAATACCTTGAGGCCAACCTAAAATTACAGAGTTGTAAATTGAAACACCTGTATTTCTTCTGATATGTTCATCAGACAAGTATAAGCTGTTACCATTGTTAGCAAGTGTAGCTCTTGGGCCAATTAAAGTTAGGTTTGAGAAAACCGCTCTTGTTTGTGGACTATTGATAGATCCACCTGCATCGTTATCAGATTCAAAAGCTTCTGAACGAGAGATATCGGCAATGGTAGAATCTCTTAGTACAATACCAAACTGTACTTTACCACTATAACCATTATCCGTATCAAAATCATCATCCTGTGTTTTGTAAGCAATTAAGTGCTTACAGTTTACAGTACCACCAAACCACTCAAATGCATCATCTTTTGCATAAGTAACTTGCACGTAGTCGATAATAGTTCCGCTACCTACAGCTGCCATGGTTAAGCTATTAATTTCTTTATCTGGTTGGTATGCATAACCTGCATACTCAATTCTTACATAACGTAAAATACCTGAATTATCGGCATTGTTAGGGGTAGCGCCGCCACCAGCTAAACCATCACCAAATGAGTTGTTGATACCACCTTCTACCTCAAGAACGCCTGGACCACCGCCAGTTCCTGTAAAGGCAGTGTTAACTTGTGCTTTTCCACAAATTACAACACCACCCCAGTCACCAGAACGAGGTACTGGAGAGTTAGAAGTAAATACAATTGGTTTTTCTTGTGTACCATCTGCAATGATTTTTGCACCACGCGTAATAACAAGTGTAGCAACTGAAGCACCCGTGTAATCAGCTTTAACAGATACACCCGGCTGAATGGTAATTGTTGCATTATTTACAATGTATACAATACCACTTAAAATATAATTGGTTCCCTCTCTTAAAACGGTATCCTTATCGATACGCCCCTTAAGTGTAATGGTTTGAACTCCTGGAGTTGGCGGAACAACTACAGTAGTGCCACCACCGTCCATTTCAATTTTTCTACAACTTGTAGCGATTAATGCAACGAATGCTGCTGCTAACAAAACCGATTTTTTCATTTTATTGTTTTTTAAAAATTTTTATAAAGTGTTATAAAGAATAAGAGAATGTTACGCTATAATTTGTACCCGTTTGACGGCTTAAACGAAATGGATCCGTTGCTTTATTAAGCTTGGTATTGCCATCTGGATTTTGGTAGAAATAAAGTGTTTGGTTTAAAATATCTTGGATATTTAATTTTAATTCAGCTTTATTTTTAGCCAATTTTTTACTCAACTGAAAATCAAATACAGGACGAGAAGATTCGTAAATATCTGGCTGATCAAGGCTACCCACAAATGTTACACGACGACCAATTTGGTTGTATAATAAGGTAGCAGTAATTCCTTTTGAAGGTAAATCATAGAGCGCGCTAAAGTTAACGAGGTATGGAGATTGCCCCTGTAATGGTCTATCAAGTGATAGGTTTTGATCTCTAACGCGGCTGTTGATGTAAGTACCGTTCGCTTGAATGGTAAAGTTTTTAAGCGCTTCAGAAAAATCGAGCTTTTTTCTAATTTCAAATTCTACACCATATGCTCTTGCACTTTCAGGGTTGGCAAAGTTAAACGTACTAGCACCACCAGAACCAAAGTTGTAGATCATTTCGATAGGCTTATCAAAGTGCTTGAAAAATGCACCTACCGTAATTACTTCACCAGAAGCTGGATATATTTCGTAACGTAAATCTAAATTGGTAATTTTTGTACGCTCGATGGTTGGTAAGCCTTGTACTGATGCGTTTAAATCAAAGTCGTAATACTGGAAAGTAGCAAGCTCTCTAAACTCAGGTCTTACCACTGTTTGAGATGCAGATAAACGAAGGTTTGTTAAATTATTTAATTTAAAGGTTGCGTTTAAACCAGGTAAGAAGTCGGTAACTCTAGAATAATTATGACGTGGGTCATTTTTGTAAACACTACCCACCAATTGATCATAATCTTCTACCCTTACACCCCAAACCAATCTAAACTTACTTCCAAATTGATTGTCAAACTGCGCGTAACCAGCATTTAAAATAGTGTTGGCTAAATAGCGGTATAAATTACCTCTAATCGCATCAAAAGCAAACAACGTACTATATACTTCTCCTCTACCAAAATTGCTTGGTGCAAAAATAGACTCAGGGCCTAATACTCTTAGAGCTGCATTATCTCTTGGTAAATAAATTGAAAACGGTTTAGCATCAAATAAACGGTCTTTTACTTGGAAAGCATATCCACCTTTAAGTGTTTGCTTACTACCAAAAGCATTAAATGTATATGCTACATCTGCACCAGCATTGTAAACGTAGTCACTTAAATTTTGATAAAATCGGTTACCGCTTTTTTGAGATAAGGTATTTGAAATTACGGCAACATAAGGGCTCGATACAGCGCTATTGTTTTTTAGATAGTATAATCTGCGCTGATCAGGTGTATAACCATCTAGTAGCGTAAATGAACCGTACCACTTTAATTTTAAAACGTTAGGCTTGATATTGTGTTCGCCATTAATTTGTGAATTCCAAAAAGTATTTTGCTTAAAACCATACTCATAACCACGTGCACTATCCAAAGAAACGTTACCATTACCTTCTACACCCGTTCTTAAGGTTGTAAAATCTGAAGAAGTAATATTAAATAAGGTTTTAGCAGAAATTTTGTTGTTGTTATCAAATTGGAAAGATACATTGGCTAAACCACCCCATAATAAATCTGTACTAAATCTATCATCTTTAAAATCAAAGTCTGGGGTAAATGAACCATTACCAATAAAGTTAAAACCACTGTTGGTACCTTTTGTTAAACGTACCGATCTATTGTAGTTGATAGCAAAAATGCCACCTAATTTTTTATTGTTTTTAAAATCTTTTACAAAACCACCGCTGGTTTGAAACTGACCATTAATTAAGTTAGACTTACTTACCGCTAATGGTGCCCAGTTGTTTTGCATGGTTGAACCGATATAGGTTTTATCGGCAGGTGCTAATGCATCAAATTTTGATTTTGTAGTGTAGGTTGCAGGTAAAGAACGTGTACCATCATCAATACCTAAATAATCAGTTTTACCACCTTTGTTTTCGTAAAAAGTACCGTTCACAGCTTGCGTGTTAAAACCAGAACCTACTTGAATATTAAAAAAGTTTTTAGTAGGAATATCTCTTGTATTTACCTGAATTAAACCACCCGCCCACTCACCAGGAAGTTCTGGAACAAAGGCTTTGTTGATAACAATATTATCAATCATGTTAGCAGGGATCAAATCAAAAGAAAACGCTTTTCTATCAGGCTCTGTACTTCCTAATTGAATTCCATTTAAGGTTGCAAGGTTGTAACGTTCTGCAAGACCTCTAATAACTAAGAATTTACCTTCTTGGATGCTAGCACCCGGTGTACGCTTAATAACTTCACCGGTATTTCTATCTGGAGAACGCTTAATGGCTTCGGCAGAAATTACAGAAGCAACGGTATTGGTATTTTTTTGGAAAGTAATAAGTGCGTTTACGGTTTCACCTTTAGCAGTGGCTGCTCTTGTAGTGGCTTTTACAGAAACATCTGATAAAACCTTACCACCTTCGTTTAAAACAATGTTTACCGTTTCTTCATCGCCTGCTTTATCTACAACAACTTCGTTAATTATTTTTTCTTCGTATCCTACATAACTTAAAGTCAGTGTGTACTTTTTTTGTGCATCAACTACAAAGCTAAATCTACCCTCAACATCTGTTCTTGTCATAGCAGATGCAGCACCCGATAGTTTAACAGTTACACTTGCTAAAGCCTCATTTTTACTATTGGTTACCTGACCAACAATTTTAGATTTTTGAGCAGATATTGTTGCACTAAATACAAGTAAAAAAAGGATAGATAATAATTGCTTCACTGGATAATTCTTTTATGAAGCAAAAGTACTTTTGGCGTGTTACGGCATTGTTACGCCAATGTTAACAGAGTGTTACCTCTATGTTAACGCAATGTTACCAACCTGATCATAAAGGTGGTGCATCAGGCCGTCTACAAGGCCTATTTTAGGTACATAAATGGCGTCGATATCGGCCCATTTCATAACCTGTATATATATAAGTAAGGCTGGTACAATTACATCGGCCCGGTCTTCTTTGAGGCCAAAAAGGTTCATCCGGTCTTCGAGTGATACACTAGAAAGCTCTTTATAATAGTCCTTTAAGAGGTCTAAACTAAGGGGTTTACCCTCTTTTAGCCTACTCATAGATAATATTTTTGTAATATTTCCGCCACTACCAATGGCGATGGATGGAAGGGCACTTTTGATGTTCTTTTTAACGTACTCCTTCATGTCATCCCAGGCTTTTTCTTTGATCTGATTTTTTAATAGCCTGATAGTGCCAATATTAAAGGACTCTTTAGAAACGAGTGCTCCATTTGCAAAAAAAGTAAGCTCGGTACTACCACCACCTACATCTATATATAAGTAAGAGTGATCCGAATCTAAATTTTCGGCTACGTGGTTTTCATAAATAAAAGAAGCCTCTTCTTGCCCAGATATCACTTTGATTTCGATACCCGTTTCTAGCTTTACTTTTCTAATAATGTCTTTACTATTTTTTGCATCACGCATAGCACTGGTGGCACAGGCGTATACATGTTTTATTTGGTAGGCCTCTAATAAATGCTGGTATGCTTTTAAAGTTTGCATGAGCATTTTTACCTTGGGCTTAGAAATTTCACCGGTTTCAAAAACGTCAAATCCCAAACGTAATGGCACTCGTACTAAATTTATTTTATTAAAAACGGGTGCTTTTTTGGGTTGCTTGGTTACTTCACTAATCAATAATCTTGCCGCGTTACTACCAATATCAATTGCTGCTAACTTCACTTTTTGGTATTCGTTTTCTGTTGTAGGTATAAATAAGTTTCAATTTGTGAACGTAACTTTTTCTTGGAGCCTGAAGGTACATAGTTATTTAGTAAATCACTATCTAATACCCTGGCCTTTACGTTGTCCTGCAACTGAATGTGGATAATATCCTGTAATTCTGCCTTAATAACTGGGTCTTGAATAGGAACTGCCGCTTCTATGCGGTGATCAATATTACGCACCATCCAATCGGCACTGGAAATATATACTTTTTCCTTACCACCATTGTAAAAGATCATAACCCTTGCATGCTCTAAATATTCATCTACAATACTGATGGCACGGGGCCTTGCATTAAACTTTTTATGGTTTACCAGGGCACAAAATATACCACGCACAATCATATTAATCGTAACACCAGCAACAGCAGCATCGTTTAATTTTTTAATTAAATTCACATCACTGAGTGAATTTAATTTAATGGTGATAGCTGCTTTTTTACCAGCCTTAGCTTGCTTAATTTCATGATTGATTAAACTTTCAATTCCAGTTCGCATACTAATGGGCGAAACCAGAAGGGTATTGCAGCGTTCAAGTGGCCCATATCCTTTTTCGGGATACTCCAAAAACTGAAATATCTTATTGATATCCGCCATGACATTACGGTTGCTCGTTAATAGGCAATGATCACCATATACGCGGGCTGTTTTCTCATGCAAATTACCCGTACTCACAAAACCAAATTGTACCGTTTTATTTTTCTCACGCTTTTTTATCACACATACCTTAGCATGTACTTTCATGTTTTGTATCCCGTATAATACGGTAATACCTTCTTGTTCTAGTACATCTTTCCACTCCAAATTAGCCTCTTCATCAAACCTTGCTTTAACCTCCAGCATCACAGTTACCTGCTTCCCATTTCTTGCCGCATTAATAAGGGCATTAATTACTTTAGAAGCAGGCGCCAAACGGTATGCAGTAATTTTAATGGACAAAACATCCGGATCCATCGCAGACTCACGCAGTAAATCAATAACTGGGTTAAAACTGTGGTATGGAAAATGAAGCATCACATCTTTTTTGAGTACCACATCGGTTACACGCAAGGTCCTACTTAACTCGGGGTGTGTTAAAGACGCTTTTCGAATACTTTTTTGTTTCACAATATCCGGGAACTCCATAAAGTGCCTAAAATTATGAATACGACCACCCGGAATAATATTACTCTTTTGATTTAGGTTTAACCTTCTAATTAAATAATCGAGTAAACCAGCATCCATTTCTCTGTCATACACAAACCTTACTGGCTTTCCCTTTCTTCTATTTTTTAAGCCCTTTTCAATTTTTTCAATAAGATTACTACTTAAATCATTGTCAATATCAATTTCGGCATCCTTAGTGATCTTAAATATAGCCGACTCAAAATAATCGTATCCAAAATAGGAGAAAATAACTGGCAGGTTAATTCTGATAATATCTTCTAACAAAATAATTTGATGACCACCCGTTTTAGTAGGTAGCTCTACAAACCTACCAACCGCTGACACTGGCACTTCAATTAAGGCATACTTACTTTTGTAGGCACTATTTTTTTTGCGCATCACAATACCTAAGTAAATACTCTTATCCCTCAAATATGGCATTTGCGCGATAGACTCCACCATCAGCGGGATTACATTACCACGCACTTGTTGTTCAAAATATTCTTTTACAAAAACAAGTTGCTCTCTCGATAAATGTTTTTCATCAACAAGCGCAATATTCTCTTTTTTTAAATCCCTAACAATATTTTTCCAAATTCTGTTAAATTCATTTTGTTGCTCTAATACAATGGTTTGAATAGCGTCTAAAATACTTTGAGAATGGGCTTCTAAATGCATGTCTAATTTTTTACCCTTCCCCTTTAGTTCTATCATGCGCTTTAATGTAGCCACACGTACCCTAAAAAATTCATCTAGGTTATTAGAAAAAATTCCTAAAAAACGAATACGCTCTTTTAGTGGAACCGATGGGTCATTGGCCTCTTGTAAAACCCTACCATTAAAACTTAACCAACTAAGGTCGCGTGGTATATAAGTAAACTTAGACATAGCAAATGAATTTGTGCAATGCGATATTACAAAACAAGCAAAGTACTAAAACCTGTATAGGCTTAAAGTTACAATTTGTTAACAAAGGCGTAAAGATTTGTTCATATTAGAATCCTTACTTTGACAAACTAACCCCATGGAAAAAAGAGACATTGACGTCCTTGTTCTAAGTGATTTACACCTCGGCACATTTGGTTGCCACGCTCAAGAAATTGTAACTTATTTAAAAAGTGTAGCACCCAAGGTATTGGTATTAAATGGTGATATCATTGATATCTGGCAGTTTAAGAAACACTATTTTCCAGCTGCACACATGCAGGTGATTAAACAAATTTTTAGCCTGCTAAGTAAAGGCACCAAGGTATACTACATTACGGGTAATCATGACGAAGCCCTTCGCCGCTACACCGACCTTGAAATGGGTGGGTTTACTTTAACAGATAAAGTGGTACTTAATTTAGATGGCAAAAAAACCTGGATTTTTCATGGCGATATTTTTGATGCCACTACAAAAGGAAGTGCAAAAATTATTGCGAAGCTTGGCGGTCACGGTTACGATTTACTAATCATGATAAATAGCGCCATTAACTGGGCCCTTAAACTAATGGGCAAAGAAAAAATGAGCTTTAGTAAGAAAGTAAAAAATAGCGTTAAAAAAGCAGTGTCTTGGATTGGTAATTTTGAACAAACAGCTGCAGAGCTTGCCATCGAACAGGGTTACGACTATGTAATTTGTGGCCACATACACCAACCACAAAAGCGCATGGTAACCAACGAGCACGGATCAGTAATGTATTTAAACAGTGGCGATTGGATAGAAAATTTAACGGCACTAGAATATGTAAATGGTGATTGGAACATCCATCAATACAACGAAAAAGAGGAGGCAGCTAAAGTAGTTCCTATTTCAAGCAACGAAAATAAATTACCAGAACTGAACGTACTCACCAAAGACGTTGCTTTATTTTTTAATAGCTTAATTGCCCAATAAATGAAAATCTTTTACGCGGTACAAGCCACTGGTAACGGGCATATTAGCAGAGCGGTAGAACTACTACCCTATTTACAACAGTACGGACAGGTTGACGTTTTTTTAAGTGGCGAAAACTGCCATTTACCTACTACTTTACCCGTAAAGTATAAAAGTAAAGGGGTGTCACTATTTTATGGCAATAGAGGAGGCCTCAACTACTTTAAAATGTGGCAAAAGTTTTCATTGGCAAGAATTTGGAGAGAAGCTAAATCACTTCCAGTAGAAGCATATGACATTGTGATCAACGATTTTGAATGCATCACTTCACTAGCCTGTAAATTTAAAAATAAACCCAGCATACAGTTTGGACACCAAGCAAGTTTTAGAAGTTCCTTATCACCTAGGCCTAAAAAAAGAGAATTTATTGGTGAATGGATTTTAAAAAACTATGCAACGGCTACGAGCTACTTTGGATTACATTTTAATGCTTATGATAACGGCATTTATAACCCTGTTATTAAAGCCGATATACTTGCCGCAACTCCAATCAATAAAGGACACGTAACGGTATACTTATCACACTATTCAAAAAAAGTAATTACCCAGCAATTACACAAAGCACCTGGCATTAGGTTTGAAGTTTTTACCAAAGAAGTGAAAAGTGAAACCATCGAAAACAATATTAGGTTTATGCCTATTTCTAACGAAGGTTTTACCAAAAGTATGATTGAAAGTGCTGGCGTAATTACGGGAGCAGGTTTTGAAACACCCGCCGAAGCTTTGTATTTGGGTAAAAAATTAATATGCCTTCCAATTAGAGGCCAATACGAGCAACTTTGTAATGCTGCGGCACTAGAACAACTAGGCGTTCCTGTTGTAAAAAAAATACACCCTACATTTTTTGTGGACATTGCCAAATGGTATGATTTACCGGCACCTACTCCATTAAAACTTGAGCATAGCACCTATCAACTCGTACAAAAAGTTATTGAGCAGGCCAAGGCATTAAACCCAGCTCAGGAAAACAATGTGGCCAATGAAAATTTAAACAGCTTTGCCGTTTAAAAAATCTCTAAACCAGTATCCCGAATTTTTTACGGTACGTAGTTGTGTTTCAAAATCGGTGTGTACCAGGCCAAACCTTGTGGTATAGCCATAAGCCCACTCAAAATTATCGGTAAGTGTCCAGGCGTAATAACCCCCAATAGGAACCCCTTCTTTTTTAGCTTGTAACATAGCTGCTAAATAGGCACTGAAATAATCGATACGTTCTTGATCATTTACTACTCCATTATGCAAATGATCTTTAAAACAGGCGCCTCCTTCTGTTACAATAATTTGTTTAACACCTTCATAAGAACTAAACCTTTTAAGCATGCAATAAAAACTTAAGGGATCTATTTCCCATCCAATAGCGGTGTGCGGTTTCCCTCTTTTTTTGGCACTCACTTCGGAGGCGGAAACATAAGGTATTAAAGGGTTGTGTTTAATAGTTACCGAAAAATAATTTTGAAGTCCAATAAAATCAAA
This sequence comes from Sediminibacterium sp., assembly GCA_027487895.1. Taxonomy (GTDB): domain Bacteria; phylum Bacteroidota; class Bacteroidia; order Chitinophagales; family Chitinophagaceae; genus Sediminibacterium. The sequence continues at coordinate 15,234 of JAIYCS010000056.1, read as the reverse complement.
ATCAAATTTTAATTTATCAATAAAGCGCCACGCCGTTGTGGCAATGTGTAACTTATCTAAAAAATCAAATTGATCTAGTTGCGGAAATCCCATTCCTAATACCGGCTCAATAAACAAACGGTTCAAAAGTGCATCGGCTCTATTTGCAGCAGCAATATCTTTATCACTACTGGTAAATGGTTTGGTTTCAGAAATAGAAAAGCTAGTGCCTATAACGGCATGCGGGCAGTGTTCCCTGATAATTCTACCCCCTTCGGCAGTACACAATGCTGCGTTATATATTGCTGGATATACATTTGCTGTACCCATTTTACCGGGCGCATGCATGCCCATCATATAGCCAAGCGCAGTAAATGCAAAAGGCTCATTCATTACAATCCACTGCTGTACTTTTTTGCCGTACTGTTCGGTTAATAATTTTACATATTTTGAAAACCATGTAACCATTTCACGGCTCGTCCATCCACCTTGCAATTCAAGGGCATGCGGTAGGTCCCAATGATACACCGTTACAACAGGTTCTAGCCCATTAGCAAGGCACTCATCAATAACGTTATGGTAAAATGCAATGCCTAATTTATTAACCTTACCGGTCCCTTCTGGTAACACACGGCTCCAAGCAATAGAAAACCTAAACACCTTAAAACCTAATGCTTTGGCTAGTAAAATATCATCTTTGTAACGGTGGTAAAAATCGGCAGCATGTGTGGGTCTTGCACCACCTTTAATGACGTTTCTTTTACGGGCAAATACATCCCATATTGATAACCCTTTTCCGTCCTCAAATGCTGCACCTTCATTTTGTGGTGCGGCCATACCTACACCCCATTTAAAATCAGGTCCAAAATCTTTTGCGAAAAATGTTTGGTTATGCAACTAATTAAATTTTATCTAAAATTTCAAGTAAGTCATCTACAACAGCAGTAGGATCCGCTATTTGTATTTGCTCCCTAGTTTGCGCACCGGTTGTGATGCCAAAAGTTTTACCACAACCGGCATTTTTACCTTCCTCTATATCAATCGCAGAATCACCCACTTTTACCACCGTTGTTGGATCTGTAATAGCAAAGTGCTTGATGGCATAATCAATCATATCAGGTGCTGGCCTGTTATTTGAAACATCAGAAGCAGTTACCAATAAATCAATGTCTTCACCTTCGATCCAGTTTAATTTACTTAACAAACCAGTAGCCGTAGTTCTATTATAGCCTGTATTTAAAACAACTTTAATCCCCTGTTTTTTAAGTAAGACAAAAACTGTTTCTGCATTAGAGCAAGGCGTTACCTCCAAATTTTGATACGCATTTTCTAAAGCGTTAATAAAATAATCATAAATCTCTTGTGCATGTGCAGTTTCATGACCCTGTGATTCCAATACATCCTTTATGGCTTGTAATTTTTCTTTACCAGCACCATGCAACAAAACGTCATCTAATGAAACGGGTATGCCTGCATTTACAATAGCAGCATGCAATGTTTTATACACAACATTATTTTCATCTACCGTTGTACCTGCCATATCAAAAACAACCATACTTGTTTGCATAAACTTAAGATTTAAGTGAGGCTGTAATGTAAGATGCAAAAGACTCTATCGGCTCTGTTTGCATAGTTGGGTCTTTGGCCAAATCATCCCAAGTTCTTAATAAAACGGCTTCTTTATAATTAGAATAGGTTTCAAATTGTTGCGCTTCGTTTGCGTCCATAACACCACCTTGCAAAGCCAAACTCTGGCGGGATGGCTCACTTAAGGTATCATAGTAGGCAGGGTTAACATAACATAAATATCTTTTTGCTTGCACATGCAGTTTAGCCGGCTCAACCACTTCTTTCACAAAATACTTATCCAAAAAAAGAGCTGCTAACTCTTCATGTAAATCATCTACGCCATGATCAGGCGCATCATCTGGAAGTTCATGTAACAAATGACCAATGTCATGTAATAAACTAGCTGTAATTAAAGCAGCAGATGCATGATTGTTTTTTGCAAAGGTAGCGGCTTGTAATGCATGCTCTAATTGCGTTACAGCTTCTCCCCCATACAAAGAATGTCCTTTTTGATTGAATAAATCAATAATTTTTTGAGTCATATACTTAAATTGTATTAATCATTTCTTCGGCAAATCCAAAAGACATGGTCATACCATGTCCACCAATGCCATTTAAAATATATACACCTGGCTCAATGGTTATAAATAAATCGGTAGCTCCATTTTTCATAACAGGATAAATACCATTCCAGGTTTGGGTAATTTGCCAATCATCAATATGCATGAGTTGCTTTAAATAATCAAGTACCAATTGATTTTGGTAATGATTGTCAAATGGATCAAAATCTAGTCCGTATTCGTGGGTATCGCCCACCGTTAATTCACCTTGCGCATTTTGAGATACCATTACATGAATGCCATGCTTTACATACGCAGACATGTCTTGATTGATTCTGGTGTGCAGTGCCTCCAATGACGACGCCACTGCAAAACTCTTGTAATGTAGTAAACTTAAGCCGCCACATACCGAAGTGCCAATTTTATAGTCTGATTTTTCATGCTTAAAACGCATCATTTGCAACCTGCTTTTGGTGATGGGCTGTGCAGCAAATACAGACGGAAAAAGTGTTTCAAAATCGGCACCAGAACAAACACAAATAAGATCTGCTTCAAAAGTTTTATCAAATGAACTGGCTTTATGTTTTGTAACGCCTGTTATAGCCGTACCCCATATAAATTCGACGCCATAAGTTGCCGTCAAATAAGCAGGTAATCCTTTAATGGCAGATCGTGGATCGATAATTACTTCGTCATCACTATATAATCCACCTATTAATTTACGCTTATTAATCCCTGAAAACCTTTCTGCAATTTGCGCAGGGGTTAACAAATGAACTGGACGCTGGTTTGCAATAAATTTTTCGTGCATTTCTTCTAGAACGGCCCATTCGTCATTAAAATAAGCCATATGAATACTTCCACAAGGATTATAGGACTGTTTCATACCATCTAAACACTCCATCCAAATTTGTTTGGTTCGTTTAGCCCTTTCATACAAGGCACCATCTGGTTGTCCAACCGGCCATAGCATCCCAAAGTTTCTAATGGAAGCACCAATAGCTTCCTGGGTTTTATCAATGACTGTAACTTGATATCCTTTAATGGCGAGCGCCCTAGCTGTTGCCAATCCTACAATTCCTGCGCCCACTACAATTGCTTTTTGTTGTAACATAAACAAATTTGAAAAATAAATATACTAAAAAAAGCGAAGCCTAGAAAGGCTTCGCCATAAACGATTGCTTGCCACAATTCATTTTATTTAACCAAAATAAAACTAATGAGAATATTGAAAATGTTTAAAAATCATATCCTTGTAACAGAAGCACAAAAGTATAAGCATGATATGTCCTAAATGTTAAGGCAAGGTTATCCTAATGTGATCTAATTCATTTAAATTGTTTACAATTAATTAACACAACAAAACAATACCCTACAAAAACTAAATTAACTTTCTGCACCATTCTAAATGCAAAAAAAATGCCCAATAGTAGATATGCCGTTTTTGATAACGCATCAATGTCACTACAAATAAAGGAAATTGAAATTCCTGCACTTCAAGACTATGAAATATTAGTTAGGGTCAATTATACTACTTTATGCAAGTCGGATATACTAACTTATACAGGTAAAAGAAAAGAAAAAAATCCAACCATTTTAGGACATGAAATTTGTGGAACCATTGTTGCGTTTGGCAACAAAGCTCCAAAAATAGATTGCAGACATAATAACATTACAATTGGCGATTTAATTACCTGGGCCATATATGCAAGCGATCCTTCGGAAGCCATGTCTTTAAAAGGAATACCACAAAAAGCAGCGGGGTTGTTTAAATATGGACATGAAGAAATCACTGAAACAAATCATTTACATGGCGGACTTAGTGAATATATTATTTTAAGACCCCATACACCAATCATCAAACCCTTGGTAGACCTGCCAATTCAAGTATTAACAATTGTAAACTGCGCTGTTGCTACAGCAGCGGGAGCCATCAGAATTGCTGGCAACATAGAGGGCTCAAACATAGTTATTGCAGGTGCTGGCATGCTAGGCGTTATCGCATGCGCCATGGCAAAATCTAAGGGGGCAAAAAATATTATTGCAATAGACATAGAAAATGAAAGACTCAAAATGAGTACTTCATTTGGCGCTACACATACGGTTCACCTCGATACCATCAATAGTTTCCAAAATTTTTCGAATTGGCTAACCTATAACAAATTGCAAATAGATTGTTTTATAGATTTTAGCGGAGAACCAACAACCATAGATATACTGCTAAAACAACTGAGCATTGGTGGTACCGCCGTATTTATTGGATCTACATATCCACAACAAAACATTTCGCTTAATGCAGAAACAATTGTCAGAAATATTTGGACAATCAAAGGGCTCCATAATTACAATGAAGCTGATTTAGTTGAAGCGGTAAATTTTATAGAAGCGCACCATACAACCTACCCAATTGCCAGCTTAATTAAAGGAGGATTTACATTAGACAACTGTGCACTAGCTTTTGACTTTGCAATAGAGGAACATCCATACAGGGTTGGTATATCACTCAAATAAGTATTATTATGAATGCCTTTTATAAAGTACAAAGCTACCTTAGTAAATCAAAGCCCGCAGTATTTATATTCTTTTGCAGTAGTGCTGCCTTTTTAACGTATTGCAGTATGTATGCATTTAGAAAACCATTTACGGCGGGGACCTATAAAGGACTTGAATTACTTGGTGTAGATTATAAAGTAGCGCTAATTATTTTACAACTTATTGGCTATGTAATTTCTAAGTTTATTGGTATTAAGTTTATTGCAGAACTAGAACCAAAAAAAAGAGTAATTACACTCATTGTATTGATGGGTATAGCACTATTGTCTTTACTAGCTTTTGGATTGGTTCCATATCCGTACAATGCAGTGTTTATGCTAATAAATGGACTACCCTTAGGCCTAATATGGGGCGTCGTGTTTAGCTTTTTAGAAGGCCGAAAATTTACAGAAATACTAGGCGCATTTATGGCAAGTTCATTTATGATTGCTTCAGGCATTGTAAAATCTGTTGGGCTATTTGTTATGCAACAATTTAATGTAACTGAAACTTGGATGCCATTTTTTGCAGCAGTTGCTTTTATTCCAATTTTAATAATTGGCATATGGATGCTTAGCTGCATTCCAGAGCCAAACCAAGAAGATATTTCATTAAGAACAGAAAGGGTTCCCATGGATGCCGCCAACAGAAAAAGGTTTTTTAAACTCTTTTGGCCTGGCATTTTTTTAGTAGTTGCTGTTTATGTAGGACTCACCATTTTTAGAGATTTGCGAGATAATTTTGCGGTAGAATTATGGACAGAACTTGGTTATCTAAAAACGCCATGGGTACTCGTATTTGCAGAAATCCCAACCGCTATATTGGTTTTGGTGGTTATTGGCTCCATGATTTTACTTAAAAACAACAAGAAGGCATTTTACCTGTCTCTGATGCTTTGCGTAACTGCAGGAATAGGATTTTTAATAAGCACCTATTTGTTTAATGAAAGGCTCATCAGTCCTGTAATTTGGATGGTACTCATGGGACTTTTAATGTATCTCCCCTACCTCATTTTTCATACCATTTTATTTGAGAGATGGATTGCATTTTTTAGATACAAAGGAAATTTAGGCTACTTAATGTATATGTCCGATTCGTTAGGGTACTTTGGTAGCATGTTAGTATTACTCTATAAAAACTATGGCACCAAAGGATTTAATTGGTTACCATTTTTTACAAATACCGCATGGATAATTGGCGTTTTAATCACAATTTTAGGGGTATTGGCGATCGTCTATTTTCGGAGTAAAGAAACACCCTCTAAAGCTTGAGCAACCTGAGCAGGTAGCTTAATATCTAAATAAGCTGCAATCGTAGGGAAAATATCTACAATGGCTGTCTTTTCAACTTCTTTGGAAGGCTTTTTATTCATAATTAACCAGGTATTTCGCTCACTGTCTGATTGACCTCCATGATCCTTTCCCGTTTGTGCATCTCTGCCATGATCGGTGGTAATAATAACGAGCCACTCTTCATTAAAATTTTTTTCTCTAAAATTTACTGCTTGCATGATGGATCCAATTTGCTTATCAAGCATAGAAATAGCCGTATCAAGCTCCGGACTTTTTCCATATTTATGCCCCATATCATCGGTGTATTCTAGATACACCCAAGACATATCTGGAGCGCTATCTTTAATAACATGGCTAGCTTCGGCAACCACTTTTTCATCAATTAAATGAATGTACCAAGCCTTTTTATCGTGAGGAAATTGAAGCGTGTCGAGTTCATATCCATCACGGTGGTAATCTACATGTAAATAATTTGTTTGCGCTAGGCCATCTCCTACCAATTTGGTTCTATTATCAAGCCAAGTACTAAATACACCAATTTTTTTATTGGGATAAGCTTCTTTAAAAACTTTAAAAATAGTGGGATAATTATAATTGGGATTTTTAATAGCATTGTCAACCACGCCATGTTTATTGGTCCATGTACCTGTAAGTAGTGAGTTGTAGCCTACCGCAGAAATAGTTGGAGACTCAGATACACCTCCTTTTTCGCCACCAACATAACATGGCAAATACGCACCTTTATTAATAATGGCGTCAAATGCAGGTTTATTTGCTTTTTCTAATTCAGTGGCTGGAATGCCATCAGCAATAATAAATAAGACTTTTTTATTTTGTGCTTGAGCAATTTGAAAACAACTCAAAAAAATAAAAAGAAACCGAAGCATAGGTGAGGCAATTAGATACCTAAGATAGTGATTCTTTAAAGGATATACTGGCCCATTTATTTTTTTCGGTGATCCAGTCGGAAGTATGTTTGCTAATACCAGCTAAAATATCCCAGGCAGCAGCTACTTGTTCTTTTGTTGGTGCAGCACTCACATAATTTTGGTTACGTGTAACAGACCCTATAATTTCACCAGTTACCAAATAAGCATGATCATTAAATATTTTACCAATCACATGATTTTTTTTACCAAAAAAACAATCCCCAATAATAATACCAATAACAGATTTGTCATTGTAATCGAGGATCATCATGTTTTCTAGTAATGCAATTGGATTGTTTTGCTGATCATGTACAATATACATATTAGGTATTTTAGTAGTGGTAAAACTGCAGTTTTTGTCCTACTAAATGCACAAACTCATATTATCTTAATGTAAAGAAATTGTTATGCCTTTGCGTAAGCATCTATCATAAACACCGCAGTATCAGCAAAATCTTTGCCTTTATTCATTTTATCAAGTGCTGCGCGCTCATAAGCAAGTTCTTCGGTTTGCGTAGTTAATACGCCAAATATAAGAGGGATAGTAGCTTGTGTAGAAAGTACCGCCATGCCTTCTGTAACATACTGGCAAACATATTCGTAATGATCTGTATCGCCTTTAATCACAGCACCAATCACAATAATAGCATCATACTTTTTGGTATCGATTAATTTTTTTGAATAACCAACAAGCTCTACAGCACCTGGGCACTGAAGTAATACATACGGTGTTTGGGTAGCATTGAGTTGGTTAACACAACCCTTTGTTAAAAGCTCGGTGATATCAATATTAAAAGTCGCTTGTATAACTGCAATCATGATTTATAATTTTATGTGGTGGTGTCCAATATTAATTTTAGCATCTAAATATGCCTGATTGTGCTCGTTAACTTTTGCAGCTACATGTTGCGTCGTAAAACTAATACCCGCAGATTTCACAGCAGCTTCCTTTAATGGATTATTGGTAATTAGTGTAATTGATGTGTAACCAAGCATTTTTAAAATAGAAATGGCGTCGTCATAATTTCTATCATCAACAGGAAGCCCTAAAGCTTCGTTGGCTTCGTAGGTATTTAAACCCTGCTCTTGTAAATGGTAGGCTTTAATTTTATTAGAGATACCAATACCCCTTCCTTCGTGATTTTTTAAATAAATAACAGCGCCGTTTTTATTTTGCGTTATGCTTGTAAGTGCATGATGCAATTGACTTTGACAGTCGCAACGCAAACTACCAAAAATATCGCCAGTTGTACATTCGGAGTGAATACGCACCATGGGTGTTACAGCTTCTGCTTCACTATTTTGTAACACATAATGTTCTACCAAACTTATGGGGTTTTTAAAAACCTTGATGGTAAAATCACCAAATACAGTTGGTAAATAGGCTTCCGAAATGAGTTCCATTTATTGCATCGTTTTTCGGTGATCAATAATTTGCTGAATGGTGATAATGGGAAGTTCGTGTTGTTTTGCAAAACCAAAAAGTCCATCACGACGCATCATATTGCCATCATTATCCATAATCTCACAAATCACAGCAGCACCTGGTTGTCCTGTTAATAAACACAAATCAACACCCGCTTCTGTATGTCCGGGTCTAATTAAAACGCCTCCGTCTTTTGCAACAACGGGAAACAAATGACCAGGTTTAATAAAATCATCTGGTTTACTATTATCGCTTGCAACAAGAGCCGCTGTAATGGAACGTTCTTTTGCCGAAATGCCGGTTGTAATACCAAAAGCGGGCGTAGCATCTATAGAATCATGAAACGCAGTACTAAATGCATCTTTTGCATTACTTGGCACCGGATGTATATCTATTTTTTGAGCAATACTTTTTGAGATAGCAATACATACAAGACCCCTCGCTTCTTTTGCACAAAAATTTACTTTAGCAGGTGTAGAAAGGGCCGCACTAAAAATAATATCGCCTTCGTTTTCCCTGCTTTCATCATCAACCACAACTATAAGTCCGCCATTTTTAAAATGCGCTAAAGCAACCTCAACTGAACTAAATGAATAACTCATAATTATTTTGATAACAACTTTTCGGTGTATTTGGCCAAAATGTCAAATTCAATATTTACCCTATCTCCTTTTTGTAAGGCACTTAAATTGGTTTTTTCAAGTGTGATGGGTATGATACAGAGTTCTAACAAATTTTGATCGGTTTTGTTGACCGTTAAACTAACACCGTTAATGGTAACAGATCCTTTATACACCGCATATTTAGAAAAAGAAGGCTCAAATTCAATGGTAATAAACCATGCAGTATCAGACACTACTATATTTTGCACGAGCGCCGTATCATCTACATGACCCAGTACATAGTGCCCGCCTAAAAAACTAGTAGGCTGTAAAGGAAGTTCAATATTTACCTTACAGCCTGCAACGTAATGCTTTATAATTGTTTTAGAAATCGACTCTGTAGAAACAAAAAATGACATCGTATCGTTATGGATGGCAATGACCGATAAACAGGCGCCATCAATGGCCACACTATCACCCAGTTTAACACGAGCAGCCACGGAAGCACTGGTAACATCAAGTTTCCAGCCTGTTTCCTGTATATCAATAGCAGAAATGCTTGCAGATTCAACAATTCCAGTAAACATGGATTGATTTCTTTAAATTTGAGGTGCAAAGATAAGCGATGACACCAGAAGAATACGTATTATTCGCATCAAGTTTGGCCAAAAAAGCCAATAAAAAGGCCATTGGGCCCAACCCATTTGTGGGGGCTGTGGTGGTAGATGAAAAGGGTATCATCATTGGAACAGGATACCATCAAAAATGGGGCGACAAACACGCCGAGGTTTATGCAATTGAAGAGGCCGTTTCCCACAACCAAGATCTAACAAATTGTAGCCTTTATGTAACACTGGAACCATGCTCACACCATGGGAAAACCCCTCCTTGCACCGATTTAATTGTACAATCAGGCATCAAAAAGGTATTTGTTGGCTCACTGGACCCAAATCCTAAAGTATCAGGATTTGTGCTATTAAAAGAAAAAGGAATTGACATAGTGTTGGTTGAACTAAAAGAGACACTCGAATTAAATAAAGTTTTTTTTACCAATCAAAAAAAACAAAGACCCTTTGTTTCCTTAAAAATAGCGGCAACCATTGATGCTAAAATTGCCGATTACACAGGCACTTCTAAATGGATTACAAACGAGGAAAGTAGAAATTTTGTACACGCAAATATCAGAACAGAGGTAGACGCGGTTATTAGTACAGCCAAAACTGTGATTGAAGACAAAGCCACTTTAAATTGTAGAATCCCAGGTCAAGAAAACGTAGCATTAAATGCCGTTATTATTGATAGAACTGGACGGATGCTACAAGAACAAAACGGTGAACTTCCAATTTATTACAACCGTACCAATACGCATGTATTTATTGTTACGGCGCCCAATGCCCTTCAAAAAAATCAATTACTTCCGAACAGCGTTCGCATTATCGAAATAGATTTTAATGCAAACAATGAAGTGAATTTAAACCAGCTTGGCAAAGCGCTTTTAGACGCTGGTTTATATCATGTGCTCATAGAAGCAGGATCTATGTTTAGCAGTTATGCACTTGAACATCAATGGGCCGATGAACTGCACTATTTTATTGGATCTAAAATATTATTAGACAGTGCTGCCAAGCCTGCATTTACTTCAACACATCCAACGAGGCTCTCAAACAGCATGCAATTATCTGTTGTTAAAAGCTTAACTTTTAAAGATGATGTTTACATACATTACAAAATAGATTCGTTGTAAAAAACGCCTATATTTTTTGGTTGACTAAGTGCGTCCTCAAATAAAAGTAAAGCAACCTGAGCCATACAAGTAGACTCAAAATCTTTTACCGTAAAGGATTTCTTATCTGTGCCTTCTTGTATCAACTGAGTAATACCAGCCAATCCTTTCTGTAATCCATCCGTCGATTTTTTAACATTGGCATATAAACTTACCAGCGCTTTAATTTTTGCAGTGTCTATAGAAAAAAATGTGTCTTTTTGATGGTCTGATATATGATTACTAAAATCATGCGCTAAGTTTTGACCACTTTCTTGTGGCATTTTATCTACAATATCCTGGGCCGCAAATTTTGCAAAAGCAAGTCCTTCTAACAAAGAATTAGAAGCTAGCCTATTGGCACCATGTAACCCAGTAGACGCACATTCACCAATTGCATATACATGTTGCACTGTAGTTTCACCAAACTCATTGACCGCAATACCACCACAACTATAATGCTGCGTTGGAACAATGGGTATATAGTTTTTAGTAATATCGATACCCAGTGTTTTTTTGACGGTATTATAAATATTGGGGAAATGAGATTCGATAATTGAACTATCAATCATGGTGGCATCTAAAAATTGATGCGGCACTTTTTCAATTTCCATTTCTGTAATAATGGCCCTTGATACAATATCTCTTGGTGCCAATGAACCGCTGGGATGATACTTATACATAAAATCTACACCTGCCCTATTCCGAAGCACTGCACCGGCCCCGCGCAAAGCCTCAGAAATTAAAAAAGTATCTTGTTCATGAGCATACAAGCCAGTTGGATGGAACTGTATAAAACTTAAATCATTTATTTGTGCACCTAATGTATGGGCGAGATAAATTCCATCGGCAGTGGCTACCGGAGCATTGGTAGTTTGTGCATATAACTGACCTATACCGCCTGTAGCAAGCACTATATAGCTTGCCGTGTAATTTTCGAATTGATTATTATTGATATCATACACACGAACCAGAAATTGTCCATGATTACTTTTATCAATAGAAACAACCAAGTAGTGTTCAAAGAGTGAAAGCCCTTCCGAATTTTTGATACCCTGAAATAGCGTTTCTTGTAGGGCCTTACCTGTATAATCTTTTACATGCCAAACCCTATGCGCTGCATGCCCACCTTCTTTTGCTAAATCTATTTGATGGGCTTCATTTGTATCAAAAGGCATACCCATTGAAATCAAATCCTGCATGAGCTCAGGCCCCTGTTCAACAACTTTTTTTACAATTTCTTTATTATTAATGTGGGCTCCAGCTATTAAAGTGTCTTGTATATGTGATTCGGTAGAGTCGTGATGTATGGTGGGTTGTGGTGCTACCGCAGCAATACCGCCCTGCGCCCAATTGGTATTGGTATTTGCAAAAGAAGATTTACAAAACAAGGCAACCGTTTTTTTATTGGCCGCGTTAGCTTGTGCACGTTGATAGTAATGCAAAAAAGAAAGTCCAGCAACACCTGACCCAACAACTATCGTATCAAAATGTTTGGGTTGCATTATATTACCGTTAGCATATTGTTTAATGCACGTAGCGCTGGTTCATGCACTTCAGGCGCAATATTTATTTCAGGCAATTCGTAATAAAGAGCGTTGTATAATTTTTCGAGGGTATTCATTTTCATGTATGGACACTCAGAACATGCACAGCTATTGGATTCAAGTGCTGGTGCCGGTATAATTTTTTTATGCGGAACAGCTTGTTTCATTTTATATAAAATGCCGGCCTCTGTAGCTACTATAAATTCGGTGTGTTCCGAAACTGTAACGTATTCGATGAGTGCTTTGGTAGAACCAATAAATGCAGCTTTGTCTAATATACCAGGCAAACACTCAGGATGCGCTATTAGAAGTGCATTTGGATGATCTTGTTGTAACTGCGTTAATTTATCTTGAGAAATATTAACGTGTACAACACAGGCTCCATCCCAAAGCAAGAGTTCTCGGCCGGTTACTTTTTGAACATACATGCCCAAATTTTTATCCGGTGCAAAAATTATTTTTTTGTCTCTTGGAATCGCATTGACAATGTCAACTGCATTGGATGAGGTACATATATAATCGCTCTGGGCTTTAATTTCGGCAGAACAATTGATATAGCTTACCACAACTGCATCTGGATGCTGTTTTTTGAATGCAACAAATGCATCGAGAGGCGTTGCATCTGCTAGGGAACAACCTGCGTGTAAATCAGGTATTAAAACTTTGGCAGTAGGATTCAAAATTTTTGCAGTTTCGGCCATAAAATGAACCCCGCAAAAAACTATCATTTTGGTATTTAATTCTTTTGAAATTTTAGCCAAAGCATAACTATCTCCAATATGATCGGCTATTTTTTGAATATCTTCAGAAACATAATAGTGCGCAAGTATGATGGCATTTTTTTCTTTTTTGAGTGCTAAAATGGCTTCTACTAAATGTTCGCGATCAGGAACTGATCTACTCAAATAACCCACTCTATTTACTTCTTGCTCAAATAACATTTATACAATTTTTAATGAGATATCTACGGATATAGCATGATGCGTTAAAGCCCCAACAGAAATACAATTTATACCTTGTATTAAGTATGGCTTAATATTATCGAGGTTTATACCACCAGAAATTTCTAACTTTTTAGTTGGCGCAATGGTGTTTCGGTATTTAACATACTTTTCTAGCACGTCAGGCGTATGGTTATCAATTAAAATCCGGTTCACGATGCTATGCTTAAGCGCTGTTAAAAATTCTTGTTCGTTCTTCACTTCTACAATAACAGGGATACTTAGATTTTGTTGATTACAGAAGGATAAACAATTGTCTAAAACGCTTTGTATATCTCCTGCCGCCATAATATGATTGTCTTTAATTAAAATTTGATCGTCGAGCCCAAACCTATGATTTACGCCACCGCCAATTACGACAGCCCACTTTTCTGGCAATCGAAAATTTGGCGTTGTTTTACGCGTGTCATAAATATCGATACCAGCAGCCTGCGCAAGTTGTACATACTGTTTGGTCAGCGTAGCAATGCCACTCATGCGTTGCATTGCGTTTAAGAGTAGTCTTTCGATTTGTAAAATGCTTGAGAGCTTGCCACTCATAACGCCTATACAAACGGGCACATCCTCTATAACATCGCCATCTTTACAACTAAAATTTACATCCAATTGTGGGTCTAGATAGTTGCAAATTTGAATGGCTAAAGCGACACCTGCAATGGTGCATTTTTCTTTTACAAAACAATGAGCTACACCGCTTATATCGTTATTAAAACTTGACTTTGTGGTAATATCTCCATCACCGATGTCTTCGTTGAGCGCTTGCTCAATAAATGCACGAATAGCTGCAGGGTTATGAAAGTCTCTTTGTGTCATTTATTTGCTTTGGTCGATAATTTTAATAGTAGTTTTTTCCAAACTAGACAACACCGACGATAAAGCAAATGGGGTGCGCTGCATAAAAAATAAAGTAATCAATTTTCTTTTGGGATCTACCATATACGCGGTATTAAATGCCCCACCCCAAAAAAAACTACGTTCAGAAGCATTGTTAATGACCTGTCCTTTAGCACTTGTTAATCCTACCCCCAATCCAAAATTGTTAAGTGATGGGAAGCCTCCGAAAATAAAGGTTTTAGCCCCCAATTGGTTGGTGGTTAAAGAATCAACAAACGTTTGACCCAGTATTTTTTTGTTTCCAATACTACCACCTTGTAGCAAGCAACCTAAAAACTTAGCGTAATCGTGAGTGGTAGAAACAAGTCCACCAATTGCAGAAAAATATTTGCTATTTTTTTGTAACGGATAATCTGCATTAAACAATGCTGGTGAAATTTCTGCTAAACTTGTATCAGAATTTTTAGCGTATAATTTTACGAGCCTATCTTGTTTATTTGTTGGCAAATAAAAATAAGTATCCTTCATGCCAAGTGGCGCAAAAATATTTTTTTTCAAGTACTGGTCAAGTCCAAGTCCCGAAACTTTTTCGATGAGTGCACCAATAACATTGGTACTTAGTCCATAGCTAAAACGCTCACCTGGCTGATGCATGAGTGGCATTTTTGCAATTTGAGTTACTTCCTCTGCTAAAGTAGCATATGAGCCATTTAAGGGCTTGTCTAAATTGTATTGTTTAAATAAGAAAGCAAAACCAGGATACTCATCTGCAGCGCTAATACCAGCCTGATGGGTTAATAAATCTCTAATAGTTACAGGCCTGATTTTTTCAATTAGCTGGTAGTTTGTTGGTGAACCACTAATTACTTTTTGATTTTTAAAATCAGAAAAATAGAGTTCAATGGGATCGTTGAGGGCAATTAAACCCTTTTCTACGAGTTGCAAACAAGCAACAGAAATGATAGCCTTGGTTTGAGAAGCAATTCTAAAAATAGACCGGTTGGTCATGGGCGTTTTTTGCTCCAAATTGGAATAGCCAAATGCCTTATCATACAATACCTTACCGTCCTTAATAACAAGACCCACAGCACCCGGTGTATTGAATTTGTTTATTTGTAATTGTAGGATTGAATCTATTGCACTAAAATTTTGCGCAATGGCCGTTGAAGTATAAAAAACTGCAGCACAAACAAGCAGGCGT
>JAIYCS010000089.1 GCA_027487895.1 Sediminibacterium sp. | reverse complement strand
GCTTTCCTGTTATTGGCGCCTCCGGCGCCAATAACGCCACAAAAAAAATTCGGGACTCCTTAAATGCCATCGCTAGCACAAGAGGTGTTCGCGCATTTTCAAACACCATTGGCGCAAATAATTTAAATTATTTTAGTGCGCTACTTGCAAACGCACCAAATCTAGGCAACAGCTGGGAATCTAAAAAAACGAGTGCCGCAATAAGCGCTGCGGCAAGCAACACAACAAATGCTGCGCCAAACACCGCAAACACAAGTAACTCAAATGCTCAAAAAACGACAACCGTTTCAACCGCAAGCGAATTAGCAACCGCAATCAGTGCAGGCCCAAATACAAAAATTGTATTAAATGCAGGTTCTTACCAATTTGAAAAACCTATTTCGATTAAGGGTAACATAACAATTACAAGTAATGGCGCGGTTGTAAATTTTGCAACCAGCAGCGCTATAAATAATTTATTTACCCTCCAACAAAACGCGCAATTAACAATACATAATAGTAGCATCAACGCCAGTGAAGTTGCTGCGCAACATTTTATGACGGTTACAAGTGATGGTTCGGGTATTCACAATAGCATTAGCATAACCGGCTGCAAAATTCAAGGCTTTACCGGCGCCGCAATTGTTATGGCACCAAAATCTAGTTATTTAGACAAGATTACCATTCAAAATAGTGTATTTGAAAACAACAAAGCCGCCCTACTCTCTTTAAAAGACGAAGATGATAATAAGGGTTATTATAACGCCGAAAGAATTGTTCTTACAAACAATAGTTTCACAAACCATACCGGGCAACTTGCTACTATTTACAGAGGTGGTAACGACGAAAGCACCATGGGACCCATCTTTACTTTCTCCAACAATAAAATGCTAAATTGCACTGCAAATGGAGCGCTTATTGAACTATTTGGAGTACAACAATCAAACGTAAATAACAATGTTTTTACCAGCTCTAATACAGCGGGTAAAACAGTTGCTTACACCGATATCACCAAAGCGTTTCATTATCAAAAAAATAATAGTAGTGTTAATAGTGGCGCTATACAAGAAAACAAATTTGTGATTAACAATTAAATAATCGCTTTAAATAAAAGAACATGAAAATTATTCACCAAGTACATCCCGAAGATTTTGTAAAGTATACCACCGAGCAAATTAGAGCTAAATTTTTACTAGACAATCTAGTAGAACCAGGTGCGATCAATTTTGTGTATACGCATTATGACCGCATGATGGTAGGCGCTGCAACCCCTACTACTGCTGCTATTCAGCTAGGTACCTACGATGCTTTAAAGTCAGAAAACTTTTTAGACCGAAGAGAACTTGGTATTGTAAACATTGGTGCCGCCGGAAGCGTAACCGTAGAAGGTCAAATTTATACCCTAGACAAAATCGATTGCTTATACATTGGTATGGGAAATAAAGAAGTTACTTTTCATGCGAGCACCGATCCTAGCAATCCTTCTAAATTTATTTTATTCTCTTGTCCAGCGCACGCAAACTATCCTACGCAGTTAATGCAAAGTAAAGATGCTACGCCTGCCGAAATGGGTAGCGCAGAAACAGCCAACCACCGTACCATTAATAAATACATTCACGCCGATGGTTTAAAAAGTTGCCAACTCGTACTTGGCGTAACCAACTTTAAACCAGGTAGCATTTGGAACACCATGCCAGCGCACCTGCACGACCGTCGTATGGAAGCATACTTCTATTTTGATTTACCTGAAACACAACGTGTGATACACTTTATGGGTGAGCCACACGAAACAAGACACCTATTCTTAAACAATGAACAAGGTATTGTGTCTCCATCATGGAGTATCCATAGTGGCGTTGCAACAGCGTCATACTCATTTATATGGGCAATGGCCGGCGAAAACATGTCTTTTGCTGATATGGATTTTGTAAACATTCAGTTATTAAAATAAGTACTATGCTAAATTTTAGAGTAGATAATAAACTCGCTATTGTTACCGGTTGTAGCAAAGGCATTGGTATGGCAATTGCCATAGAACTTGCTAATAGCGGCGCCGATATTATTGGCGTTAGTGGTTCCATGCCTGCATCTGGTAGCGATGTAGAAAAAGCAGTGTTTGCGGCAGGTAAAAAATTCTACCCCTACCAAGCCGATTTTTCCAATAGAGATTCGGTGTATGCTTTTTTACAAAAAGTAGTTACAGACCATCCAAAAATTGATATCCTTATAAATAACGCGGGCAGTATTCAAAGGAGTCCTGCCGCCGATCATCCCGACGAGTTTTGGGATAATATTATTGACATCAATTTAAATGCGCAGTTTATTATCACCAGAGAAATTGGGAAACAAATGATTGCCAATGGCGCCGGAAAAATAGTATTTACAGCCTCTCTTTTAAGCTTCCAAGGTGGTATCAATGTGCCTGGCTACGCTGCTAGTAAAGGAGCAGTTGCCTCCCTAATTAAGGCATTTGCCAACGAATGGGCAGGTAAAGGCATTACCGTAAATGGTGTTGCCCCAGGCTATATATCCACAGACAATACGGCACAGTTAAGGGCCGATCCGGACAGAAATGCCTCCATTTTGGCCAGAATTCCGGCAAATAGATGGGGAACTCCCGAGGATTTAACCGGAGCTTTCGTTTTTTTATCATCTCCTGCTTCCGACTATGTCAACGGCACCATCTTAACAGTAGATGGTGGCTGGATGGGTAGATAACTATATGTCAAGTTTAAGGCGTCATTCGTAAGTAATTATTAAATTTATCCTTACGAATGATGCCTTATGTTTTTACAGCCTAGCAAAAAACTTTTTTACAGCTCAGCAGTACTCATTGTACTCGCTATTACTGCTGTTGTTATTTATCCTTCAGATCCCATCGATTACAATACCGAGGTAAAACCCATTTTAAATAAAAAATGCATTACCTGTCATGGTGGTGTAAAACAAGAGGGTGGATTTAGTTTGCTTTTCGAAGAAGAAGCTTTTGCACCTACTAAATCTGGTAAGCCTGCCATCATAAAATATAAGCCAGAAGAAAGTGAACTGATTAGAAGGTTGCACCTCACCGATCCGGAAGAGCGCATGCCTTACAAGCACGATCCTTTAAGCAAAGAAGAAATTAAAATTTTAACCACTTGGATTAAAGAAGGTGCCAAGTGGGGATCACACTGGGCGTATCAAAAAGTGAAGGAACCAGATGTGCCAAGTATTGATGACGATTGGGTAAATAATAATATTGACAAATACATTTTAGAAAAATTAGAAACCGAAAAACTAAGTCCTTCCAAAGAGGCAGATAAAGCCACCCTATTAAGACGCGTTAGTTTAGATTTAACGGGCCTTCCTGCTAATAAAAAAATTGCAGCAAAATATTTAAACGACAATTCTGATAAGGCCTACGAAAATTTAGTAAACGATTTAATGGCTTCGCCTGCTTATGGCGAAAAATGGGCAGCACTTTGGCTAGACCTTGCGCGTTACGCAGACACCAAAGGTTTTGAAGCAGACCGTAGTAGAAATATTTACAAATACCGCGACTGGCTCATTGATGCATTTAACAAAGACAAACCCTATAACGATTTCTTAATAGAACAAATTGCCGGAGACCTGTTACCAAACCCTACCGACGCAAATTACATAGCTACTGCGTTTCACAGAAACACCATGAACAATGACGAAGGTGGCACCGACAATGAAGAGTATCGAACCGCTGCTGTACTTGACCGCGTAAACACTACGTGGAGTGCTGTTATGGGAACCAGCTTTAATTGTGTGCAGTGTCATAGTCATCCTTACGATCCGTTCAAGCATGACGAGTATTATAAATTCATGGCATTTTTTAACAACACGCGCGACGAAGATTCTCCTTTCGAAAATCCAGTGTTACGCCAGTACCAAGGAGCCGACAATGTAAAATTTGAATCGCTTAAAAAATGGCTTGCAAAAAATGCGGATCCAGCTGCTGCAAATTATTGGACCACTTTTATTCGCACCCTTCAACCAAGTATCAATGCTTTTCAGTGCGATAAGTTTGTTGATGGCGCCAACGGATGGTATGCAACACTTCGTAACAATGGCACTTGTAATTTAAAAGATGTGGTATTAACGGGTAAATCAGAACTCCTTTTTAAATATGCATCAAGTGTAGATAAAGGTATGTGGCGTATTTATTTAGACAGTTTAAATGGCAAGCTCATCAAAGAAGTGCCTATTAAAAATACAGGCGGCGGTTTTGTACACGAACGCACTTCGCTTCCATCCATTCAGGGCAAGCACACATTATATTTCAAGTACTATTCTCCAAAAATAAAAAACAACACAGACAACGGTATTTTATTTGAATGGTTCTCTTTTGGCAATCCATTTCCAGGAAAAGAAAAACCAGGATTCGATAGTGCCTACAAATACTTTAATGATCTTTTAATGGCGGGTGCAGAAACCACACCCATTATGATGGAAGCCAATCAAGATTTATCTAGAACAACACATGTTTTTGAAAGGGGTAGCTGGCTCTCCAAAGGAAAAGAAGTTACACCTGATGTACCTGGCATATTACCATCCCTTCCTAAAAATGCACCCAAAAATAGAATGGGCCTAGCAATGTGGCTTACTAGTACAAACAATCCACTTGTTGCACGCACACTCGTTAACAGATTATGGGAACAATTATTTGGTAGCGGTATTGTAGAAACCCTAGAAGATTTGGGTACGCAGGGGTTATCACCTACCCATCAAACCCTACTCGATTATTTAGCATGGCAACACATGCACACGCACAATTGGAGCATCAAAAAAACACTCAAAGAAATCGTGCTTTCTGCTACCTATAAACAGCAGTCGATTTTTACAAAAGAACTTCTTAAAAAAGATCCTTACAATAAATTATACGCAAGAGGCCCAAGGGTTAGACTTTCGGCAGAGCAAATTAGAGACCAAACACTCGCCGTTAGTAGTTTGTTAAGTCCAAAAATGTATGGCAAAAGTGTCATGCCTTATCAACCAGATGGTATTTGGCGTTCACCGTATAATGGAGATACTTGGAAATTATCTGAAGGCGAAGACCAGTACAGGCGTTCTCTCTATACCTATTTTAAAAGAACAGCGCCTTACCCGTCTATGATTACTTTTGATGGAGGTGCCAGAGAGGTTTGTGTGATTCGTAGAATTAGAACCAACACACCACTTCAAGCACTTACTTCTTTAAATGATTCTTCCTATATTATTATGGCCCGCTCTTTTGCAAAAAGTATGGAAAATGTAAAAGGTCCTATCGAAGCAAAAATTAAAACAGGCTACGAGCAAATGATGTACAAGCCCATTTCGGCAAATAAATTAAATGCGCTAACCTCACTCTATCAAAGTAGTTTATCAAAATATCAAAGCAACAAAAAAGCAGCCAATATTTTAGTGAGTGATAGCACACTTGCATCACCTACCAACAGAGCCGCGCTTGTTGTGGTAGCAAACGCCATGCTTAATTTAGACGAATGGCTTAATAAAAACTAATTTCAATGACGCAAAAAGAATTACATAACCAGCGCCTTGTTAAAGAAGCTCAAAAGGCCGTGATGCAGCAGCATACGCGCAGGCATTTTATTAAAGAAAGTGCCATGGGATTTGGCGCATTAGCACTTGGCAGTTTACTCGGTGGGTGTAATACATCTTCTAGTGCCAATTTGTTTGATGCCACCAATCCATTAGCACCAAAAGCGCCACCCTTTTTAGGCAAGGCTAAGTCGGTGATATATTTACACATGGCTGGTGCTCCTTCGCAACTTGAAATGTTTAGTTATAAGCCGGAGCTTGCAAAACTGGACGGATTGGATTGTCCGCCTTCCTTACTCAATGGTAAAAAATTTGCGTTTATTAGAGGCGTTCCTAAAATGCTAGGCCCTCAAGCAAGTTTCAAACAATATGGCGAAAGTGGTATTTGGTTGTCTGAAAATTTACCACACTTATCAACTGTTATTGATGATGTAGCCGTGCTTCAGGCCGTTACTACCGATCAGTTCAATCATGCACCTGCACAACTTTTAATGCATACTGGAACACCGCGCCTAGGCAGGCCTAGTATGGGTTCTTGGGTTACTTACGGTCTTGGTTCAGAAAATAAAAACCTGCCAGGGTTTGTAGTACTTACTTCTGGTGGTAATAATCCGGATGCAGGAAAAAGTGTTTGGGGAAGTGGATTTTTACCAAGTGTTTATCAAGGTGTACAATGCCGTAGTGAAGGAGATCCAGTTTTGTTTATTAAAGATCCTGCGGGCATGGACCGCGATATTAGAAAAGCAAGTATCGATGCTATTAATAAAGTGAATGAAGAATCTTATACCGAGTATCAAGATCCAGAAACCTTGTCACGCATTTCTCAATATGAGCTCGCGTACAAAATGCAAATTTCTGTGCCGGGTGTCATGGATATCAGTACCGAGCCTGATTATATTCATGAGATGTATGGCACTAGGCCCGGCGAATCATGTTTTGCCAACAACGTATTACTTGCACGCAAGCTGGTAGAAAAAGGCGTTCGCTTTGTACAGCTATTTGACTGGGGCTGGGATACGCATGGCGACTCGGCAGGTAACGCAGTTGATATTGGACTTAAAAATAAGTGTCGAAAAATTGATAGGCCTATTACCGCACTCTTACAAGATTTAAAACAAAGAGGCCTACTCGACGAAACACTTGTTGTGTGGGGTTCAGAATTTGGTAGAACACCGATGCAAGAAAATAGAGAAGGTAAAACCATGCCATTTAAGGGCCGCGACCACCATGGTGAAGCGTTTTCCATGTGGATGGCAGGCGGTGGCATTAAAGGTGGCACTACCTATGGCGAAACAGATGAAATTGGTTACAATATTGTAAATGGCAAGGTAGAAACCTTTGATATACAAGCAACCATCTTAAACCAATTGGGTTTTGACCACGAAAAATTCACCTACGAATCACAGGGAAGAAACTTTAGGTTAACTGACTTGAGTGGTAAAGTGATTCATGATATCATAGCATAAAAAAATAATGATGAGCGTATTTATTGGAAGGTTCCATCCTGTTTTTGTTCACCTACCTATAGGAATATTACTTTTTGCTGCCCTTTTATTTTTTGTTTCAAAAAAACAAAAATTTGCGGCAGTATCTGCAGCGGTAGTGCCTGCACTTGCAGTAGGTTCGTTTTTTTCTATTCTATCCTGCATTACAGGCTACTTACTTTCTATTTCAGACGCGTATAATGAGGGTATTGTATTTAAGCATCAGTGGCTTGGTATTGCTACCGCTATCACAAGTATCGTATGCTATATCGCCAATCAAAAAAAGTTCAAGTATGTGGGTGCGCTCATTATACTATTAACTGCACTCATTA
This sequence comes from Sediminibacterium sp., assembly GCA_027487895.1. GTDB lineage: Bacteria > Bacteroidota > Bacteroidia > Chitinophagales > Chitinophagaceae > Sediminibacterium. Next base: position 24,419 of record JAIYCS010000089.1, on the reverse strand, counting down.
TCATTACAGGGCATAACGGCGGCAACCTCACACATGGAGAAGACTATTTAACAGCGCCTCTTTCAAATACCAAGAACGATAAAAAAGTTATTGCCAATATCAATGAAGCTGTTGTTTACAAAGATGTAATAGAACCCATATTGGCTGCAAAGTGTTATAGTTGCCATGGTGATAGCAAGCAAAAAGGAAAATTAAGACTTGACCTTCCAAATTATATCATTGAGGGTGGCGAAGAAGGAAAAGTATTAACTCCTTACCAGCCTGGCAGCAGTGAAATCATAAACCGCATATTGCTGCCAACTTCCAACGAAGAACATATGCCACCCAAAGAAAAACCACAACTTACCAAAGATGAAGTGGCATTACTACACTGGTGGATTGAGTCGGGTGCTAGTTTTACAGAGGTTGTAAAAAACACCAAACAAACGGCTGCCATTAAAGGAGTATTAGCTGCATTTTCAAGTGGTGATGCTACCACCGCCGAGCAAACACAATTACCTACAAAAAAAGTGAGTGCTATTTCGAGCGACGTACTTTCAGCGCTAAGCAAAGAAGGTGTTGCGATTGTACCCGTTGTTAACGGCTCTAATTATGTACGCGCTAATTTAATTGGTGTTGAAACATTGAGCGCCCAAACCTTTCAAATTCTATCAAAAATTTCAGATCAATTACTACAATTAAACGCCTCGTTTACAGCCATTAAAGACGAGCATTTAAGTGCGCTATCGAGTTGCAAACAACTCAAACAATTAGAACTAAATGGCACGAGCATCACAAATAAAGGACTTGCTTCACTTGATGCATTTGAAAATTTAGAAATTTTGAGTATCACACAAACCAAAGCTACCGCAGAAGGCATTAGCAGCTTAGCCAAACTTAAAAACCTAAAAAAAGTATACCTTTATAAAACCAGCTTTACAAACGCGGGCATTGCACAATTAAAACAAAAAATGCCAGGGTTACGTATAGATACGGGAGGTTACAAACTGCCAATTTTAGTAACAGATACCACAGAGGCTAAAGCGCCAGAAATTAAAACCAATTAAACATTTACCCTGTAATCATTCTTACATATAAGTCTTCAACTTTTTTGCGTGCCCAAGGGGTTTTGCGTAAAAATTTTAGACTCGATTGAATGCTTGGGTTGGAATTAAAACAATTGATTGGAATATGCTGCCCCAAATCTTCCCATCCAAAATAAGCAACCAGTTCGGTTACTATTTTTTCGAGGGTTTTACCATGTAAGGGATCATTTGACACTTGTTGCATATGCAATATTAAGTAATTTGCTGCCATGACAGCGCACCGATACTTTGTAGTACATAAACCAGTAAATATGGTTTCGCAATTTATCAGCTCGCACGATGTTAATTTATTGGGCAGTTTAGACTTTGATTTTCCGGAGGGCACTCATGCCATTGGTAGGTTAGATAATAATTCTGAAGGCCTGTTATTATTAACGACCAATAAAAAAATCACCAAACTTTTATTTCAAGGACCAAAGCCACATACCAGGACTTACCTCGTGCAAGTGAAAAATAAAATGACGCCTGCTACGGCAGCGTCACTCGCTGGTGGCATACCCATTAGTGCACCAAATGGAAGCCAATACCTTACAAGTCCATGCTCGGTTTCCATTGTAGAGGATGCTACACCCTACCAACATTTGTTTGATGCCTCCTTACTAACGCCAGCGGTACCGGTACATCAAAATGTAGTAACCAGTTGGATACTTATCACATTAACCGAAGGAAAATTTCATCAAGTACGCAAAATGGTTGCAGCCGTGCATCATAGGTGCATTAGACTTATTAGAGTAGCTATCGAAGCTATTTATTTAGGGAATTTACCAGCAGGTCAGGTAAGGGAATTAGTAGAAGCAGACTTTTTTAAACTGCTAGACCTTTAGTTTTCTTTTTTATAAAAAAGATGCATCAGTATAATATGCGGAAGACTTACACATGCTAAAAAAACAAAAAATACTGCAGCATAAGACTGTATTAGTTGCGGGTTTGTTTGTTGCAAATAAAAGAAAAGTAAAAAAATAAGTAGTGCACCCACATTAAATGGTAGCGACTCCAAATACAATTTTTTTGGAGCAATTTTTAATTTGCCTGCAATATGTCCCCAAGCATTGACACTATGTGAACCAACAAAATAGAGTCCAAAAGCAAGCATGAGTGGCATTTGAGTGCCTAATAAAAGAATACCCACTAAAAATAAGCATGTCTTTTTTGAAATCCACCACAGTGGCATGAGTAAAACACCAGAAACGGCAATTACTATATTTTTATATTGAAACAGGTTAAGGGTAGCTACAAAATCTGAAACACCCTGCATATTATTGAGCACCAAAATAGATTCATTGAGGTGCAAAAAAATGATGAGTAGTAAAATAGAAAGACCTAGTGCAAAAGCATAAGCTTTTTGAGCAAATGAATGCATCGAAACCTGCATTTCTACCATTTCAGATTCTCCAAAATGAAAAGCAGAGTAAGCAATAAATAAGAGCAAAGAAAATACCGGAAACCACTGCCAAACCATAAAATAAGCGGCAATAATGAGTAAGTACTGAACAACAAATTTTAAAAGATTAAACTTTTTTGAAGTTAACAATAAATGATCCACGGCTCCATGTGGAATACCTACTACGAGGAGGCCGGCAATTAAACAAGTATAACCAAACCAAGCAGCCACATTTGGACTCACCAGATTAAGCAAAAAATATGCCAGCATACAACCAACTGTAAATAAGTAACTCTTTTTGATATAACTAGTAAGGTAAATAACGCAGGCTTTTAAAAAAGGTATAATGGGTAGTGAAGCAAATATTTTAACTTCTTCTGATACCCCAGACTTTTCATCCAAAAAAGTAAAAATGCGTTGAATGGTATTGTTTTGAAATAGCGCCGTAAATATTTTTTTACCGAGGTTTGGCCACCTAATTAATATGATTAAAAGCAGGTGGTCATAAAATAAGAAACGCGCTTTTGTTATTGGAGCCTGCGCTGGATTTTCAAATGCCGCTGCAAATGCATGCATTTTTTTGAAGCCATAACCCGTGGTAGGCTTAATTAAATTAGCCCTTGCACCCATATTAATAATGCGCTTATCTATTGAGGCTTGCTGTTTAAGCACTGTCATTGGAATGCACCCTTCTTCTTCAGCTACAATTTCGTAAGCTCCAAATTGTGCTTTAATTTTTTCGTCTAATATTTTTTTTGCATAATCAATATCAATGGTATCAACACCAAACCTTGTTAACTCTACCAAACATTCGTTAGATGCATAAGGTAGGTTGTATACAAACTGCGTATAATTAGACTGATCCACGTCAAAGTTCATCATTTGAAATGTATCAACATTTAGTTTCGAATCTTGTAAACGAATATGGTAGCCAAAAAATGATTGAAGCAAATAAGACTGATTGTGCAGTTCTTTTGTAAACACTGGCGGCCTGCTATCAAAAACAATGGTGCCAGTAATAACCTGCTGTTCAAAAACAATTTCTATACAATCAGGCAAAGGGTTTAAATAAGCAACCTGTCCATCAAACTTATCGATTGGATGCGAAGCAATAGTGGCGTGTAGTAAATTGTAAAAATCAATACTTTTTATACAGTAATAGGGTTGATCCTGAATAGACTGTACCTTATTAGTATTGGTTTGAACAAATTGGTATTGATGACTAATAATTGAAGAGAGGTCTTGAACGATTGTGTCATTTGGGGAAGACCAGAAACAATAGGTTTTATCGTTGGTGTTTTTATGCTGTGATTCAATAACAGCAATTCGCTTTGTTTGATGATAGCCCCTTTTAATGAACTCCAATAGCATAAGCCCATTAGAGGCCCCCATACCTATAAAAACATAATCATAAGGCATGGCTTTGTTGACATTAAGATTTTGGTCTGATAACATGCAAGCAAAGAAATCTGAAGCGGCTAAAAAATAAAAGGCGAGGTGTGCAATAAATACATACCTCGCCTTTTTATAAAACTATTGAAATCAATTAGTCTTGAGTTCTGCTTAATGAATAGATCACTAAACCAAATCCAATTTTGTTGATTGCATCTGCTACGTTGTAAACGATATCCATGTAGTGAGAAGCTAAAGCTGGATCAGCTACTAATTGGATACCAAATAATCCACCTGGAGTTCCTAAGATGTAACCTAGCGGATAGATAGCCCAACCTACAAGTACAAACCAAGCAAGTGTTTTTGTTGCTTTTGCAACTTGTGCACCAGCTGTTTGAGCAAGTTGAGAAACTTCGCCAAACCATACTAAGTAAACAATGTAGAAATAAGCAGCACCAGAGATTACTCCCCAAATTACGCTACTTCCTCTGTAGATAGTTTCACCAAAGTAACCAGTTACAAGCATTACTAAAGAAGCGAAGATCAACTTCCATAATAAACCTTGTTTAGCACCTGCTTTTTTAGTGATCAAGTAAAACTCAACGCACATTAGAGGCACAGTTAAAATCCAGTCTACATATCTGAAGAATGTAGGTGAATCTCCAGTTGCTAGGTTATAACCTCTCATGTAGTAGTAGTGTACTGCTGCAATAAAGGTAATTAATCCAGAAACTAGAACTGAGGTTCTCCATTTAGTTGGAGTAGAACTCAACTCAAAAAAGAAGAAAACCGATGCGGCCATCATAGCCATTGTTCCGATAAAAAACGTAAATGCTACGTAATTGTCGGAGGCGATTTTTAAATGTTCCATAGGGCAAATAAATTTGTTTAATCTAATATAACCATAATCCAAACAAATTGTTCATGCCTTGAAAGCCGCTATAATGCTATATTACCCGAAATTGATAATTAAGCATTACTAAATGAATACATTTGAAGATGTAATGACATGATTAGTAGTACAATAGATCAATACATGTTGTTGTTGATCGATCAAAAAAAAGTTGATAATATGTGAAATTGGTAATTAACAGCTGATTTTACAATTTACTTAATTATCAATGCACTGTTTATCAGCCTTTTAAAAAATATCACTATGTAATAAATAACCGATTCAAGTTAATATTGAATTAGAATTTTATTAAATTAGAAACATCCAAATGCAACTAATCCATGAAAAACGACATAGACTTATATGTTGAGGCGTTTCCGACAGCAACTCAAAAACAGTTAAACAAACTAAGGAATATCATGTTGTAGCATTTAGGATCAAAGAAAATGCTTGCAAAAAATAATACGCTTATTTAAACATCGTCGGATGCATCTCATCCCAACCTGTTGCATCTTGATACGCTTTTGCAATTCTTAAAATACTTGCTTCATCATATAGCTTTCCAACAAAGCTGATACCCAATGGTAAATTGTTACGCTTATCAAAACCAACAGGCACACATACTACAGGATTACCAGTTAAATTGGTAATAGCAGACTGGTTACCATCGCCTCTTGATGGACAAATAATGGCATCAAAAGGCGCTATCGCTTCGTTTACATCCTTCATTAAAACATAACGGTGGCGCTGTGCATTTACATATTCTACAGCAGGCACAAAACGAGCGGTTCTAAACTGGTTAGGCCAATCATTTTTTGTTTGACGCGTAAGTGCATCATCCAGATTAGAACGTGTAAGGTCATCAAATTGTGCAGCACATTCTACACCAATAATTACGTCCATAATATTAAACTTATACACGCCACTATCTGGGAAATTTACAGGAATTAAAGTAGCACCCATTTTTTCAAAGGCTTTAAGCGCCACCCACTCTGCTCTAGTAGTGTCTTTAATTTTATCAAAATAATTTTTAGCGTATGCGATTTTATAATTTTTTACAGGCTTTACTGCATCATAATTAAATGGCATGTTTACCGCAGATAAATCTTTACCATCTGTACCATGTAAATAATTAAATACCACAGCTGCGTCTGCCGCAGACCTGCATATAGGACCTACTTTATCTAAACTATAACTAAGTGCCATCGCACCTGATCTACTAATAGTGCCAAATGTTGGCCTTAACCCAGTTGCTCCACAAGTTGTAGATGGCGATACAATACTACCCCAGGTTTCGGTACCAATCGCAAAAGGTACAAGCCCAGCAACAGTTGCAGAGGTTGATCCCGCCGATGAACCCGAAGATCCATATTTTAAATTCCAAGGATTTTTAGTTCTTCCTCCATACCAATAATCACCCATGGCTAAAGCACCGAGGGTAAACTTTGCCACTAGCACAGCACCGGCTTCTTTTAATTTTACATACACGTATGCATCTTCATCTATCATTTGATTTTTAAACGGCTCAGCACCCCAGGTAGTTTTAGTACCCCTAACTGCAAATAAATCTTTAAGGCCATAAGGGATTCCATGCAATAGTCCTTTGTACTTGCCTGCAGCAATTTCAGCGTCAGCTTGTTTAGCCTGTTCAAGTGCAAGATTTTCCGTTAAACTAATTAAACATTGTAAAGTATCGCCATAGTTTTTAATACGCTCAATAAAAAAACGGGTTAAATCAACTGAACTTATCTTTTTATTTTTAATCAAATAAGCCAACTGCTCTATCGAATAAAATGCAAGTTCATTTTTATTAGCAGGTAAAGACACCGCACTAATAGAGCCCCATTTAACAGGCTTTTGCACCGTATTAAATTTCATACCAGACACAACAGGCGTTTGCCACATGCTTAAAGGCGTTGCATTATTTAAAGTAAGCTTGTGCATACTTTTATAATTGAATAAATTATCTTTTACATCGGAATAAAGCGTGTCAATTTCTTTTGGTGTAAATGTCAAATCAAAAACCTTTGCTACACTATTTAAATCGGTTTTATTAAATGAGCTGTCTTGTGCACTTGCAGCCAATGAAATTGCTAAGAATAAAGTGAGTATACGTATTTGCATAAAAAAATATTAAAAGCTAATTTACTGAACAGGTAAGATAAAGGCTGGAATTGGGTTGCCTTCTTTGTCTACAAGATTTGCAGATGTATAGGGTGCAAATCCAAAATATACCAGCTCAGGCTTTGAGGGCGTTTTAATAAAAACCTTATTGTCCTTAATTACATAACTAGCCTCATGTATCCCATCCAATGAAAACCCTTTAGGTATAGCACCATCAAGTGTTTGAATAGGATTGTTAAACAAAACTGAAACAAATCCATTTTTATATTCAACGTGGATAGGCTTAGTGATAGTAGCTGCATTCTTAAATCCATAGTTATCATGCAAAGCAAAACTCGCTAGCCTTTGAGCGATGGCTTTTTTATTAGTAGGGTGCACATCATTTTTTGCACCTTTATCCATACTTACAACCATACCTATATGATGCCCTTTTTGTAAGGCATCAAATTGAGCGGATCTAAACTGCTGCCAATATTGCGATTTATAATTTGAACTATCAATAGATGATAGTTGAACAAAATAAAAGGGTAAGTTTTTGAGCCCCCAAGCGCTTCTATAAGATGCTATCATTTTTTCTTGAAGCGCGGCATACTCAACCACCCTCTCCATTTCCTGCGCATTACTCTCTCCTTGATACCATAAGATGCCAGCAATTTTTAATTTTGAAAGAGGAACAATAGCAGCATCGTATAAAAAGGTAGGCTTAAATGCATGATTGCCATTTAAATTAGTAAGACCAATATTTTCTTTTCCGCGCTGTCTAATCCAAATAGGCAAATAATCATTGGTTAACCAACTATCATTTATTTTTTTTGAAAAAGCGGCATCGCTTAGTAAAGATGCTTTGCTCATCCATGCTTCGATGGGTGAACCGCCAACAGATACATTGATGATTCCAATGGGCACCCCCGTTTTTTGCGCAACGATTTTTGCAAAATAATATCCAATGGCAGAAAAACTTGGGGCACTAATACTATCAAGTGCTTGCCAAACGCCTTCATAAAAATTTGATGGCGTTATAGATTGTCTAATGGCATCCGGATAGGGATTAGCGTATCTATTTTTACCTATATATACTGGATTGTAAACACGAATATTTTGATTTGTTGCTATTGGCAATTCTTTCTGATAATGCAATTCACTTTTTAAAGCAAACTCCATATTCGATTGACCCGCACAAACCCATACATCTCCCCAAAGCAAATCTTTAAATTGGAGCGAATCGGTTTTTGTAAATACATCCAAACTAAATGGCTTTACAGATGCCACATGTGACGGAATCTCTATTTTCCAAAATCCGTTTAGATCTGAAACGGCGGTATATGTTTTATTTTCACCAATATGAATTTTTACAGTGTTTGAGGGCAACGCTTTACCGGACAATATGAGCGGTTTACCCCGCTGCAACACCATATTGTGCATGATGGGCTGATCTATTTTAAGTTGCGCAAAAACACATGTACTTAAAAACAAAAACAAACCCATTACAACATACCGCATAAACTTATTTATTGAGATGTTCGAGAAGTAACTGATAACAAAGCCACTCTTGACGCGGCAAATGAAAAGGCCCTTTAAATAAATTTCCTTTTGCAGTTTGAGAAATACTGCCATCACGGTGCAAATACCCAAACCACTCTCCATGCTCTTTATCATGAAATTTATTATACGCATAATCATGCACCTGCTTATGCATACTCGCATACCGCTCATTTCCGGTTAATAAATAAGCCATGAGGGTTGCTATGATTGTTTCGTTATGGGGCCACCAAAACTTCATGTCCTGCCAGTATTCTTGCACAGGCTTATTGTATACATCCCTAAAATATAAAAGCCCTCCATGGGTTTCATCCCAACCGCGCTTCCACATATAATCAATCATTTTACAGCCAAGGGCAATTAAGCGCGGATCATTTTTACGATATTTTGCTTCCTGCAAAATAAACCACCCCCCTTCAATAGCATGTCCCGGATTTAAAGTACGTCCATCGATATGATCAATAATAGATCCATCGGGAGCCACCTGTTCCATCACACATTCAATATCGTCTTTTACAAAATATTTTTCGATGGTATCAATCCATCCGCTAATGAGATCGTCACAACGAGGATCACCAATGGTGTCTCTCAACTGCTGGGCTGTATTCATTAATATCATGGGAACACCAATTCCTATGCTAGGCCTTAAACCAGAATACTTTGGCGCTAACAAACCAGGTGTATTTGCATATTCTAAACATTTGGTAAATACCCTTCTTGCATTATCAGCAGCCTCCTGGTCGCCACTTGCCTTTGCATAGGCAGCGGCACCAATAACATAAAATGTTTCTGAAAAAAAATATCGACGTTTTCTGATAGGGCTGCCATCACGCATCACATGAAAAAACATTTGCCCATCTGTATCAAAACAATGCTTGTTTAAAAAATCGTAGCCAAGCTTAGCGCCATCCAACCATTCCTGCTTTTTTTCGATGGTATTATAAAGTGTAGATAAAGTCCATACTGCCCTTCCCTGAATCCATACTGCTTTGTCATCATCAATTAATGAACCATCCGCATCACGCATAAATAAATACCCGCCATGCTCCCTATCAAATGAGCGTGGAAACCAAAACGGAATGGTATCCTCTAATAATTGATGCTTGTAAAAGTTAGCAAGTGAATGAAGCTGCTCATGATCGTATGCCATATAACAAAAATTTTAGGCAGTTGCCTCTTTTGGTTTTAAAAATAATAACTGTAGCACTATAACAACTACTACAATTCCTGCAAGTGCTGCAAAATCTCTATTTAGGTTTCCAGCATCTGTAGACTTACCTAAATAGTCGGTAATAACAGCCCCAGCAAAAATGCCGGCCGTATTTAACAAACCATAAGCCGTTGCTCTACTATTTGCTGGTACAAATTGACATAAAATAGGCATATTGTTCGTGTCAAACATACCAAAACCAAAACCAAACATAGATGCAGCTGCAAATACTATAACAATTGAATTGCTATAGCCAAGTAATAGCAAAGCCGGTATCATGAGAGAAAGCCCCATGGCGCCAATGTAAACACGGGCACGAATATTTTGCTGCACCCACTTATCAGAAAAATAACCACCCACAATGACTCCAAACAAAGAAGACAATGAAATGGAAATGGTGGTTAATGGACCTGCAATAGACATATCGATATGCAGTTTATCAGCAATTAAAGTAGGTGCCCAGTTTTTGATAGCCCAACCAGGAAAACTTGGAACGGCAAAATATAAAATGATAATCCAAAATGAAAAAGAGGACAATAATCCAGTAACACTTTTCATAATGGAAGTAATACCTTTTTGAGCAGCGGTGCGAATTTCTCTTTTAATATTATCCCGCAAAAAAAATACAAGTACGACAGCGTACAACATACCAAAGCCACCAAAAAACATAAAAGTGTACTGCCAAGAAAAAAGCTTGGCTACAGTGGCTCCAAATCCGCCGAGTGCCTGACCCATATATATACCAGACATGTGAAGACCTACGGCCAACGACCTTGTTTTATCGGAATGATAATCTGCAATTAAAGAAAGTCCAGCCGGAATGTAAAGCGCCTCACTTAAACCCATTAATGCCCTAAGCCAATAAAGCGTATTAAATGAAGTTGCAAAGCCCATGGCAAATGTTACGAGCGACCAAACAAATAAACTTCCAATGATTAAACCTTTACGATTTATTCTGTCAGCAATAATTCCTGAAAAAGAACTCATAGATCCATAAACCCATAAAAAAACAGCCATTAAATAACCATAATTTGTGGCCTGACTAAGTTCTGTAATATCCAATTGCATAGAAGGTCGCATGGTAGCAATCATTTGACGATCCATATAGTTTAATAGTGCCACCACCCACAATAGGCCAACTACAATCCAAGGATATTTTTTTGATTCAGTCATAGTTATTTATTTATGGTGCCCAATTGAATTAGTGGCGTTCTAACACCTGGCTTTACTTCACCAGCAGGTAAAATAATTTTATGATTAAAAATAAAAGCATAGGTAGTTACAGGTGCAGCCACCGTTAATTGTGCATATGAACGCCAAGTATTTGTAGTAAGGTTATAAGCGAGTATATCCTTACTAAATCCAGGATGTGTTTGTTGCAATTTATCTTTGATTTCAGTTAAGTTATTTTTTACTACCAGATCATTAGTTGTCGCAATTTTTGATGCAAGCATTTCTACTTCATGAAAGACAACGCCTTTATCTCCACCAATAAATAAAATTTTATCAGGTAAGGCAACGGCGGTTGCTGCGGATACCACGTAAGGTAGTGGCGCTTTTTTGGACCAAGTGTTGTTTGCAATATTCCATGCAAAAGTCTGATTGTATATTTCACTTATTCCATCTGTGCCTTTTTTACGTCCGCCCATAATATATACTTGACCCTGCGCAAATACTGCTGCAGCAAAAGAAGTTGGCTGTGGCATGGTAGAAACATATTTCCAACCCGCGTTAATATCATTCAAATAAATTGCCCACACTTTGTCAGAAACGCCATTTTTTGTGGCGCCTCCAAGCACATATACTGCATTTGATGTAGCCACCGCAACTGCATTTGTAAGGGCTTCTGGTAAATCAGGCCAGCTTATTATTACTAGACCGTTTTTACTATTTTTTTGAATCAAATAAACATTAGTTAAGGGGCCCTTTTCGTTTTCACCCCCAGCATAAAAAATACCGTCATTTAATTGAGCAACTGCAGCATATCCAACTTTGCTTGGAAGCCTTACACTACTATCAGCCATAATAATAGTATCTCCTTTTACATCATATACAAACACCTGGTCATAGTATTTTTTGACGCCTCCTTCCCATGGCAATCCTTCTGGAAAATTATTACCACCCGCTATGATTATTTGTTGATTTATTTCACCAGCCACAACACCCGATAATCCAAAATTATCTTTTCCCTTAGCAGAAGCTGGCAAAACACCTGCATCTTTCCAACTAATGGGAGATGGGTAAACATCTTGTGCCGATACCCTTAAAAAAAAGGATACACAAAAAAATAAGATGGTTATTTTACGAATAATTCTCATGCTTATTATAAAGAAATTTTTGACGCATAGGTACTAAAACCTAATGCATCAACATCTGCACTAAATAAATCAAATTGAGCGACCGACATATTAGAAACTGGAAGCCTAAATGCTCCACAATCCATTCCAATCTTTTTCATGTAGGCTTTACCCGTTGCGATACCTCCATATTTACCCAACAAACGAATCATATCTATTGATTGCTGCTGCAGTAGACGAGCTTTTTCAAAATCATGGTTGTAATAAGCTTCTATTAATGACAAATAAAGTGGTGCTGCATAATTATACGTACTACCTACGGCCCCTTTTGCACCCAGCACCAATGCAGACAACATATTTTCATCTCTTCCCCATAACATATCATAAGCGCCATCCGCAAAACGCATGCATGACAAATAATCCATAAAATCTTCGTGGGTATATTTAATGCCAGCAAAATTTGCAAGTTTACCATGTATGGCTTGCAACAATTCATACATGGTAATATGTACGCCGGTTAATACAGGAATATGGTAGTAATAAAAAGCCAATTCTGGAACGGCTTCTCCAATTTCAATACATGCTTTTGCAAGCGCAGCTGCATTTGCGGGTTTAAAATAAAACGGCGTTGTAAATGCAACAGCGCGCAACCCAATACTTTTTGCATGTAGTGCCAAATCTTTACAATCCGCTATACAAGTACCACCCAAAAATGGAATGACTGTAAAATCAGGATTACCATTTGCCACATTTGCCCAGGCCTCCATCACTAATTTTTTTTCTGACATCGTTAGCGACACCCCCTCACCTGTTGATCCACAAATAAATGCCCCCACAACCCCATTAGAAACGAGCATTTTATAGTAGGCTGGAATAAGCTCTAGATGTAACGAACCATCTGTATGAAATGGTGTAAATGGTGCCGCAATTAATCCCTCAATATGTTTATGTTTCATCCGTATTTTTTTTAAATATACAAATAATCAAACTTAACAATACTAATAGACGTTAGTATACATAAAAGGGGTAATTTTGAACTGAATTCAATCCAATAATTACAATGATTTATAAACTTGTAAAAGACGCCGCGGCGGCAGTAGCGGATATCACAGATGGTAGCACACTTATGCTAGGTGGCTTTGGCCTTTGTGGTATTCCGGAAAATTGTATCCAAGCAATTTTAGAAAAAGGTACCACCAATTTAACCTGCATTTCAAACAATGCGGGAGTAGATGATTTTGGTATTGGATTACTGCTACAACAAAAGAGAGTTAAAAAAATGATTTCGTCTTATGTAGGCGAAAACGAAGAGTTTGAAAGACAATTACTCTCTGGCGAATTAGAAGTTGAACTGATACCGCAGGGAACACTTGCATTTAGATGCATGGCTGCAGGCTATGGCATGCCAGCCATATTTACACCCGCTGGTGTTGGCACCGAAGTAGCTGTAGGTAAAGAATCCAGAATTTTTGATGGCAAAGAATATTTATTGGAAACTGCATTTAATGCAGATTTTGCCATTGTAAAAGCTTGGAAAGGTGACACCGATGGAAACTTAATTTTTAAAAGCACTGCGCGCAATTTTAATCCACTCATGGCCATGGCTGGTAAAATTACCATTGCCGAAGTAGAAGAATTAGTGGAGCCAGGCATACTTGATCCCGATCAAATTCACACACCCGGCATTTATGTGCACCGAATTTTTGAAGGAAAAAATTATGAGAAAAGAATTGAAAAACGCACCACCAGTAAATAAACTATTATGTTAGATAAAGAAGGTATTGCAAAACGAATTGCTAAAGAAGTTAAAAATAATACTTACGTTAATTTAGGTATAGGTATTCCTACCTTAGTTGCAAACTATTTACACGAAGGCATCAACGTATGTTTTCAAAGTGAAAACGGCCTATTGGGCGTTGGCCCTTTCCCAAAAGAGTATGCTGTTGACCCCGATACCATCAATGCAGGCAAGCAAACCATAACGGCGCTTCCGGGTGCTAGTTCATTTGATTCTGCGATGAGTTTTGGTATGATTCATTCAAAAAAAATTGACCTAACCATACTTGGAGCAATGGAAGTTTCTGAAAACGGAGATATTGCCAACTGGAAAATTCCAGGTAAAATGGTAAAGGGTATGGGTGGTGCGATGGACCTTGTTGCTTCTGCAAAACATATTATTGTTGCCATGCAACACGTTAATAAAGCAGGGGAAAGTAAGCTGCTTGCCAAATGTGATTTGCCCCTCACCGGAAAAAACTGCGTTAAAAGAATTGTGACCGAATTAGCTGTTATTGATATTGCACCAGAAGGCGGATTTGTACTTATCGAAAGAGCACCTGGGGTATCGATAGAACAAATAAAAAATGCCACTGCTGGAAAGCTCCTTATAAATGGAGACATCCCAGAAATGGCATTATAAAAAAGGGAAGTAAATTATAAGTTACCTCTTAATTCTTGTTCTCTTTCGAGTGCTTCAAAAAGCGCTTTGAAATTTCCAGCACCAAATGATTTAGCACCTTTGCGCTGAATGATTTCAAAAAACAAGGTAGGTCTATCCTCTACTGGCTTGGTAAATATTTGTAGTAAATACCCTTCATCGTCACGATCTACTAATATACCTAGTTTTCTTAACGGCTCTAAGTCTTCATCGATAGGACCAATACGGTCTAGTAGTTGATCATAATAAGTACCAGGTACTTTTAAAAACTCAACCCCTCTTTCACTTAGTGCAGTCACGGTTGTAATAATATCCTGTGTGGCAATGGCAATGTGCTGCACTCCAGCATCTTTATAAAAATCTAAATATTCTTCTACTTGAGATTTTTTCTTACCCTTAGCTGGTTCGTTAATGGGGAATTTCACAAAACCATTTCCATTACTCATTACTTTACTCATGAGTGCCGAATATTCGGTAGAAATTTGCTTGTCATCAAAGGTTAGAATGTTTTTAAAACCCATTACGTCTTCGTAAAAAGAAACCCAGGTATTCATTTGATTCCAACCCACATTACCAACACAATGATCAATGTATTGAAGCCCAACATCAGAAGGATTATAATGGCTTTCCCATACTTTAAAGCCTGGCATAAATGTGCCCTTATAATCTTTACGCTCAATAAACAAATGAACCGTGTCACCATAAATATGAATACCGCTCATTACAATTTTACCATCTGCGTCTTCACTTGTAGTAGGCTCCATGTATGGTTTTGCACCACGCTTTACGGTTTGCTCAAAAGCATCAGTAGCGTCGCCTACCATTAAGGCAACTGCTTTTACACCATCGCCATGTTTGTTTACATGTTCCGCAATAGCACCTGTTGGATGCAGTGGTGTAGTTAAAACGAGTCTTACTTTATTTTGAACAAGTACATAAGATACTTTTTCTTTATCGCCAGTTTCAGGACCACTATATGCATAGCTCTGAAATCCAAAAGCTGTTTTGTAAAAATGTGCGGCTTGCTTTGCATTACCTACATACAACTCTACATAATCTGTTCCCATTAAGGGTAAAAAATCTGTGCTCATATTTTTATTTAATTCTTATTCAATATTGTGTTGCCAACTCTTGTGGTAATTTTCATCCTCAATTGAAATGGCATCTTCCGTTAACATGAGTGGCTTAAATGGATCAATCATAACAGCCAGTTCTTCTGTTTTTTCTTTACCAATGGATTTTTCGACAGTACCCGGATGCGGACCATGTGGGATTCCACCTGGGTGAAGTGTAATTTGACCTTGCACCACAGATTTTCTACTCATAAAATCACCATCTACATAATACAGAACTTCGTCACTATCTATATTACTATGGTTGTATGGCGCTGGAATAGCCTGAGGATGGTAATCGTATTTACGCGGCACAAAAGAACAAATCACAAAATTGTGCGCTTCAAATGTTTGGTGCACCGGTGGTGGCTGGTGCACACGACCCGTGATGGGTTCGAAATCATGAATCGAAAAAGCCCATGGATAATGGTATCCATCCCATCCAATAAAATCAAATGGATGTGTGCCATAAGTGTACGGATATATTAAACCCTGCTTTTTGATGAGCACTTTAAAATAGCCAGTTTCATCAAAGGTCTCAAGGTCAGTGGGTCTTACAATGTCACGCTCACAAAATGGCGCGTGCTCCATCAGTTGACCATATTTATTTTGGTATCTTTTTGGAAAATGAATGGGACTAAAACTTTCAATGATAAACAAACGGTTATCTGCATCATTAAATTCAATCTGATAAATCGTACCACGAGGCACTACAATATAATCGCCGTACTTAAAATATATTTTACCAAATCCAGTTTTTAAAGTGCCCGAACCTTTATGAATAAATAACACTTCATCGGCCTGACTATTTTTATAAAAATAAGTAGTCATCGACTCAGTAGGAGCTGCCAAAGAAATTTGCAAATCGGAATTTACCAATACAATTTTTCGACTCTCTAAATAATCTTTTTGTGGCTTGATATTAAAGCCAAGCAAACTGGTATGTCGTAAATGTTTTTCTCTTGCAATTTTTGGTTCTACCGAATACGGCGTACCCAATTCTTTTACAATGGTTGGTGGATGCGTATGGTATACGAGTGAATACATGCTAGAAAAACCTTCGGTAGAAACAAGTTCTTCGGCATAGAGTGCACCATCAGGTTTTCTAAAAACGGTATGACGTTTTGCAGGAATTTGTCCTAAAGTATGGTATATTGGCATAGCAGGGTATTTATTCCGCTGCAATACTAACAATTATTAGTATAAAATAGAATATTATTTTACCTTCGTTTTGCACAATTAACATTCCATGAAAATCATTAGCTACCGTTTAAACAATGCCACTTCTTACGGCGTTTTGGTCAATAACGAACTCTATTCATTACCAGAAAATCATTCGGGCCTACCGGCTACCATGAATGCCTTTTTAGCACTCGAAGAAAGTGGCATGGAAATGGCCCGCCAAACAGCACAGCAAATTGAAGCTGGAACGCTCGTTGCAAAGCCTGTATTCAATTATGATATTTTGGCACCAGTGCCCCACCCTACTTCTTGTAGAGACGGATATGCGTTTAGACAACACGTAGAAGCGGCCCGAAAAAACAGAGGCGTAGAAATGATTCCTGAATTTGATCAGTACCCAATTTTTTATTTTACCAACCACCAAGCTGTTGAAGGACCAGGTCCTGTTTATTGTATGCCCGATCATTTTGAGCAACTTGATTTTGAACTTGAAATAGCCATTGTGATTGGTAAAAAAGGAAGAAATATTAAAGCGAGTGAAGCAGATGCGTACATCGCAGGTTTTACCATTATGAATGATATGAGTGCCAGAAAACTTCAGATGGAAGAAATGCTTTTAAACCTTGGGCCTGCTAAAGGAAAAGATTTTTCAACCGTGATTGGACCTTGGCTTGTTACACCCGATGAACTTGCACATAAAATAGCGCCTACCAAGGCTGGACATGTAGGTCTCAATTACGATTTAGCCATGAAATGTTACGTCAATGATATACTGGTTTCTAGCGGAAACGTAAAAGATATGGACTGGACATTTGCAGAAATTATAGAAAGATGTTCTTACGGTGTAACGCTGTATCCGGGTGATGTAATTGGCTCTGGAACCGTTGGTACCGGCTGCTTTTTAGAACTTAATGGAACCGGAAAAAGATTGGATCCTAATTTTAAACCGCAGTGGTTACAAAATGGAGATAAGGTTACCATGTCTATTGATAATTTAGGTATTTTAGAAAATCAAATTATTGCCGAAGAAACCAACTGGTCTATTTTATCCCTAAAGAAATAAGCATGCTTACCATCAACACATCAGATATAAGTCCAATAGAACTTCAGGGATATTTACAAAGCGCCATTGCACCAAGGCCTATATGTTTGGCGTCTACTATCGACAAAGAAGGTCAGGTAAACCTAAGCCCGTTCAGCTATTTTAATTTATTTAGCATGAACCCGCCTATTTGTATTTTTTCTCCATCCAGAAGAGTGAGAGACAATACCACCAAACATACCCTAGAAAATTTAAAAGAAGTGCCTGAATGTGTAATCAATATTGTTAACTATGCCATGGTGCAGCAGGTATCACTCTCAAGTTGCGAATACCCTAAAAATATTAATGAATTTGCGAAAGCAGGATTTACGCAAATCCCTTCTGATTTAGTGGCCCCTCCAAGGGTTGCAGAGTCGCCCATACAGCTTGAATGTACCGTTGCGCAAATTATTGCACTCGGCGAAAAAGCAGGCGCTGGAAATTTAGTACTCGCCGAAATTAAAAAAATTCACATTGCAGAATCAGTACTAAATGCAAACAATAAAATTGATCAAGCTAAACTTGATTTAGTTGCAAGACTTGGAGGAGATTGGTATGCAAGAATTAACGAACAAAACTTATTTGAGGTAACCAAGCCCAACACACAGCTAGGCATGGGTTTTGACCTGTTACCTAAATTTATTAGAGATCATGCGGGATTAACTAGCAACGAAAAAGCGCAGCTTGCAAATTGCACCACGCTTCCTGCTCTCTTCGCACAAAATGCAGATACCCTTGTAAACTTAACGCCTGCAAGTATTGAAGCCATTAAACTAGAACTAGCAAATAACAATGCACAAAGTGCTTGGACGATTATTGAAAAATCAGCTTCGCATCAATAATACCAAGTCCATCCGATATTAATTTTGTAAAACTAGGATGTTCTGTTTTTTGCTTTTCGAGATAGGTTCTTATTGTTTTTGAAAGTGGACCGGCCTCCTCTACAGCTGCAATAATTTCTAAAATTTCGAGTGCGCAAAGCCAATCTTTTTTATGCGATGCTAAAACTTGATTAAATATATTTTCAAGTTCCGTTAATTGCGCAGAAGTGATGGATGCTAATTCAATTTGTCCTCTTATTTCTCTAACCTTTGCAAACAGTGCATGATAAGCATAGTCGTTACCCGAATAACTTGGCTGGTGTGTTTGCTCAGGCGATACATACAACTGATCTTCAAAAGTGCTAATATCGGCTGGACCATTAAACACAGATACAATAGAGGCGCCTACTGCCATATCAAATACACCCCATGATGGGTCAAACAAAACAAGTCCTTCTTTACTTTTTACAGTACAAGAAGTAAATGAAAAAATTAAATTTTTAGCATCCTGTTTGGTAATGTCTCTTAAAATACCTTGAACAGTAATGCCTGATTCAAATGATAAAAGCACTTCTTGATTCAGTTCAATTCCGGCATCAGAAAGGTCTTGTTCTGTAAAATCTTCGAGCGGCTTTTTGGCGCCCATTAAATTTCCTACTGGCGATCCAAAACCGTCTGCATGATAATTTTTTCCATGACCATGTAACTGCTTATGGCTAGCTGCTAAAGCTGTAGGACCCGTTGTTTTTATATACGCCACACTAGACCCTGGCCCTTCTAAAACCTGCGTGCACACACCAGATACCTGGATACCAGAACTATATGCTAGGGTACAAATATTTTTACACTCAATGGCTTTTTTTACACTGGATAAACCACCAACTCTAAACGCCATGGTGCTTTCAAACTGTTTTAAAACATCAATTAAATTTTGAAAGGTAGGTGTTACAAATAGCTGTGGCTGTGGCTTGGTAATATCATATGAATACGTAAGTGCATCAATGGTATAAGGTATTTTTTTAACCTCAGGGCGCATACAGGAAGCGCTCTCCCCAATTGATGATAATAAACCAGCTCCGTAAATTTTGGGTTGATCGAGCGGCCCAATTAAACCATACTCTACGGTCCACCACTGCAATCTACTCAGTAATGCCATTTCTGAAGGTTCGCCTAAATTTTGTTGTTGTTCAAAAATAGTCGCTTCTGTTTTTTTAATAACGGCTTCATCAATCCCAGGCATTTCTTTTAAAATTGAAAGCTGTCTGATGGTTTCGTAGAGTTCAAAATCTTTGGAAGAAAAAATAGCTTTGGTTCCAATAAAACCAAGATAACTGAGGTATTGATTGTAATCGGTGTCACTAATAATAGGTGCATGTCCCGCCGATTCATGAATGATATCGGGGGCACTGGTATATTCAATATGTTCTAGTTGTCTGATATCGGCAGCAATAACAAGCACCCTATATGCTTGAAATTCCATAAATGCAGCAGGTGGAATAAATCCATCCACGGTAACAGCACCCCAACCAATATTTGCAAGCGCATCATTAATTTCTTGTAAGCTTGGAATTTTTTCGATGGTTAAACCGGCCATTTTTAAGCCTGGAATATAAGGGTAGTATGCAGCGTCTTTAAGGAAACTATAATTTTGACGCATCACATATCTCCAAACAGCATGGTCTACACTGGTATACTTTTCGTAACGCTGATCTACAATGTATTTGGCTAAGTGCGGCGGCAAATTAGCCACCTGCTCGTTGTTAAAATGATTCATAGACTCGCTTCCTTGTAAAAAGCTAAAGTAGTACAAATTAAATAAAATAACAAACGTTAGTTTTTAGTTAAATGGGGTGGCCCATTTTTTATCGGTGTATACATTTGTACCAGCCAAAGTTTTTAAGAAAGCCACAACGGCAGCAATTTCGGCGGGCTGTAAATTTAAACGCTGCACATTTATACCATTGGGTTTTAAGCGCTGATCTAAATTTCTATTGTCATTAATAAATCCTCCATAATGAGAAACGGCAGTTGCTAAATCTCTAATGCCACCTGTGTGCATTAACCGGGTATTTAATTCGCCCTTATTATTTACAAGGTCGCGAAGTGTAGGTGCACGCGTTACATTAACATCTTGGCCTGCGCCAACTGCGAGCGCAATAACTCCATTGTTTCGGGTGTTAGGGTCAATATCAAATTCAGGTGCGTTGTGACAACCATTGCAACCAAGCCCTCCACCAATTCTACTGCTATTGCCATCAAAAACAGGAGGCGTTAAAAATAAATCTTTACCGGTATTTTCTTGTGCTGTAAAATTTGGGAAAGGCTGTCTGTCATTATTTACCTGTGCCCTACCCACATCATATTTTGCATCAAAAGATTGAATACTTCTAATAAACTGTGATAAACATTCTTGTAATCGTGGCTCAGTAACGGCAATATCTCCATACGTGAATTTGAAAAGCTCGTTGTAATAATCAGTAGCCTGTAATTTGGCTAAGAGTGCTGCTATGCCCGCTCTTCCGGCTTGTCCACTAAAGCCCATCTCTTTATGATCGGCAATGGGTTGTGTGGTTTGGTTTTCTAAATTAGCCGCTCTTTCGTCCCAAAAAAACTTAGCCTCCACTCCAAATCTTTCATTGACCAATCGCATAGAATGTCTATCCGTTAATCCACCAGCGACACCTGAACTAATGAGTGCAGTATCTGAAAATGCAAAAGCTTGTTTATGACAACTCGCACAAGAAATGGTATTGTCAATGCTTAATTTTTTATCGTAAAATAAAACCCTACCAAGTGTTGCTTTGGCATTGGTAATGGGATTGTTCCCCGTATTGTCTTTAACAATGTATGCAGGCTTTGTTTGCGCCGCATAGTTGGCTAAATTATTGAGGTCAATTTGTGCACCAAAGGCGGCTGCAACTGCGGTGTAAACCGTTTGCCCTGTTGCAGTGGTATCAGCTTTAGAGCAAGCAACTAGTAAAACAATTACAGCAACAATACCTGAAAAAATTAGGGGGATTTTTCGCATCAATTTATTTTTTGGATAAGACCCAGGGCACACAATAAGGTTTAAAGTAAAACCTTAGTTCCACTGCCAATTATTTGTTAATACCCTAGATTCAAATTTTTCTTCTTCACTATCCGGAAGATTTGCAAAGAAATCGATTCCGGTTAACGCCTCAATATAATCTATTGACACCACAAACTGCTTAAGTAGCTGCGTACTCCCTGCATTGGGAAGTAAAAAAGCAATGGCTTCTACCCCCGTTTTTGTTTGCTTGAACACCATTTTGTAATACGCACAAGGAACCGTTATTTTTTGGTTAACGGTGCCGCAGCTTTTGTTTAACAGAGGCCCCGTTACTACATACAAACCATTTTTTTCAAGTGCCCAATCCCTTACTTTATCTTCAAGTTTAGACCAAATACCTCTATTTAAAGCAGGCACTTGAGGAGACATATTTGACATATAAAAACTTTCGGTCATAGCAACAGCATTCAGTTTCATATCGGCGGCAGGACACAAATGGCCTCTGTCATATCCTGATTTTGTATAACTATTTGACCCTACCGGATTTGACAAAAGCGGATCCGGTAAAAATTTTGAACTACGTTTTTGTAGGCCATTAATAGATGCAGGGGTTAGATAATAAGCCACCCATTCTGCCTGCTTATCTGCTTCACTGTAGGAAAGTGTATAGTAGGTATGTTTTATGGTAATTCCTTTTTGATTCGTTGGAAGAAGTGTATCTGAGTTGACTTGTGCGTGAACAAAAGAAAAAAAGTTAAATAGCACTGTTACCAATAAAGAAATCCGCATAAACCTTTTCATGTAATAACTCATTTTTTATTGCAAAGTAAACGCAACATATGCATCACTTGATTTACCACCCCATTTAGATCCCCCGCATGCAATCACAACATACTGCTTACCCTCTATTTCATAGATACTTGGGGTAGCAACACCAGGTGCTGGCAAATCTATTTCTCGAAGAATTTTACCAGTTCGCTTATGAACAATTCTAAATTTCCCATCGGCAGAAGCACCAATAAATAAAAGCCCTCCTTTTGTTACCACAGGACCACCATAATTTTCTCGCCCTGTTGGAGGTATTCCTTTTGCTTTTAAACTTTCAAATTCACCAAATGGAATTTTCCATACCTGTTCACCCGTATTTAAATTGATAGCCGTTAATGAACCCCATGGTGGACTTATTGCAGGATATCCTTGTGGTGTTAAAAATTTATTATAGCCTGTAAAACCATAGGTTGTTTTTTGCTCAGCCAGCGGCGTTGACAATGTTCCAGTAAATTTTTGAAGTTGTACCTTTTTTATATCTAACACATAAGACGCTAGCGCCATTTTTTCTAACTCTGTTAAAACATTATTACCCGGCATCATCCGTCTTCCATTTTTTACGAGCTGAGAAAATGTTTGCGTGTTATATTTTTTTGCAGCACCAATTAATGAAGGATAATTACCGCCACCTTGCATTTCAGTACCGTGACATTTCATACAATTTTGAGTGTATATCACTTTGCCAGCATCATAATTGGTTAGTAGTGGCTGGTTGTTTTTTTTATTTTCAACCATTTCTAAAATCCAACTCATTTCATTGGTATTTACATAAAGTAGATGGGTTTCTGGATCAAAAGCAGGCCCTCCCCATTCGGCGCCACCATCATAACCTGGAAGAACAATTGTTCCCTTAGTTGATGGTGGTGTAAATATTTTACTAGGGCCATATTTTAAAAAAGTATTTTTAATAGTTGCATAACTTTTTGCGTCAATGAATTGATTTAAATCATTGCTATCAAATGACTGACGTACAAGCGGCTTAGGTATTTCCGGCATAGGTTGAGTGGGCCATAACTTTTCATTTTCTAAACTTGTAGAGGTACTAACTGGCATTTCTTTTACCGGAAATAATGATTCACCTGTTTCTCGATTGAGTAAAAAAACAAAACCAGTTTTAGTAGTTTGCGCTACAGCATCTACTCTTTTTCCATTGTGCGTTACGGTCACAAGTGCAGGCGGTGCGGGCAAATCCATATCCCAAACATCATGATGTACCGTTTGAAAATGCCATTTTAATTTACCTGTTTCTGCATCGATTGCTAACAATGAATTTCCATACAAGCCCATACCCGTTCTTTCTCCTCCGTAAAAATCATTAGAGGGATTACCAGTTGGTGCAAATAAAATTCCTCTTTTTTCATCTAAACTAAACCCCGCCCAACTATTTGTAGAACCCATATGTTTGTAGGCCGTAGTGTCATCCCAAGTTTCATAGCCTTTATCTTGAGGATAAGGTATGGTATGAAAAATCCATTTTTGCGCTCCCGATTTTATGTCAAAAGCTCTTATATGACCGGGCGTTTCATCACCAACCAAACCACTAACAAAAAATAGATTTTTGTACACCATTACGGGTGATGTTGGTGCTACAAAAAGTTTATCTGGATTTCTGTCTAGTCCATTCACTAAATTAATGCCTCCTTCTTGGCCAAAACTTTTTACCAAACTACCAGTTAACGCATTTACACTAAATACAATGGGTCCAACCGTGTAAATGATTCTTTTATCATTGCCATTTGCCCAATAGGCAACGCCTCTGTTCATGTTAACACTATTTCGATGCCACTTTTTATTGGCTACAGAATCGGCAGGGTTGAATGTCCATAATTGTTTTCCGGTTGCTGCGTTAAGAGCAAATAATTTTAGTTTAGGTGAAACCCCATACATGACGCCATCTACCACAATGGGATTACACTCCATTGGTCCAAATTTTGTACTGTCCTTATTTTCAGAATAATAGATCCATGCAACCCCCAGTTGATTGTAATTTGAAGTATCTATTTGATG
>JAIYCS010000074.1 GCA_027487895.1 Sediminibacterium sp. | reverse complement strand
GTTGAAAAAGAGCAGGCAACACTTCATTTCCAATTCACAAAAATTAAAGCGCCCTTTAATGGCGTGATCAATAGAATTCCATTTAAAAAAGGAAGTCTAGTAGATGAGGGGGCGTTACTTACCTCTATATCAAACAACGAATTTGTATTTGCCTATTTTAATGTTTCAGAAATTGATTATTTAGAATATGCCCAAGCAACCAATAAGTCCAATAAAGTAAAACTGGTGTTAGCCAACAATACCGTATATCCGCAACAGGGCATTATTGAAACCACCGAATCAGAATTTGATGCATCTACTGGAAACATTGCATTCAGGGCAAAATTTCCAAATGAAAGCAGGCTCTTAAAACAAGGGTCAAGTGGAAAAATATTAGCTCCTTCACATTTTAAAAACGCCATTCTAATTCCTCAAAAAGCAACATTTGAAGTACAGGGCAATATTTATGTGTACGTTGTTGACAAGCAAAATAAAGTAGGAATTAAAAAAATAAATCCTGTTGTTCGACTATCTAACTTTTTTGTTTTAGACATAGGCCTAGAAAAATCAGACACCATCATCTTAGAAGGTATTCAAACAGTAAAAGAGGGTGATATTATTAAGCCACAGCTCGTTCAAATGCCTTCATTTTCGAAATAAAGAAAGAAATTAAAATGAATTTAAAATTTACTAATAGGCCTATATTATCCATTGTTATTTCAGTATTTATTTTGTTATTGGGCGTTATTGCGATGACGCAATTACCCATTACACAGTTTCCAAATATTGCACCACCAGAAGTTACCGTTACCACTAAATACACGGGAGCAAATGCAGAAACCTGCGTTAAAGCCGTTGTGACGCCACTAGAAAGAGCAATCAACGGGGTACCTGGCATGTCTTACATGTCATCGGTATCGGGTAATGATGGCACCAGCGTTATTTCAATAGTATTTAAAGCAGGCACCGATCCTGAATTAGCAGCGGTTAACGTACAAAACAGGGTTTCCTCTGCACTAGATGAACTTCCTCAAGAAGCTGTAAAAGCGGGTGTTATTGTAGAAAAAGTACAAAACAGTATGCTACTCTATATTAACTTATTGAGTAACGATTCTACCATCGATGAAAAGTTTTTATACAATTTTGCCGACATCAATATTTTACCTGAATTAAAAAGAATCGAAGGTGTAGGATTTGCAGATATTATGGGTATGCGTGAATACTCTATGCGCGTTTGGTTAAACCCTGTTAAGATGACCGCCTATAATGTTTCTAGTCAAGACGTTATTGAAAGTTTACAACAACAAAATATTGAAGCAGCTCCGGGTAAAGTAGGTGAAAGCTCTGGTAAAAATGCACAGTCACTTCAATATGTTTTAAAATACATTGGAAAATTTAATACCGAGGATCAATATAAAAATATCATTGTAAAAAGTACGGCTACTGGCGAAGTATTAAAATTAAAAGACATTGCCGATGTAGAATTAGGCTCTCAAGAATATGACGTTATTTCAAAAGAAAATGGGAAACCTTCTGCGGCTATCTTACTAAAACAAAGGCCAGGAACCAATGCCAATGAGGTTATCCAAAATATTAAAAAACGAATGGATGAGCTCAAAGAGGGCTTTACAGCAGATATTGACTACACCGTAAGTTATGATATCTCTAATTTTTTAAACGCTTCCATGAAAGTGGTATACAAAACTTTACTTGAGGCGTTTATATTGGTTTCCCTTGTTGTGTTTATCTTTTTACAAGACTGGAGATCTACACTTATTCCAGCTTTAACAGTTCCCGTATCACTTGTTGGTACGTTTTTATTCATGCAGCTATTTGGCTTTTCAATAAATCTAATCACACTATTTGCACTCGTACTTGCTATTGGGATTGTGGTAGATAATGCCATTGTTGTAGTGGAAGCTGTACACTATAAGATGGTTACATTTAATATGAGCCCAGGAAAAGCAACCGATGAGGCTATGCGAGAAATTACTGGGGCCATTATTGCTATCACACTTGTAATGTCAGCGGTATTTATCCCGGTATCCTTTATACCTGGGCCTACCGGCATTTTTTATAGAGAATTTTCACTAACCATGGCCGTTGCCATTGTATTATCTGGCGTAGTAGCCCTTACACTCACACCGGCACTTTGTGCGATGCTCTTAAAGCCGCACGAATATGGGCATGCGCCAAAAAATTGGCTCGACAAATTTTTACATGGATTTAACCGCCGCTACGATGGTGTAGAAAATAAATTCCAAAAAATTATTCAAACAATTTCTCCAAAACGCTTTTTAATTTTTGGCATTTTAATTGTGTTTAGTTTTTCGACAGGCTTATTAGGAAAAATTATCCCTGGCGGATTTATCCCCAACGAAGACCAAGGAACTGTTTACGTTAACGTAACCACTCCATCTGGTGCTACACTTGAAAGAACAGAAAAAGTAGTAGATGAAATACAAAGGGTTGCAGGTAGTTTAGATATGGTCGCTTCCGTGTCTACACTAGCAGGCTTTAACGTTTTAACTGATGGCACGGGCGCTAATTTTGGTATGAACTTAATTGGACTCAAAAACTGGGATCAACGAAAATATTCGGATCAACAAATTATTGCCATACTCAGAGAAAAAACAAGTCATATAAAGGATGCTAAAATTGAATTTTTTACGCCACCGCCTGTACCTGGTTATGGTAACGCAAGTGGATTTGAATTAAGACTACTCGACAAAACAGGAAAAGGTGATTTAAAAGCATTTGAAAAAGTGACCAACGATTTTGTGGCCGAACTCAATAAAAACGAGGCTATCACCAATACATTTACCTCATTTGACGCATCTTATCCGCAATACATGGTAAATATCGACTACTTAAAAGCAGCACAAAAAAGTATTGTGGTAGAAGATATTTTAAATACACTTCAAACCTATTTAGGTAGTGATTACGCCACCAATTTTATCAAATTTGGTCAGTTATACAGGGTTATGGTGCAGGCAGCTCCCGAGTTTAGAGCACACCCCGAAGATGTTTTAAAATTAACCGTAAAAAATACAAATGGAGAAATGGTGCCCGTTGCCACATTTGCTTCTATCGAAAAAATATATGGACCTGAGCAGGTAACAAGGTACAACATGTATCCTTCCGCAATTATTAATGGGGAGCCTGAAAAGAAATTTAGTAGTGGTCAGGCTATTGACGCTATTAAAGCTACAGCAAAAGCTAAGCTTCCAAAAGGATATGATTTTGATTGGGCGGGATCCTCCAAAGATCAGGCCAATCAAGGTAGTGAGTCTATTATCATCTTTTTAATTAGCCTACTATTCATTTATCTATTATTATCTGCGCAATACGAAAGCTTTTGGCTTCCAATGCCTGTAATTCTTTCATTACCTACTGGAGCAGCAGGTGCCCTGTTTTTCCTCTTCGTGATGGGACTAGAAAATAATATCTATGCACAAATTGCCATTGTAATGCTCATTGGATTACTGGGCAAAAATGCCATATTGATTGTTGAGTTTGCAGCGCTAAAAGAAAAGGAAGGCAAAACTCCTTTAGAAGCTGCCATTGAGGCCGCCAAAATTAGATTGCGCCCAATTTTGATGACATCTTTTGCATTTGTTGCAGGACTTATACCTCTACTTATAGCAACAGGTGCCGGCGCTATTGGTAATAAAACTATTGGCGCAACGGCAACAGGCGGTATGCTATTTGGAACCATATTTGGTGTACTCGTTATTCCTGGCCTATACGTGGTATTTGCAAAACTAGAAGCAAAAAGAAATAAAAATAAATAAGACTTACCCATCCATAAAAAACACAATCATGTACCCTATTCGTTTATCTATAATTGGCTTACTTATTTTTTTAATGGGTTGCAGTACGCCCTCAACATTGGTTGAAATTAAAAAACAACCTAGCCTTCCAAAGCAGTTTTTTAATACGGATGAGCAAGCAAAAGGCGATAGTATGCAGTGGGACATGATTGTTCAAGATCCCATATTAAAATCATTGATTGATACTGCCATACAAAATAACAATGAGCTGCAAATAGCTTATCAAAAAATTGAATTAGCGAGAAGCCAACGTCAATTTACAAAAGGCAATTTATTACCTCAGGTAAATGTGGGAACCAGCAGTTCATTGAGAAAGTTTGGACTATACACCATGGATGGCGCAGGTAATATTGCAACAGAAATGACCCCAGGAAAAATGGTACCTATAGATTTACCTGACTTTTACGTAGGTATCCAAAGCTCATGGGAAGTAGATATTAGAGGCAGGTTAAAAAATTTAGACAAGGCTGCCTTAAGCAGGTTTTTTTCAAGTCAGGAAGGATACAAATTCGTAGTAAGTACTTTAGCCGCCGATGTTGCTCTATCTTATTACGAACTATTAGCCCTAGACAATGAATTAATTGTAACAAGAGAAAATGCTAAAAAAGAAAATGAAGTATTGGCATTTATCAAAGCACAAAGAGAAGTTGGAAAAGTAAATGAGCTTGCCGTTCAACAGTTTACAGCTCAATATTTTAATCTACTCATTTTAGAGAAAGAAATTTTACAAAATATCAGGAAAGAAGAAAACAGATTAAATTTTTTACTAGGCAGGTATCCCACGCCTATTAATAGATCTCAATCAAGCCTATATACTACTAACCAATATTTATCAAAAGGCATTTCCTCAAGTGTTCTAGAAAATAGACCTGATATTAAAGCCGCATCACTGCGTATTATTGCTTCAAAGTTTGACCTCAGCGCCGCCAAGGCAGCATTTTATCCATCCTTTACTATAAACGCTGGGTATGGACTTCAAGCTTTTAACACACGCTACTTTTTTAGAAGCCCCGAATCTATTGCGTATAATACAATTGGCAATTTAGTAGCTCCTCTTGTAAATAAGTCAGCCATAAAATCGCAGTTTAATGCTGCAAAAATTAATCAGCTTGAAGCGATGTATGCCTATCAGCAAAGCATACTCAATGCCTATGTTGATGTAGTGAACGATTTTACAGAAATAGATCACTTAGAAGAAGTAAAAAAACTAACCATCAACAAAGCCAAATTATACGAGCAGGCTGTAGAAAGTTCGTTTGATTTGTATAAAGCAGCAAGGGTACCCTATTATGATGTTTTATTAAGCCAACAAAATGCATTACAAACCAATATCGAATTGATTCGCATTCACAAGCGCAGCAAAATTAGCTTGATACAATTATTTAAAAATTTAGGCGGGAAATGGTAAAAGCACAACTAAATCACTGATTCAACAAAGCAAATTTTTGAATAATATTTGCCTTTTCTTTTTCAAGGTACTTTAAATAAGATTCGGCAATAGGTGTTAACCTTTTTTCCTTTAGCCAAATTAATTGCCAGGTTGTTTTTAGGGGCAACCCTTTCATTGGTATGATTTTTAGCAACCCATTTTTAATTTCGTTTCTAATTCCAATCAAGGGCATAATGGAATAACCGATTCCAGATATAATGGCATGC
Source organism: Sediminibacterium sp. (assembly GCA_027487895.1). Classification (GTDB taxonomy): domain Bacteria; phylum Bacteroidota; class Bacteroidia; order Chitinophagales; family Chitinophagaceae; genus Sediminibacterium. Next base: position 2,327 of record JAIYCS010000074.1, on the reverse strand, counting down.
TTGACCGCTTCATTGGATGTAAGTACTAATTTTTTACGCACTTTAATTTTATTTTTACTGATAAACTTCTCCATCACCTGCCTTGTACCAGAGCCTTCTTCCCTATAAATAAATGGCGTGTCTCCCAATTGATGTGTTAATGTGCTATCCATTACTGCATCCTTATTACCTACGAGATACAATTCATTAGAAATCAAATTAAACTTTTGTACATCAATATCTTGTGGCAAAATAGAAACAAGTGCAAAATCAATTTCATTATCCAATAAGCTTCTAATTACTTTTGACTTATTGGTTACATCCATGGTCAAATCAATGTTTTTATTGGTTTTTAAAAAATCAGATAAGAAATAGGGCATTATATATTTTCCTGTAGAAACAATGGATATGCGCAAATGACCCGCTAAATTATTTTTAAAATTTTGCGACTTATAATTAATGTTGTCTATCTGACTTATAATACTTTCTGCTGCGATTGCAATTTCTTTTCCAAGAGGCGTTACATGAATTTTACGTTGAATGATTTCAATGAGCGGGTAATCAAATTGCTGCTGAAAATTTCTTAATTGTATTGAAATAGCAGGCTGGGTAAGATTTAATAGCTCTGCTGATTTTGTAATACTTAAGGTTTCTGTGATGCTTACAAATATGCGCAGTTGATGTAAGGTATAGTTCATTAATTATTTTTATACCAAAGATAAAGAAGATATATAATATTTATAATGTAAAATGTTCCAAATTTGCGGCAACCAATATTAATCACATGAAGGTTACCCTTGTTTGCCTACTTTCTTATAGTATTTTATTTCTTACAAATAGTTCCTATACAAGTAGTTACACAAAAGACGACATGGAGGCATTGTCTCGCATTTTTTTAGAACCCGTTTCCCTAATTGCCCTCATTACCTTACTCCTTTTACTGGCTATTTTTAACCGAATCAATAGTAAGGATAAAGAAAAAATATAGCATTATACAACCCATAGCAATATGAATTTTAGTTTACTATTAGAAAATTTAACCAACCCTGCACTCTTATTTTTTATTTTAGGCGTTGTATCCGTTCTCATCAAAAGCGATTTATCGATTCCAGATCATACTTCAAAATTCATTTCACTCTACCTTTTATTTTCAATTGGATTTAAAGGCGGACAAGAATTATCTCACGAGCATTTTGATCAGGCACTCGTTATTAAATTAATTTTCGGATTTAGCTTATCTGCATTCATTCCATTGTATACTTTTTTTCTTTTAAAACGAAAACTTCATATACATGATGCGGCTGCCATAGCTGCAGCGTATGGCTCCGTAAGCGCCGTAACCTTTGTTACTGCTGTAACCTACATTGAACTAAAGGGATACCCCGTAAGTGGCCATATGGTGGCAATCATGGCACTCATGGAGTTTCCTGCAATTATTATTTCTATTGTTCTAATGTCAATTTATGACCAACAAAAAGAACAGCGTATTGGAAAACTTATGAAACATGCCTTAACAAATGGCAGTGTTGTAATGATTTTAGGAAGCTTGATTATTGGATTTTTAGCCAACCCGTTACAAGCCGAAGGTATTAGACCATTTACCACCGATATCTTTAAAGGCTTTCTGTCTATTTTCCTATTAAACATGGGTATTATAAGTGGCGGAAAATTAAAGGATCTATTTAAATATGGCACTACCCCATTTTTATTTGCCATTATCATTCCATTATTCAACGGATGCGTTGTAGCATTTATAAGCCATTGGATAACCCGTGATACGAGCGATCAATTTATTTTTTCAATATTGGCGGCCAGCGCTTCCTATATAGCAGTACCTGCGGCCATGAAAATGGCAGCTCCTAAATCTAATCCAGGGCTTTTTATACCAATGGCACTCGCAATTACATTTCCCATAAATATCACAATAGGGATGCCGCTCTTTTACTATATCATTTCTGTAAATTAACGTTTTAGCCGTTGATTTTTAATTTAAGAACTTGTTTTAGGATTAATATTTAACTTGTAGCCAATATCAAGTACACAATTAATCCATTGTATGAAAAAATATTTAGTACTCGTTTTATTAGTTTCGTTTTCACAACTAAGCGCCCAAGTTTTATCCCTTCGCCAGCAAGCCACTGTTATTGATGAGGTGTTAACGGATCGACTCAATCATTTACTTCCATCACTTATGGAAAAAAACGGCATTGAAATGTGGGTATTAATCACTAGAGAATACAATGAGGATCCAATTGTAAAAACCATGTTACCTGCCACTTGGCTCAGTGCAAGAAGAAGAACCATACTCGTTTTTTATTATAATCCGCAAACAAAAGAGTATCAGAAAT
>JAIYCS010000045.1 GCA_027487895.1 Sediminibacterium sp. | reverse complement strand
CTGATATTACTTGTTAGCGTTTGTTTTACAACTGCGCGTGCATCACATATTTCGGGGGGCGAAATGTATTATACCTACCTTGGCAAATCTCCCACCGATGCAAACAAGCTTCGTTACGCTATCACATTATTATTATACAAAGACACAACTGTTACGGGACCTACCGTAGCATCACTATCAAGCAATTATAACATTTCCATTTAGAGAGGTGATAATAATGCACTTGTTGGCAATTATGTGCTGAGCCGTAAAAGTTACGAGTTCATGAAACTAGGTACTTACGATAAATGCCTCTCTAGTTTTCCGCGTGTTGAGTTTGCTGTATCGGCTTATGAAGTAGTAGTAGATTTAGACCCTAACGCCGATGGTTATTTTGCAAGTCATTCGCAGTGCTGTAGGGTAAGTGGTGTATTAAACATGAACTCCAACACGGTGGGTATTAGCTACTGGGTAAAAATTCCGGGCAGTAGTACCAACCCTTTTGCCCCCGATAATTCAAGTGCTACTTTTTTAAAAAAAGATACCATCCTAGTTTGTGTTAACTCTCCCATGCAACTCGATTTTAGCGCGGTAGATCAGGACAAAGATTCATTGGTGTATTCATTTGCTCCAGGTTATATAGGCGCCGGACCGCCACCCAATCAATTACCACTACAATCCGATGCGCCACCCTACACCACCGTATCTTATTTTGGTGGCTTTAGTTTTAATCAACCCTTTGGAAATAACTCGGCACAAATCAATTCCAAAACCGGCATTGTAACGGGCAGGTCCCCGGCGGTAACAGGTATTTATTTATTAGCGGTTCGCGTAGAAGAATACCGCAACGGTATAAAAATTAGTGAACACCAAAAAGAATTTCAAGTAAAAGTTGAAAACTGTTCTATCGCTGCCGCCGAATTAAAGCCGCAATATATTTCTTGCGATGGGTTTACACTCACATTCGAAAACGAATCTACAAGTCCTAGCATCAATGGCTATTTGTGGAATTTTGGCGATGGCGCTACAAGTGTTTCTACCTTACCTACGCCTACACATACCTATAAAGACACGGGTACTTATGTTTTAAAATTATTAGTAACAAGCACAGGTGGCTGTCAAGACTCTACCACATCCATTGTAAAAGTGTACCCTACATTTAAAACAGATTTTTCGGTTACAGGAAGTTGTGTACTCAATAATTATACTTTTAAAGATTTAACCGCTAGTAAATATGGCATTGTAAATAGTTGGCGCTGGAATTTTGGCGATGCTGGTAGCAACGCAGATTCGGCTACAACAAAAGATACCGTTTGGAAATATAGTGGTGCGCAAAATGCAACTGTCACACTTATTTCAACCAATAATAAAGGATGTAGTGATACCCTCACCAAACAAATTGCTATATTAGATAAACCACAAATTAATCTTCCATTCAAAGACACGCTCATCTGTAGCAATGACACACTTCCTTTAAAAGCAATTATTTCGAGTACCGCCACCATTTCTTGGACACCCAATAACACGGCCAATAAACTACGTATTACGGGCACCAATACGGCAAATCCTATTGCCTTTCCCAACGATAGTACCAAATATTATGTAACCGTTAATGACAATGGTTGCAACGCCACAGATAGTGTTATGGTAAACGTGCTACAGTTTATTAAAGTAGATTTAAAAACAGATAGTACCATTTGTAGGGGCGATAGTTTTGCACTTGCACCAACTTCATTTGCACTTTCATATTTGTGGCGAAGTTCAAGTGGCGATGTGGTTGATCCTGTTAAAAATCCAATTGTAAAACCGTTAAGTAACACCGAGTATTTTGTAACAGCCAACCTAGGCCAGTGTCAAGATAAAGATTCGATACTTATTAAAGTGGTGGCAACCCCTGCAGTAACTGCAACACCCGATACTACCCTTTGTTTTGGTGCAACACTTCCACTACAAGCAAGCATTAGTGCTAGTAAATTTACGTGGAGTCCTACTAGTAGTTTAACGGGCTTTAATAGCCTACGCCCTGTGGCAAAACCGGTAAATTCTACAAACTATGTAATTGCTGTTTCTGATACACTCGGTTGTCCTAAAATTGTTACCGATACCATTCGTGTAACCGTTGTGCCGCGCATTATTCCAAATGCTGGAAACGACACCATTGCTGTTATTGGAAAACCCATGCAACTTGGCGCCAGTGGTGGTCTTAGTTACTTATGGACCCCTTCTACCTTTTTAAACAACCCCCTAATTGCAAACCCCATTTTTATGGGGGCAGCAGGAACTGACTCTGTTGTTTACACCGTTAGAGTATTTACACAAGCCGGCTGCTATGCCGAAGACAATGTTACAGTTACCATCTTTAATGGCATTTCTAATATTTGGGTGCCATCTGGATTTACACCTAATAAAGATGGCAAAAATGATATTTTAAGACCCATCACAAAGGGCATCAAACAATTGATTCATTTTAATGTTTTTAATAGATGGGGGCAAATCATTTATACCACCAACCGTATCGGTGAAGGTTGGGATGGAACATATAAAAATGAATTACAACCTAATGGCGCCTATGTGTATGAAGCAGTAGGCATCGATTACGCAGATAAAAAAGTTTATACCAAAGGAACAAGTGTTATCATCAGATAAAATAATGTATGAGTAAAACAATTTTAATTACAGGTGCTACTTCTGGTTTTGGAGAAGCGATGGCGCATGTGTTTGCAGCGGCAGGAAACAAATTAATTGTAACCGGCAGAAAAGAAAGTTTATTGTCGGGGTTAAAAGAAACCCTTGTTTCAAAACACAATGCATCCGTGCATACGTTATGCTTTGATGTACAAAATAAAGAAGCTGTTTTTGCTGCTATTAATAGTATACCTGCAGATTTTAAAAATATTGACGTACTCATTAATAATGCTGGTTTAGCACTGGGTCGCGACGCTTTTCAGGACGCCAATTTAGACGACTGGGAAACCATGATTGACACCAACGTAAAAGGACTCCTATACGTGAGTAAAGCAGTGCTTCCTCTACTCATCAACAATAAAAAAGCGCATATTATTAATATTGGTTCTACGGCAGGTCTAGAAGTATACAAAGAAGGAAACGTATACTGTGCCAGCAAGCACGCGGTGGCTGCTATTTCAAAATCAATGCGCATAGACTTATTACCACACCACATAAAAGTAACAGCCATTCATCCGGGTGCTGCGGAAACAAATTTTAGTAATACCAGATTTAAAGGAGACGAAGCAAAAGCAGCTGCTGTTTACGAAGGATACAAAGCATTAGAAGCGGTTGATGTTGCAAATGTAGCCTACTATGTTACAACACTTCCTGATCATGTATGTATCAATGAACTTGTGGTTACCTGTACCAGTCAAGCCAATTCATTTTATTTACACAAATAAATTTTGCGCGCTATACCCGAAATGCATTTAACCAAAATCAATTTCGGTATTGTCACCAATATTTAAACTACGCGACAAGCCTTTTACACTCGCGTCACTTCCGATTAAAGAATTGTCAAGTACCACTTCGTGTAAATTGGTGTAGCCACCAATAATACTATCTCTAATAATGGATTGTGTGATAGTGGTGTTAGGACCAATGGCTACATGGGGTCCAATAATCGCATTTGAAATAGTACAGCCCGCTGCAATACTCACCGGATGAATTATAATAGTGTCTTTATAAATATCGGCCGCTGGTACATGACCGCCCATCTTTTTTAAGAGTGTTGCATTGGTTTCAAGTATCGATTCTTTTTTACCACAATCAAACCAATTGGCTACTTTAAATGACCTAAAGCGGGTGCCCTTTAGTATCATGCATGCAAGTGCATCGGTTAAATTGTACTCACCCCTGGTGGTAATATTTTCTACAAAAAGTTGATGCAAACATTCAAATAAAACGGCTGTTTCGTTGATCTTATAAAGTCCAACAAGGGCCATATTACTTTTAGGTATCGCCGGTTTTTCTACCAACTGCTCAATAAATCCGTCATCGTCGATGGTTGCCACACCAAAATCACGGGGGTCATCTACTTTTCTTACCCCAATCATACTAACCGGGCTATCGATAATTTCTTTGACGTCAAATTCACAAATGGTATCGCCAAGGGCTACAAAAATGGGTTCGTCACCAATGAGCTGTTTGGTTAATTCTACCGCATGACCCGTTCCCTGACGTTCGTTTTGGTATACAAAATGCGTTGTCAAATGCGGGTAGGTTTGTTTAACGTAATCCTGTATTTTTTCGCCTAAATAACCTACAATAAATATAAACTCTGTGATACCAGCTTCATGAAGCTGATCTACAATATGCGAGAGAATGGTTTTGCCGGCAATGGGTATAAGCGCCTTGGGTTGCGTGTATGTAAGCGGCCTCAATTTTGTTCCAGCACCAGCTACAGGGATAACAGCTTTCATAACTTGGGGGATTTAAAACATTTACCCACATCAATTAGGGGTTCGAAAATAGTAAAATTAGGCATTGCAACAACAATTGTGAATAGTTTGAGACTTACGGCCTCAATTTGAACCTGCATAATCGAGGCCTTAACTTATCTTTGTACCCAAGCACAAAAAATAGCAACCATGCAAAGAGATACCCTTGTTTTTGACATTATCAACCAAGAATTAGCGCGCCAACGTAGAGGCATCGAACTCATTGCTTCTGAAAACTTTACAAGCCTTCAAATAATGCAGGCGATGGGCGGTGTGATGACCAATAAATATGCCGAAGGGTATCCTGGACGTAGGTATTATGGTGGTTGCGAAATTGTAGATCAAACAGAGCAGTTAGCCATTGATCGTTTAAAGCAAATTTTTAATTTAGAGTACGCCAACGTACAACCCCATAGCGGTGCACAAGCCAATGCAGCACTGATGCTTGCTATTTTACAACCGGGTGATGCTATTTTAGGTTTAGACCTTAGCATGGGTGGTCACTTAACGCACGGATCTGGTGTAAACTTTTCTGGTAAAATTTACAAGCCACATTTTTATGGTGTTGTAAAAGAAACAGGCTTAATAGATTATGAAATGCTTGAAGCTCAGGCAAGGGCAGCTAAACCAAAATTGATTATTTGTGGTGCAAGTGCTTACAGTAGAGATTGGGATTACGCGCGCATCAGAAAAGTAGCCGACGAAGTAGGTGCTTTTGTATTAGCTGATATTGCGCATCCAGCAGGTTTAATTGCAAAAGGATTATTAAGTTCTCCATTCGATCATTGTCATTTTGTTACATCTACTACCCACAAAACTTTACGTGGACCTCGTGGTGGTGTGATTATGATGAAAAAAGATGGCGAAAACACACTTGGCTTAAAAGATATTAAAGGAAATTTAAGACTATGGTCTAATGTGATTGATATGGCTGTGTTTCCGGGCACACAGGGTGGCCCGCTAGAGCACGTGATTGCAGCTAAAGCCATTGCATTTGGTGAAATTTTAACCGACGAGTTTTTAGTATACCAACAGCAGGTGCAAAAAAATGCACAAGCCATGGCTAAAAACTTTACCGATAAGGGATATGAAATTATCAGTGGCGGCACAGACAACCACTTAATGCTTATTGATTTACGCAATAAAAATATTAGCGGTAAAAAAGCAGAGCAGGTTTTAGGACACGCCGACATTACAGCCAATAAAAACATGGTACCTTACGACGACAAGTCGGCATTTGTTACTTCAGGTATCAGATTTGGTGTTGCCGCAGTTACTACAAGAGGCATGGTAGAATCAGATATGGCTTTTGTGGTAAATGCGATAGACAAAGCACTTATGAACCCAGATGATGCAGCACTTTTAGAAAAGTTAAAAGGCGAAGTAAATGAGTTTATGTCTCAATTTGTTTTATATCCAGAACTATGATACAACGCATTCAAACCCTATGGTTACTGTTAGCTAGCATTTGTGCATTTGCATCTGTTAAGCTACCGTTTTATTTTGGAAGCCTAGAAGTGCCTGGACCCACTGTAACCATTACACCTTACGATAACTTTATGCTACTCGTATTTGTGATTGCCACGGCACTCATGGCGCTTGTATCTATTTTTTTATTTAGCAATAGAAGTTTACAAATCAAGATGTGCGTAGTAGGCCTTGTATTAAGCTTGGCAAATTTGATGCACTACTTTTTGTACATGAAAAATTTTAAAACAGGTGGACTATCGCTGTACTCGATACTTAGCTTTTTAGTGCCTGTGTTTTTTATACTTGCTATCAGAAGTATTTACAAAGACCAAAAATTACTTAAGAGTTTAGACCGCTTGCGCTAATAAATCGCTACCCTTTCATTATTAGAGGCACTTACAAGTATTTTGCGGTATGAGAAGCTGCACATTTTTTAATGCCAGCAGGCACGCCTTCATACACAACCGTTCCACCACCATCACCCGCTTCTGGACCCATGTCTATGAGCCAATCTGCCGATTTTATAACATCCGTGTTGTGCTCAATAACAATCAGCGAATGCCCCTGATCGATGAGTGCCGAAAATGAGTTGAGTAGTTTTTTGATGTCATGAAAATGAAGTCCGGTGGTAGGTTCGTCAAAAATAAATAGCATTTGACCATGCCCCTTCCCCTTGCCTAAAAAGCTGGCAAGCTTTACGCGCTGGGCTTCTCCACCACTTAAGGTATCACTACTTTGCCCTAGTTTAATATAACCAAGCCCCACCGATTGAAGTGGTAGTATGGCGTTATAAATATTTTTATCGTCTACAAAAAAATCGAGTGCCTGATCCACAGATAATTCAAGTACTTCAAAAATGCTTTTGTTGTTGTACTGCACTTCTAACACTTCTTCTTTAAATCTTTTACCTCCGCAAGATTCACAAGTGAGGTGAACGTCTGCTAAAAACTGCATCTCTACCACTTGCTCCCCTTCACCTTTACAGGTATCACAACGTCCACCATCTACGTTAAAAGAAAAATGCTTGGGCATAAAACCGCGCATTTTAGAAAGGGGTTGCTTAGCATATAAATCTCTAATGCCATCATACGCCTTAATATAGGTAACCGGATTGCTGCGTGACGATTTACCAATGGGGTTTTGATCTATAAGCTCTATTTGTGAAATAGAATCAATATCGCCAATCAGTTTAGAATGAAGACCCACTTTATCGGCAGGCTCTCCCTTGTATTTTTGAAGTGCTGGATATAAAATTTGTTTTACCAGTGTTGTTTTTCCACTACCGCTCACACCACTAATTACACATAGTGTTTGCAGTGGAAATTTAACCGTGAGGTTTTTTAAATTGTTTTGTCTAGCGCCTTCTACACCAATAAAACGGGTACTCTTTCTTAATTTACTCGGAGCTTCTATGGCAAGTGCGCCTGATAAATATTTACCCGTTAAACTATCCGGATTTTTAATGAGCTCGTTGTAATTACCTGCTGCAACTACTTCACCGCCAAGGTGCGAAGCAAATGGACCCATATCAATAATATGATCTGCTTTGCGCATAATCATTTCATCATGTTCTACCACTACAACGGTATTTCCTAAATCACGTAACGATTGTAATACCCCAATTAAACGCTCGGTGTCTCTAGAATGAAGCCCAATAGAAGGTTCATCTAAAATGTATAATGAGTTGGTTAAATTACTCCCTAAATTTCTAGTTAATTGAATGCGCTGACTTTCGCCACCACTGAGCGAGTTAGCTAATCTATCTAATGTTAAATAGCCAAGACCTACGTCTAGAAGGGTTTGTAGGCGCTGGTGTATTTCAATTAAAATTCTTTTGGCAACCGTACTATCATGCTCCGATAACACAAGGTTATCGAACCAAACTTTTACATCACGCACCGGCATTTGACATAGTTCGCCAATATGCTTACCGCCTACTTTTATATAAAGCGCTTCTTTGCGTAAACGGTATCCACCACAACTAGTGCAAGTAGTGCGTCCACGATACCTACTCAATAAAACACGGTATTGTACTTTGTATAAATTTTGTTCTACCTCTTTAAAAAAATCGTGGATTCCATACACTTTGCCCACACCATCCCATAACTGTTGGTACTGGGCTTTGGTTAACTGTGCAATGGGTTTATGAATCGGGAAATCAAATTTAGAAGCGCCTTTAATAAACTGGTCTTTCCACCAACTTAATTTTTCTCCTTTCCATGGCGCTACCGCACCTTCAAATAAACTTAAACGGGTATCAGGTATCACAAGGTCCGCGTCTACACCTAGTACCTGGCTAAAGCCCTCACAAGTAGGACATGCACCAAATGGATTGTTAAACGAAAACAAATTAGGCACTGGCTCTTCAAACACAATGCCATCAAGTTCAAATTTACTGCTGTAATGCTTGACCTGCTTGCCATCAACCTCTATGTATACTTCGCCCTCACCTTCATAAAAAGCAGTTTGCACCGAATCGGATAAGCGGTGCAAATCATCTTCATCAAAGTCTTTAACCACAATACGGTCTATGAGTACCCAGGTTTGTGGCGTTGTTTGCGTGGCAGAGGTTTCTTTAGCGAGTGGCAATATTTTTTTTAATGCAGCAGGCGTTTGTTCCATTAGCTCCTCAATGCGCATGAGTGGCTCCGGAGCAGATGCAACATAAATTCTTGAAAATCCTTTTTGTAATAAAATATTAAGCTCTTCAAGTACCGCTCTATTTTTATGCTGCTTTAACGCAACACCAATTACTACTTTGCTATTTTTTGGAAGGGAACTAATGGCAGCTACCACATCCGATACCTCATCTTTTTTTACTTCTTTACCACTAATAGGCGAAATGGTTTTACCTGCTCTTGCAAATAAAAGTCGGAGGTAATCATAAATTTCAGTCATGGAGCCCACCGTACTTCGGGGCGTCCGGGTAATTACCTTTTGCTCTACTGCAATGGCTGGGCAAAGGCCTTTGATCATGTCCACGTCTGGCTTTTCCATACGGGCCATAAACTGTCTGGCATAGGCACTTAAACTTTCGGCATAGCGGCGCTGCCCTTCGGCAAATAAAGTATCAATGGTTAGTGACGACTTACCACTCCCCGAAACGCCGGTTACCACAATAAATTGACCGCGCGGAAATGCCACGCTTACATTTTTTAAATTGTGCACGCGCGCACCCACCACCTCAATAGCGTCCAGACCCTTTAATGGATCCTTTGCTCCGATTACTTTTGCGCCCTTTACCTCCGCTGATTCTAGTTGTTTTTTTGCTGCCATAAATGTTACACAATGTAAACAGATTATCGCAGCATAGGTTTAGTTACGGCTTAAATAAACCCACAATTTTTTCGCCCCTGCACAATTTTTTTTCGAATTATTCGATGTGAATAACCAAACACCTCTTTTGCAATGTATCCACAAGCGAGCAACCAGCATAAAAGATAACTAATTTGAACTCCGAGAAAGAAAATAGACTATGAAAACACTCGAGCAGGTTGCAGATTTAGATTTGATACGTTCCTTTCAAGCCGGTGACACAGAAGCATTTGATGTACTGGTAACGCGCTACAAAGACCGTATCTACTCCTCTATTTTATTTTTTGTAAAGGATACTTATTTAGCCGAAGACCTGTTTCAAGATGTGTTTATCAAAATCATTGACACCCTAAAAAACAAGCGCTACACCGAAGAAGGTAAGTTTTTACCATGGGCGCTCCGAATTGCACATAACTTATGTGTCGATTATTTTAGAAAAGTAAAGCGTACCCCAGCTATTAAAACCAGCGACAACAAAGATATTTTTGACGTTTTGCAAATTTCTGAAGAAGGTCCAGATGG
>JAIYCS010000025.1 GCA_027487895.1 Sediminibacterium sp. | reverse complement strand
CAAAAATAATTACGCACTTCTGTATCTGCAATAAAATCACTTTTTACAATCACATCATTAATTAGATCCTGTTCTTGTATCAATTGTAAGTAAGGTTCTTTTTTATCGTAAAATTCACCAGCAATAACGAGTGTTGGAATAATTTTTCCTTGCTTTTTTAAATAACCAAGCGCTTGTAGTAATAGATCAAGTCCTTTATAGGCTCTTATAAAACCAAAAAATAAAATGATAGGATCAAAAGGGTCTAGTTCTAATTTTTTTCTGGCCTCTAATTTAGATATGGGTTCCCCAAAATTATCATAGAGCGGATGCACGACGGTAGCAGATGGCTTTTGCGTAAACAAGGTAAGGTCTTTTTGCACCTTTTCACTAAGTGTTACAAAAGCGTCTATTTGACGCACAAAGTACTGTGTAAATAATGTATCCAAAGGACGTTTCTCATGTGGGATTACATTGTCTGCAATACACACAACCTTTGAAACTTTGTTTTTTCTAATAATAGATGCAATGGTACCTAGGCAAGGGCCCATAAATGGAATCCAATATCTGACCACCACCAAATCAGGAGCCAATCTTTTAATTTCATTGCCAATGCGTACCCAGTTAAAAGGATTGACAGAATTGACAACCGCTTTAATTGTTAAATGCATCGGTTTGGGCTCTGTTGCATACTGGCTTTTACCAGGAAATAAAAAGGAGGGATATTGTAAGGAAAAAGTGTAAATGATTACTTCATGCCCTTCATCTATAAATTGTTTAGCCAATCGTTCATTAAAAGTAGCAATACCACCGCCTCTTAATGGCCAAGCGGATCCGATAATAACTACCTTTTTTTTCATAACAGTGAATTATGAACTATGAATCTAAGCCAATCTTTGAAGCAATTAAATATACGTTTCTCTCAGTAGCATTACGTGCAACTAGTTCTGCAACAAAACCTGTTAAAAAGAGCTGCATACCAATTACCATGGTGGTAAGCGCGATATAAAATGCTGGACGATTGGTTAGAGAAAAATCTTGACTTGCAAATTTGGCAAGTACTAAATAAATACTGGCACCAAAGCCAATTAAAAAAAACAAAGTTCCCAGTAAGCCAAAAAACTGCATGGGGCGTTTGCCAAATTTATTTAAAAATAAAATAGTAGCTAAGTCTAAAAATCCATTCACAAAACGCTGCCAACCAAATTTTGTAACACCATATTTTCTGGCACGGTGTTCCACCACTTTTTCACCAATTTTTTTATACCCACTGCCTTTTGCCAAAATAGGTATATATCGGTGCATTTCTCCGTATACCTCAATGCTCTTAACTACTTTGTTCTTGTATGCTTTTAGGCCACAATTAAAGTCGTTGAGTTGAATGCCAGAACTTTTTCGGGCAACTGCATTAAATAATTTAGAAGGAATATTTTTAGTAAGTGTATTGTCAAATCTTTTTTTCTTCCATCCACTCACTAAGTCAAAACCACCTTTTAAAATCATGTCTCTTAAAGCAGGAATTTCATCGGGAGAATCCTGCATATCGGCATCCATGGTAATAACCACTTCACCTTTAGCCGCTTTAAAGCCTTCGTTTAAGGCTGCAGACTTGCCATAATTGCGTTGAAATTGTATTCCTTTAAAAGCACTATTAGCAGCACTAATTTTTGTAATGACATTCCAACTATTATCTTTACGACCATCACCTATGAGTATTACCTCATACGACAATTGTTCTTGATCCATCACACGCGTAATCCAACTGCACAATTCTGGCAGGGATTCATCTTCATTAAAAAGTGGTATAACTACAGATACTTGCATGAGATTAGATTTGATCCGGTACTTCTTCGTTTTTCTTTACAATAATTGATAGTATAAGCGCTTTTAAAAAACTAAATACAATGGCCAAGCCAAGTCCTAAAAATACCTGCTTGAATGAGGTGACTTTTGGTTCAGCTTGCATTTTTTTAATAGTCTCTTCAATTTGTGCTTCAGAAGCTCCAAATTTTTCCATCATTTGCATTGTTTTGGCAATCGCGATTTCAATTACTTTGGCAGTCATGTCAGGATCCACAAGAGCAAAGAGTACATAGTTCCCTACTGCTTCTATAACTGAATACACTACGTAAGCAACAAATGTAAATTGAAGGGCTTCTTTAAAAGAATAGAGTCCGCCATTGTCTTTACGCAATTTAAATCCTACTACGAGTAAAATAATAAACAAGTAAGGAACAAAATTGGTAACACCTGTAACTGCAACATAGTTTTCTACAGACCCAACAGCCCATAGGCCAAAAGATATTGCTAAAAAAATAAGTCCGCCAATTACACCATAAGTGACACCTTGTTTGATATTATTGTTTTCCATTTTGTTTTTTATTGAGTTAGTTTTCCTTTGTTAATGGTTGCAATCACTTTACCGGTGAGTGCTTGATTCATAAATGCCGAGTTATTTGACTTACTCTTATTGTTTGTTGATGTAAGTGTAGTCGTTTCTTTTCTATTAAATATCGTTAATTCTGCGGCTTGACCTTCTTCAATTGAAACAGTTGGCAGTGCAAATATTTGTCTAGCATTACCACTTAGTAAATTAGAAATTTGTTCTGGCTTTAAACCAGGAACCGTTTGCTCAAGTGCCGAATAAGTTGTTTGTAATCCAATGTTTCCAAATTCGGCATATTCAAACTCGCACACTTTATGATCCCAATCTTGAGGGGCATGATGCGAAGCAATGCAATCGATGGTACCATCTACAACGGCAGCTCTAAGTGCATCTCTATCAGCTTTGGTTCTTACCGGTGGAATCACTTTTAAATTGGTGTTATACGTTGTCATGTCTTCATCGCAATAAAAAAGATGCGTTGGTGTAACACTACAACTTATTGATAATCCTTCTTTTTTGGCAGCTCTAATAAGCTCAACAGTGGTAGCCGAAGAAACGCCTGTGATATGAAGTTTTGAACCCGTATACCTGAGTAAGTCAATATCACGTTTTACCATGAGTTCTTCGGCAACGGCAGGGAGGCCAGGAAGTCCCATTTGTGTAGAAACAATGCCTTCGTGCATAAGCCCGTTTGCGGCAATGGTTTTATCGATAGGTATTTGAATTAAAATACCATCAAAAGCTTTAACGTATTGAAGCGCTTTTAAAAATACACCAGGAGATTGGACAGGATGCATGCCATCCGAAAATGCAACTGCATGTGAGGCGCGCATGTCATACATTTCTGCAAGTGATTGTCCTTCCATTTTTTTTGTAATCGCGCCAATAGGATGGAGCGTAACATTTGCTTGAGTGCCCGCTGCATGAATGTATGCAACCTGGGCTTTGTTATCTGTTACTGGTTTTGTATCGGCCATTACAAGCACCCTTGTATAACCTCCAGCAGCAGCTGCTGCTATACCAGATGATAGTGTTTCTTTGTATTCGAAGCCTGGATCACAGAAATTTGAAAAAACGTCTACCCAGCCACCCGAAACAAATGAACCATCACAATCAATGGTTTGATCTGCTTTTTGTGAAATATTTGATTCGATTGAAACAATGGAACCATCCTCAATTAAAATATCCTTAGTTAAACCATTGTGTTTTGATTGAGGATCGGCAATTGTAACTTGCTTGAGGAGGATCGTCATGGGCTTATTGGAAATTTTATGCAATATAACCTGAATTTTTGTCTTTGACCTTATATTTGCCGCGTTTTAAGGGAGTTTTATACTCATTTTCGGGATGTAGCGCAGCCCGGTAGCGCACACGTCTGGGGGGCGTGGGGTCGCAAGTTCAAATCTTGTCATCCCGACCATAAAAAAGGTCACTCTTTGTAGAATGACCTTTTTTTATTTTCAAGAATGAAATTTAGAATCTTTCTAGTTTAGAAAAGAAGAAATCTCCCTCAATTACTGCATTTTCGTTGCTATCACTGCCGTGAACTGCATTTTCACCAATAGAAGCAGCAAATTTCTTGCGAATAGTGCCTTCTTCTGCTTGTGCTGGGTTTGTTGCGCCAATCAATTTTCTGAAATCTTCAACAGCGTTGTCTTTTTCTAAAATGGCTGCTACAATTGGGCCGCTGCTCATAAATTCAACTAATTCACCAAAAAATGGTCTTTCTCTATGGATATCATAGAATAAACCAGCTTGTTCGGTTGTTAATTTAGTCCATTTCATAGCTTTAACGGTAAAACCAGCCTTGATAATTTGGTCTAGAATAGCACCTGTGTAACCTTTACTGGTTGCATCAGGCTTAATCATTGTAAATGTTCTGTTACTCATAGTTTTAGGTATAATTGGGGTGCAAAATTACATATAAACCACCCTTTAAAATGCTATTTGACGTTAATTTTTGTTAAACCAGCTTAAATTGATTTGACAAAACAGGCTAGATGCTGCATTTTTGCCATAGTATGCAACCCATAAATGCCTTTTTCCCATTATTAAATACCCCAAGCAAGGTTATTATAACCATGCACCAAAAGCCAGATGGCGATGCGATGGGTTCGACCCTTGGGTTGTATCATTTTTTAAAGGCACTTGGACATGATGCCGTTGTAATTTCACCCACCAATTGGGCCGATTTTTTAGATTGGATGCCAGGTATCAATACGGTGATTGATTTTGAAAAAAAGAGAGAAGCAGCATTAGCACTTATTCATGATGCCGATTACTTGTTTTGTCTTGATTTTAATACACTTAGCAGAACCAAACACATGGAACAACCTCTTGCAAATGCGAAGGGGGCCAGAATTTTAATTGATCACCATCAACAACCTCAAACCGAGGTTTTTGCTTATGGTGCAAGTGATACCAGCAAAAGTTCTACCTGTGAAATGGTGTATGATATTATTATGGGTTCTGAAAATGGAGCGCATATTTCACTTGATGTTGCTACTTGTTTATACACGGGTTTAATGACGGATACAGGTTCTTTTAGATTTCCTGCAACAACGGCATCGGTGCACCGAATGATTGCACATTTAAAAGATTTAGGACTTGATCATACCGCAGTACACAGTCATATTTTTGATAATTCATTAGAAAATAGGCTCAGGTTTATTGGTTATGCATTACTTAACCGAATGGAAGTTTTGTATGAATGCAATACTGCAATCATGTATATTACAAAACAAGATTTACAACGCTTTGACATTAAAACCGGTGACACAGAAGGATTGGTAAATTACCTATTAGGTATCAAGGGCATGAAACTTGGCGCCATTGTTATTGACAGGGACGAAGAGCGTAAGTGGAGCTTCAGAAGCAAGGGTGCATTTGACGTGAACGCCTTTGCCAGAAAGCATTTTGAAGGTGGTGGACACGTTAATGCAGCAGGAGGAAGGAGCGATGAAAATATTGAAACAACTTTACATACTTTTAAAGAGGTCTTAAAAGACTATTATAATCAACTACAATGAAAATGATCAAATCAACACTATCGCTTTTAGCAGCGATTATCATTTTTGCGAGCTGTAATCAGTTCCAAAAATCACCTTCAGGTATGCCTTACAAAATCACAAAAGGCAGCAGTAAAGAACTTTTAAAACATGGACAGTTTGTAAAATTGAACATCGAGTACAAGTTAAAGTCTAAAGACACGGTTTTAAATACATCATATGGTCATATCCCTATGTATTTTTATTTAGACACCGCTCGTTTAGGCAAGTACACATTTACAGAAGTGATTACCAAATGCGCACCTGGCGATAAAATGGAATTTTCGTTGAGCATCGATTCCCTTAAAAAAATGGGTATGATTGAATTCAATGAAGTATTTAAAACAGGCGATTTCATCAACGGTAAATTAGAAGTGATTGCTTCTTTTGCTAAAGAAGATTTAGTAAAAGCAGATTATGAAAAAGAAGTTGAAAAAGAAAAAGCAGTAGAGATTGAACAAGTAAAAAAATATGCTGCGAGCAAAAACATGAAAACTGTTTCTACTAAAAGCGGTGCGCTTGTAGAAATAACAAACCCAGGAACAGGTCAAAAAGCAGATTCTGGATACCAAGTTTCTGTTATGTACAGAGGTTATTTTGCTGATAAAGACGGTAAAGAATTTGATGCCAATATGGGTAAGCCAGCACCAGATAACAAACCAATTGATGTAATTATTGGTCAACATGGTGTTATTCCAGGTTGGGAAGAAGGTTTAACCTTTTTTGCTAAGGGTGGTAAGGGACGTATCGTTGTTCCTTCATTTTTAGGCTATGGCCCACAAGGTCGTGCACCAGCTATTGGGCCATTTGCTAACCTATGTTTCGATGTTGAAATCGTTGACGTAAAATTAGCACCTCCGCCACCACCACCAGCTCCAGGAACTGGTATGCCAGGTGGAGCACCAGGTCAATAATATTTAAAAGTTTTATAGAAGCCTCAACAGAAATGTTGGGGCTTTT
Organism: Sediminibacterium sp.; assembly: GCA_027487895.1. Lineage (GTDB taxonomy): Bacteria > Bacteroidota > Bacteroidia > Chitinophagales > Chitinophagaceae > Sediminibacterium. Next base: position 8,204 of record JAIYCS010000025.1, on the reverse strand, counting down.
TTTATTGCAAATAACTGCAAAGTGTTACTACTTCTTTTGCCTCCTTAACGTCGTGCACCCTTAAGATGGAGGCGCCATGTAAGAGGGCAGCGGTATGCAACACAGTAGTTCCGTTGAGTGCATCGGCAGCAGTAATGCCAAGTGTTTTATAAATGGTTGATTTTCGTGAAACACCTATTAAGATTGGCTTTTGAAAGGTAGTAAGTGTAGATAAATTGGATATCAATTCAAAATTTTGAGTAGGGGATTTGCTAAATCCAAAACCCGGATCTAGTATGAGTTGTTGTATACCAGCAACCTTTGCAGTAGCACATGTTGATGTAAAAAAATCATGCAACACCGGCATTATACTGGCCTCATTTTTTACATGATGCATTTCATCTTTACTTTCATTTACATGCATTACAACGTATGGAACATTTAGTGATGCGATGGTTGAAAACATAGCAGCATCGTATTGACCGCCACTAATATCATTGATAATATGTGCGCCCGCTTTTACAACCGATTTAGCCACCTCACTATGGTAAGTGTCTACCGAAATAAATACATCAGGGAACGCTTTTACGAGAGCTTCAATAACTACACCAATTCTGTCAAGTTCCTCGGAGGCCGAAATGGCAATAGCTCCGGGCCTTGTACTTTGCCCACCTATATCTATGATAGAAGCACCATCCGCATGCATTTTACCTGCGAGGTCAATAGCTTCGGACACAGCAGTAACCCGGCTATTTTGGTAAAATGAATCAGGTGTAATATTCAAAATCCCCATAATCAGGGGTTTTGTGCTTTGTAGGGTTTTTCCTTGGCTATTTAGTGTCAACATTCTGAGGTTTCAATTATATTGCATCCGCTTCAAAGATATTACCAAAGGATCAAAACTAGACCTATAAAATGAGCAGTACCAATCAAGCATATGATGCGGCTATTTTAGCTTGTAGAGATATTTTTATTAAAAAAACAAAAGATTACGGAACTGCTTGGCGTGTGTTGCGCACCATTTCTGTGGTGGATCAAATCTTTATTAAGGCACTGCGCATTAGAACCATCCAAGATTTACAAACCCAAAAAGTAGGAGATGATATCAATTCTGAATTTAAGGGTATTGTTAATTATGCAGTAATAGGTCTTATTCAACTTTCTTTAGGTAATCCTCAAGTAGAAGAGTTGCCTGTTGATCAAGTAGAAAAACTCTATTTACAATATGTAGATTTTGCCCGTCAAACCATGCTTGATAAAAACCATGATTATGGTGAAGCTTGGCGTGATATGAGTCAAGAAAGCTTTGCCGATTTGATACTCATGAAACTTATGCGCATCAAACAAATTTTGGGTAACGATGGCAAAACATTAATTAGTGAAGGTATTGACGCCAACTATGTAGACATTTTAAATTATTCTGTTTTTGCACTTATTTTAATAGCCGAAGGCAAACATTAAAACCCCCAGCATGAAAAAATTAAACACACCCATTAGAATTTTTGTAGGATTGTTGTTTATATTTTCTGGACTTATTAAAGCCAATGATCCGCACGGATTAAGCTATAAAATGCAGGAGTTTTTTGAGGTATGGGGTTTTGATTTCTTAAACCCAATGAGCTTGATTTCTTCGCTTGGTATGAATGTGCTAGAAGTATTTGCGGGAATCGCCATCATTGTTAATTGGCAAACCAAAAAAATCACATGGCTTTTATTTGTTCTCATATTATTTTTCACCTACCTAACAGGGTATGCTTTATTTTCTGGTAAAATTAAAACCTGTGGTTGTTTTGGTGACTGCTTACCACTAACACCTGCTATGTCCTTTACCAAAGACATTGTACTTGGCATTCTTATCATTATTTTATTAGCTACCAATACGGGTAAAGCGAGTAAAGGCATTTTTGGTAAAATAGTGCTTTACACGGTAACACTTGGTACCGCCGCTTTTCAATGGTATGCGTTAACTTATTTACCTGTTGTAGATTGTTTGCCATTTAAAAAAGGTAATGATATTGTCGAACAAATGAAAGTGCCCGTTGGAGCTATTCCTGATAGTACTTCCATCGAATTTATTTATACCAAAAACGGAAAAGAAGTACGTTTTGATCAACTCAATTTCCCCGCCGATTTTGACAGTACCTATGTTTATGTAGATAGAGAAGACAAGGTAGTTAAAAAAGGAAACGGCCTCGTGGCAAAAATTGTTGACTTTAATTTAACGACGAAGTCAGGCACAGATACCACGGCTGCTTTATTTGCAAATCAAAAACCATATGTACTTGTTTTTGCTAAAGAAATGAACGGTGCAGAAAGCTGGAAAAATGAATTCCAAACTATTTATAAAAAATTACAGGCTCAAAATATAGATGTCATTCTTGTTACACCAGAAGCGGAAAGAGCAGCCTCTTTATTTGGAAACATCAATATTGTTACTGCTGATGCTACCGTTATTAAAACAGCAGCCCGTGTTATTCCAACCTATTTTTTAATGCAACATGCAGTTATTAAAGAAAAAGTAGCAGCGCCATCTATTGACAAACTTTTTACCTCAATCAATAGCAAGTAATGATTCGTTTGATTACCAAAAAATTAGGGTACGGACTCCTGGTATTAATAGGAGTTGTAGTTGTGGTATTTTTTTTATTTCAAGGTTTTGGTGATCCTGCCCGTTTGGTATTAGGTCAAAGTGGCGATAGTACCACCATTAGTAATATAAAAAAAGAATTGGCATTAGACAAGCCAAAGTCCGCCCAATTTTTATTATACCTCAATGATGTGTCGCCTATTGGACTTTATAGTGCAGCCGAGATAGAATCAAAAAAAATAAAGGGCTATTTTATTACTATTGGCGAAAATCAACTAGGCATTAAATTCCCTTACCTACGAAGATCTTACCAGAGCAAAAAACAAGTGAGCGAAATACTCCTAGAAGCCATACCAGGCACATTACTACTTGCTTTTGCTGCCATGTTTGTAGCAACCCTATTTGGGATTTTATTAGGTATGTTAGCGGCTATCAAAAAAAATACCTGGATGGATAGTAGTGCTGTGTTTAGCAGCGTACTTGGCATATCGGCACCTTCCTTTTTTATGGGAATTATTATTGCTTATTTTTTTGGATTCGTTCTTACTAAATATACCGGCCTTCAAATGACGGGTAGCTTATTTAATATTGACCCGTATGCTGGCAAAACACTCGAATTAAAAAACCTAATCTTACCAGCACTTACTTTAGGGTTAAGACCCATGGCCATTATAACACAACTTACCAGAAGTGCTATGCTTGATGTGCTGGATCAAGATTATATTAGAACGGCAAAAGCAAAAGGGTTATCTGGTACCCGTATTTATTTTGTGCATGCGCTTCCCAATGCATTAAACCCTGTAATTACTGCAGTTACGGGATGGTTTGCGGAATTATTAGCCGGTGCCTTTTTTGTAGAATATATTTTTGGCTGGAAGGGTATAGGAAAAGTAACCGTAGATGCATTAGAAAAACTTGACTTCCCTGTGGTAATGGGTAGTGTAATAGTAACGGCAAGTTTCTTTATGCTGGTAAATATCTTGGCTGATATTTTATATGTAGTGGTAGACCCTAGGGTAAAACTTACTGAATAATAACTTCTGAAATTATTTTTTCACCAAAAGCTTCATTGACCCTTTCAATGATTTGATTTTTTTGGTACATCAATTCGTTTTTAAGCGGCCCTACACTTGTGGTGATAAAAAGCTTTTGATTGACAATTTGAATTTTATCGGTGTATTGCGCAATGGTTTTTCCCATGAGCTTCTCCCAAATTTCTTCGATCTGAATGGCACGCACGCCATTTTTTAAATGACTGCGTTGTAAAAATTTATGAAGGGCTTCGCCAATAGAATATTCAGACATACTACAAAGGTAAGAGTTCAATCATTTGAAAAGGTGTATTAATTGCATGTAGCTGTTGCTCAAGCCTTTGCGGATGCGTATCGGATATAAATACCTGACCGTCAGAAGTTGCACAAACCCACTTGAGTAATTCATACATACGGCTTTCATCTAATTTTTCAAATACGTCATCTAAAAGTAAAATAGGCGTAAAGCCATTTTGTTGTTTTAATACTTCCCACTCAGCAAGCTTTAAAGCAAAGAGTAAGCTTTTGCGTTGTCCTTGTGACGCTTCATTTTTAAAAGCGGTTTGATCCATTGTAAAAACAAGATCGTCACGATGTATCCCTTTTGTTGTGCGTTGCAGGATGCAATCTTTTTGAAAATTTTGAGCAAGCAATGCATCAAAGGGCATGGTTTGCAAAGGGCTCTCATACACCAAACTAATATGATCATCGGTGGCAGCAATGCGCTGATATACTTTTGCAACCAGTGGAAAAAAGGTCTTTAAAAATTCGGTTCTTTTATCAAAAATATATTGACCACTATTTACAAGTTGGTTATTGAGTACTTCTAAAAGCGTGGTGTCTATTGGGCCATTGTCATTTGATTTTAATAAACTATTGCGCTGTTGCAATACTTTATTGTACGCAATTAAATGTTGCAAATAAATGGCATCAATTTGAGATAAAATAGTATCCAAATATTTTCTTCTAGCTTCACTGGGGCCAATCATAAGTTCAATGTCATCGGGCGCAATCATGACGGCAGGGTAGCGGCCAATATGATCCGAAAACTTTTTGTAGGCTTCATCATCAACCAGCAGTTCCTTTTTATTATTTTCTCTGACAATGCAAACAACTTTATGTGCCTTATCCTGTATTGTATAATTACCTTCAACCCTTAACCCTTCGGTACCCCTTAAAACGTTTTGAGCATCGGGGCGAGAAAAGTAGCTTTTTGTAAAACTTAGATAATAGATACTATCCAATAAATTGGTTTTTCCGGTACCATTTTTACCGCAAATCCCCACAATACGCTCCGAAAAAACAAAATCTCGGCGGGCGTAATTGCGAAACTGGGTGAGTGATAAATGGTTAAGTTGGAACATCTTGGCAAATTAAAGCACTAGTTTTCAAATTATAGACACTATGTATGCCATAAACCAATTAATTTTATAAAAAAAACGGTTGAAAACGATATTATCTGAAGCCCAGCTCGCATTAACGGTTAAAAGACTGGCACATCAAATTTTAGAAAACAACCTTCAATTGGCAGATACGGTGCTCATTGGACTGCAACCTCGTGGCATTTATTTAAGTGACCGTATTGTGCATGAACTCATGCAGTTATTGCCTCCTAGTCAAATCGAATATGGTAAACTAGATATCACTTTTTATAGAGACGACGTGCGCAAGAGCCTGCATATTGCCAATGAAACGGATATCCCTTTTAGTATCGAAAACAAAAAAGTGGTTTTAATTGACGACGTTTTATATACCGGACGTACCATTAGAGCGGCTCTAGACGCCTTGCTGGCTTTTGGTAGGCCTTCAAAAGTGTCTTTGTGCGTGCTCATTGATAGGCGTTTTAGCAGGGAGCTGCCCATTCAGCCAGATTATGCCGGAAAAGCCATTGATACGATCATTACCCAAAAGGTAAAAGTGTGCTGGAAAGAGCGTGACAATGTAGACGAAGTGGTATTATTATAGAGTTCCATTTTACCAAACCAATTTTTTACTTTAGCTTTGTTTTTTAATGAAACTATCTACCAAACACTTACTTGGTATTAAAGATCTCAATCGAGACGATATTCAATTAATTCTTTCTACTGCTGCTCAATTCAAAGAAGTTTTACAAAGGCCGGTAAAAAAAGTTCCCTCTTTACGTGACGTTACAATCGTAAATTTATTTTACGAGAATTCTACCCGTACAAGAATGTCTTTTGAACTAGCAGAACGTAGGCTCTCTGCGGATACCCTCAATTTTGCGGCTAGCAGTTCTTCGGCAGCAAAAGGGGAAACGCTACTAGATACGGTTAATAACATTTTGAGCATGAAAGTGGATTTGGTGGTGATGAGGCATAGTGCCTCTGGAGCCCCACACTTTTTAGCACAACATATTCCGGCAGCTATTGTAAATGCAGGCGATGGCATCAATGAGCATCCCACCCAGGCCTTACTGGACGCCTTTTCGATGCAAGAAAAGTTTGGTAAGCTGGAAGGCCTTAAAGTAACCATTGTAGGCGATATCATGCATAGCAGGGTTGCTATGAGTAACATGTATTTACTACAAAAAATGGGGGCAGAGGTAACCATTGCTGGCCCGCCAACCCTGATTCCAAAATATATCCAAGAAGCGTTTAACGTACGCGTCGAATATAACTTACAAAAAGCCCTCGCTTGGTGCGATGTAGCCAATGTGCTCCGTATTCAGTTAGAGCGTCAAAATCAACCCTTATTTTCATCTCTGCGTGAATACAATTTAGCCTACGGTATTAGCCGCTCGATGCTAGAAAGTATCAACAAAGAAATTGTAATCATGCATCCTGGCCCCATTAATAGAGGGGTAGAACTCGATAGCGATGTTGCCGATGGGCCTCATTCCATTATTTTAGACCAGGTAGAAAATGGGGTTGCCGTAAGAATGGCGGTCTTATATTTACTTGCCAATAGAGACCAATAAGCCTTAAATTTACACCATGCGAATTTGCCTATTTCCCGGAACTTTTGATCCTGTTACCCTGGGTCATATAGATATCATTAACCGTGCACTCCCTTTATTTGACAAGATTTATGTAGGCATTGGTATCAACTCCTCTAAAACGCCCATGTTTAGTCCGGAGCAAAGAATGGAATGGTTTAATGAAATATATCAGGATGAACCAAAAGTAGAAAGTGTTGGTTATGAAGGTCTTACAGTGAATTATTGTAATTTAATTGGAGCTAAATTTATATTAAGAGGGATCAGGTACGTGAGTGATTTTGAATATGAGAAAACCATTGCCGACGCCAACAGAACCCTCGATAAGCACATAGAAACCATCTTTTTAACGGGTGAGCCCAAATACACATCTGTGGCATCTACCATTGTTAGAGACATCCTTAAAAACGGGGGAGACGCCTCTCCATTTTTGCCTGACGCGGTTATCAAATCATTAAAGCGTTAATTTCCGTATTTAGTCAATAGTTTCCTTCAAATTAGCCGTATTTTTGTGTTTTAATTACTATTAAAACATTCGAATATGTACCCAGCAGAGATTGTCCTTCCAATGAAGGCAGAATTAACAGACGCAGGTTTTGATGACATGGTTACAGCCGCTGAAGTTTCAGAAACATTAAGTAAACAAGGAACCACACTTGTGGTGATTAACTCGGTATGTGGCTGTGCAGCAGGCACTTGCCGCCCAGGTGTATTAATGGCCGTTCAAAACGCCACCAACCGCCCAGACCGTTTAGCAACTAGTTTTGCTGGTTTTGACATTGAAGCCGTTAATGAGGTACGCAAGCTGTCATTGCCTTACCCACCATCTTCACCAGCCATCGCTTTATTTAAAGATGGTCAACTGGTAAACATGGTAGAAAGACATCAAATTGAAGGTCGTCCGGCGCAGGTTATTGCCCAGCATTTGATCTCGATTTTTGATGAACATTGCAATTAATTTGTCTTAATTTTGTTTAGATGTGTTAGTAAGTAAGGGCTCCACGTAAGTGGAGCCTTCACTTTTAAGAACTAGCACCCAATCCAGCCTATGTATCCCAATTTATATTACGCTGTTAAAGACCTTTTTGGCCTAGAAATAAACGGTCTCAAACTCATCAATTCTTTTGGCTTTTTTGTAGCCATCGCATTTATATCCGCATCCGCTATCTTAAGTGCCGAACTTAAAAGAAAAGAAAAAGAAGGATTACTCATACACGAAGAAGAAAAAATCATAGTAGGTGCACCCGCATCCATTCAGGAACTACTCTTTAATTCTTTACTTGGCTTTATTTTTGGCTATAAAATTATTGGAGCCTTTGTAGTACCATCTGCACTGAACGATCCACAATCTTTTATACTATCTACTAATGGAAGTGCACCCGTTGGAATCTTAACAGGTATCTTCTTTTTGATTTTAAAATGGTACGAAAAAAACAAAGTAAAACTGCCTAAGCCAGAAGAAAAAACATTTAAAATTTGGCCGCACGACAGGGTAGGTGACATTGTTTTATATGCAGCTATATTTGGATTTTTAGGTGCTAAAATATTTCACAACCTCGAAAATTGGGGCGAGTTTGTTAAAGATCCTATTGGTAATTTAATTGCATTTAGTGGCCTTACTTTTTATGGAGGGCTCATCTGTGCAACCGTT
>JAIYCS010000133.1 GCA_027487895.1 Sediminibacterium sp. | reverse complement strand
TTCTGGATCAGACATAACGGTAGTTTCTTCTGTTTCTGCAGTTGCCTGAGAGGTTGATTTTGTAGATTTGCAAGAAAAATTTAAACTCGCAAACACAAAAATAAAAATAGCAATTGTGATTTGTTTTTTCATGGTAATTGTTATTGGTTAAAATAATTAAGAATATATTAGTTTATTAAAAGCCGTATGCTATTGCTGTAATTTTAGCACCTGTGCGTATACTTACTATGTTGTCGCCCTGCATTTCTAAACTTCCGTTTGTATTTGTTTCATCAACAATTAAAACAATATGAGACCCTAGTTTTGCGGCTTCTTTTTTAATTTGATCAATTGCTTCATTTTTCATTTTCTCTTGTTTGCTAAATACAGATCCCTGTCTTTGAGCATTCACAATACCTTTCTCTAATAAATTTTTTACTCGAGTTCTATCTGATACTATTTTTACTAATTGCCAATCATTTTCTGATATATTTAAAACTGGTTGGTAATACTGATGAGAACCATCATTAAAATTTATTCTTGAGAGCCTTTGAGTATATGTTGTCGTTAAAAATCTGCCTCCGGTAATATATTGAACCTTATCATTTTCTAGCGTTTTAATAACACAAACTATTTTTTCACCGTTAGCTTTAATAATTGTATCTTTTTTAACTTCGGCCTCTTCCTGTGCATTTATTGCATTTATGGACATAAACAGTGACGCACTGATAAGAAAATACTTAATACTTTTCATGGTTTAAGTTTGATTAAAATAAAAAAAATATGAATTACTTTATTACGTTAAACGGGGGGAGTTTTTAACGTTAACTATATTATAACTAAATTTAATAAATTTTTATTAATATACAAATAAAATGTTATAAATTAATTATTTGTCAATCTAATTTAGATTAATAAGGATTAAAAAATTGTGCTCAGTGAGAGTTAAATAATTGATAATCAATAATTTGAAATCAAATTTGTTTGAAACAGTGGAGAGGTAGGAGTAAAATAAAAAATTTGAATAGAAGGCGAAGGTATTATATGATCCTCTCGCTTACATACATTATTTTTTAATTGAGCTTCTTTAAATTGTCCTTTAAGCAAAGTTGCATCGTATAATATAATATTTAATCCATTACACTTACTTGTCGGTCAGTCAACCAAAAATGTACCATGATAATCTTGTCATTTGCTAAATTTTTCACGCCAGCGTAAAACCGCAGTAGCTACTCGCTTTCCTAAATTTTGACCTTTTAGTAAAAACGCATCATTCATTGTAGCATCAAAAGGGGCCTCATTTGTAATTGCAGATGCGCCAAATGGAGCAGTCCAGTCGTCTCCACCTACTATTATCATTCCAAAAACAAGCATAGCGTGTAAAATTGAAACCTGCACCAGCTCTTCACCCGAAGAAATGCCCCCACCAGTAACAAATGCAGCTCCAATTTTATTTTTTAAAGGTGCCCCTTCAAACGGCCAAGATTCAATAAACTTTAAAACATCTGAGGATACATTAGCATTATAAACTGGACTTCCTACAATAATGGCATCCGCCTTTAAAAGATCGTTTGTAGTTGTTTGTTCAATGGGCTTAACTATCACTTTAATATCACCATCAATCGCAGCTCCTTTTGCAATGGCATTTGCCATGAGTGCCGTTTTACCCGATTTAGAATGATACGTTATTAATATTGTTTGTGCTTTTTGTGCTATTGAGCTTGTTACCCAAAATAGTAAAATCAGCAAAAGAAATTGTTTTGTTTTCATAATCTATTTTTAGTTGGAAGTATCTAATTGATACACTAATATATCTCCAGGTTGGCAATCCAGTGCTTTACAAATAGATTCTAGGGTACTGAAACGAATGGCTTTTGCTTTACCTGTTTTTAGTATTGACAAATTAGCCAAAGTCAATCCTACTCTATCTGATAGCTCATTTAAAGAAACTTTTCTTTTGGCCATCATAACATCTAAATTTACTTCTATTGCCATAGTTATACTGTTAAATCATTTTCTGATTGAAGTTCAATGCCTCTTTTAAAAATAGTAGCTATAATAAATAATACAGCAGACATCAAAATAAAAGCTTTGCCATCTGTCCAATACTCGTTCAATTGACTTACTTCAAATCCTTTTTTTGAAAAATTATTTACAACCCTAGTTGCTATGATACTTAACAAACCAATTGTAAAGGTTAGGGTTCGTATTTGGCTAATTTGATTTGAAACAAATACACTAAATGGCATTTGCAAATCAAGCTTGCCAATAAGCTTAATCACCTCATAAAATAGAAATGCCTTTAAAAATGAGATCGATAAAATAAAACCATAGAATAAAAAGAAAAGGTATTGTTTCCTTTGATACAAGTCACTTAAGTCAAGTTTGTTGTACAGGTTTTTTAAAGCCAATGGGTTAAACAAACTATACACAAAATTGACAACTAAAGCTCCCGTTTCGATACATAAGCCTACAAAAATGATCCAAACCACTACTTCTAGGAATTTGAATACAAGCGCTGAATTTTTGGTCATATATTTAATTTTATGACACAAAACTAGCTATATTTATTGATAAACAATAAATATTTATTAATTATCGTTTTCTATGTACTTTTTAGCATCGGCTGGGTAAAGAGAGGTATACAAAGCGCTTACCTGTTTTTGTCTTTTGCTATCTTTCTTTCGCTTGTAAATCTCATCGCACCTTTCTAAAACATCTTTTGGCACTGGAATTGGATAGCCCAATTGTTTAGATTGAGTTTCAAAAAATAAAGCGATATCTGTTTCTGGCTTAAATGAAGGCGCTTCTACAGCTGCGTATGAAAAACGATTTTTAGCAAAAATAGTTCGTAGGCCATCGTAGGTTGCAATGGTAGGAACCGAAACGTGATCGTCATCGGGGTAATATTTAGAATAAAAACGTAGCCCATTATATTTTATAGTTCTAACACCTGTACAAAAAGCAAGTATACTCCTTTCGTGTTCTGAATAGATTGTAGTTTGTTTTTTTACTTCAGCTGTATCTTCTATTTCTGTTGTATTGGCAATACCTATAAACAAAGATTTTCCTGCATAACTATTTTTAGTTAAACTATCTAATACCTGTTTTGAAAACTTTCTATCGTCATACCAAGTACTAGGATCAATAACAATATAATTATCAAATAAATTTTTGTGTTTAGCTAATACATTAAGTGCAAATATGCCACCAAAGCTATGTCCCACAAGGGTTCTATAGTTACATACAGGATATTTTGAAGCAACATACTTAATAATATCATTTTCTAAAAAACGGGTAAACCTATCAGCGCCGCCGGTTTCTTTGGTATAGGGCATTAATTTACTTTTGGCAATTGGATAAGGTGTTAGTTCATTTGTTCTATTATAGGGAGGTATACACACCACAATCATTTTTGGGATCATCATATCTCCTGCAAACTCAGAAAGTTCTTTTACCATACCAGCCACAGACAAATAATGGGATCCACCATCAAGTACATAAAGCACTGGATAACGAGCGGCAGTATCTTTTTTATCGCGGACTTCATTTGGCAAATACACCAAAAAGTTTCTACTTTCTTTGTATTCATTTGAATACACGCTATCGGCTGTTCCTAAATAAAATTGAGCTTGCGTTTGAATGCAAAATAGAAAAGCTACAACTGATAAAATATTACTTAACGACATAAATATGTATTTGGAATCATTACAAGGATAATTACATTTGTTTGTATCAGCTAAATTAATTGAAATGAACTTATTAACTGTTCGAGCCACCATTAAGGCTCCCCTAAATAAGGTTTGGAACTGCTGGACAGAAGCAGCGCAGGTGCAACACTGGAATTTTGCTAGTTCAGATTGGCACTGCCCTGCGGCTTCTAATGATCTGATTGTCGGTGGTGAATTTCATTATACCATGGCCGCCAAAGACAATAGTGCACAATTTGATTTTTGGGGAACCTATCAAGTAATAGAAATTAATAAAAGAATTGAAATAGTGCTTGGTGATGGAAGAATAATGAAAGTACTATTTGATGAAACACAAGACGGCATTATTGTAACTGAACAATTTGAGCCAGAAAATCAAAATCCAATTGATTTACAACAAGCAGGCTGGCAAATGATTTTAGATAATTTTAAAAACTATGTAGAACAAGGCACGTAAAATCTTTTCTACTTAGCAAATTTATCAAAAGCACAAAAGACAAAATTTTGAATAGCTCCCGAGGGTGTTATATGATCTTCTCGCTTACATTCAATATTTCTAAATTGAGCTTCTTTAAATTGTTCTTTTAGCGAAGTTTCATCGTATTGTTTAATATTTAATCCGCTACACTTAGTTGGTCCATCAACCGAAAATGTTCCAATGATAACCTTATCATTTGCTAAATTTTTGACAACTTCAACATACTTTGCAATATCAGTTGCATTGGTTTGAAAGTGAAACGCGGCTCTATCATGCCACAAGTCATATTTTCGATTTGATTTAAAATCTAAGATATCGCCTACAATCCAATTTATTTTATTAGCCTGTTCCCCCAATCTATTTTTTGCACGAATGATTGCTGCTTCTGAAATATCCAAAACAGAAATATTAGAATATCCCTCAGATAATAAATAATCTACTAGTTTACTATCACCTCCACCAACATCTATAATTGAAGCATCTTTTGGTATATGCATGCTTTTGATAAATGTTAAAGAAATAGTAGGCTCTTCTTGTGTCCAACTAACCTCATGAGGTTGTTTTGTGCTATAAATGTTTTCCCAATGGGACTTCAACTGTTGATTCATAGTACAAAACTGATATTATAAATAATCAAATTCTGTAACTAAAGTCACAAATAAAAAGTCAGCAAAAATTGTAGATGGCTTAGGTATGACTAATTAGTAACTGGAACCAATTGTACCGGAAATTCGGAAGTCAATGATAGCATATCAACTAAGTAGTATTTATGGGATAAACCGGTAATGATTGCGATTTTTTTGGGACTTCGCTGTTTGGCAATCTCAATAATTTTATTAACCATATATTGATTACGTGTATCCCAGAATTTATTTTGAAATGTATAGGCAGCTAAAATGGTTGAATCCATATTATAATTACCAGCTATGCTAGCAATTTCATTTTCCATTTTTTTTATTGTCTTACTTTTTCGAAAAACAGAATCTTGATTAATAAATGAAAGTGGAGAAAACATGAATTGATTATAATATGCATCTTGTAGTTTAATAAAAGTGGCATATTGTAAACTATCACTCAAATTCATTTTTAGTTGGCCCATTGCTTCATGAAAAGCATCATAGGTTGTAATAAGATTATTAATAAAGGTTTTACGCGGTTTAATGATGGTATCAAACCCAAGCATTGGAACCATTTTATGATGTCGCTTGTATTTTTGTAGGGCCAACTGTTCCATAGGTGGCTTAGCAATTTTTAACCGGTAGGCAGTAAACAATCCAAATACATATTTAAAGTCTTCCTCGTCTTCCCATAAAATAACATCTGGCTGAAACTTAGCTAGGGCATTATACAAAGAGTTGTGTGTAATTTTTTTATTACCAGAATGCACCGTTCCTAAAACTAAAATTTGAGGAACATACTTTGTAGATTGAGCACAAAGACTATCACAATTCAACAATAGTAGTAAGAAGAAGAAATATTTTTTCATACTTTAAATACTATACAGCTCCTTTAAAATGTGCAAATGGTGTAAAGCATGGCCAAAAATGATGAAGCCTAGTGCATTTACAGAAATTGGTTTATCGCTTGCAGTACCCAAGCTTTTCATTTGATCATCTGTAAAAGAAGCAAATAATAAGTTGGTTGATTGTCTTACAACACGCCATTCAACTAACATGTCTTTCCAATTTCTATTGGCGGCTGTTGCATTATTAGCATACTCATTTTCGTCAAATCCGGGAATGGGTGTTTTTTCTTTTCTAGAAATGGCAAGTGCCCGGTAGGCAAATATGCGCTCTGTATCAATTACGTGCTGAAACATTTGCTTAATAGTCCATTTGCCAGGCGCATAAGCATAATTTATTTTTTCTAGTGGAATAGCATCCCAAAACTCAGTGATACGTTGATTGTATTGTTGAACTAAAATAGCGTAGTCTTTACCACTTGTGTAGTTGATGTATGTCTGGTAGAAACTACCATATTCAGATGTGCTTGGTCTAGACATAAATACTTTTGAATGAAATTAGTAAAAAAGATACAGGTAAGTAGTTTAGTATTCAAATATCTTTGCGTTTAAGTTATACTTACACTATAAGCTCATCAATATTTCATAGTTATGAAGCATATCGTTTTTGCGGCGCTTTTTCTGTTAGTTGGATCTTGTGCTGCAAATGCACAATCAACTATTAAAATAATAGTTCAAAATTCAAAAACAAAAGAACCTCTATCTGCTGCTACTGCTAAATTAATGCCCTTCAATAAAACAGCTATCGCTGATAGTTTAGGTGTTATTGTTTTTGAAAAAGTACCGAATGGAGCTTATACCCTATCTATTTCCTACGTTGGATGTATAGATCAAACAATAAATATTACAACGCCACTGATCTCTGACACAGCTTTACATGTTTTAATGGAAGAAATTGAAGAAGAAGAGGAAGAAGATGTTATAGTAACTGCTACACGTATTAGTAGAACCATTGCCAATACGCCAACAAGAACAGAAGTAATATCTGGTGAAGAACTTACCGAAAAGGGCAACATGAAACCCGGTGATATTAGAATGCTCCTAAACGAAAGTACAGGTATTCAAACCCAACAAACATCTGCAACTTCTTACAATGCAGGTATCCGCATTCAGGGGCTTGATGGACGATACACACAATTACTTAGAGATGGATATCCCATGTATGGTGGATTTGCATCCAGCCTTTCTCTATTACAAATTGCACCGCTAGATTTAAAACAAGTGGAAGTTATTAAAGGTGCTGCATCCACTTTATTTGGTGGCGGAGCTATTGCAGGTCTCGTAAATCTTGTATCTAAAACGCCCACAGATAATAGGGAACTTAACTTTTTATCCAATGCAACCACTGCAGGTGGTATCGACCTTAGTGGCTTTTATAGTGAGAAATATGGAAAGGTTGGACTCACGGTTTTTACTTCGAGAAATAGTAACCGCGCTTTTGATCCAGCAGCAATTGGACTTACGGCGATACCAAAGTTTGAACGTTATACCATCAACCCTCGACTTTTTATATATGCCAATAAAACAACCGCCGATGTGGGTGTCACGTATATTTCAGAAAATAGAACGGGTGGTAGCATGAACTACATTAATAATAATGGTACTGGCTTTTATGAAAAAAATGATACAAAGAGATTTACCACTCAATTTGGCATCAAGCACCGTTTAACAGAAATTAGCAACATTCAATTTAAAAATAGTTTTAGCAGATTTAATAGAGCGCTACTCATTCCAAATTATTTTTTTGATGCATTACAACAATCTTCTTTTTCTGAGTTAACCTGGAATAAAAATGGATCCAATTCGGACTGGGTGATTGGTACAAATTTGGTAACAGAAAAATTAACTGAAGTGCCAAACGGTATAGATCGTAAACGTGATTATAATTTAAACACATTTGGTGTTTTTATACAAAACGCATGGAGTGTTCATGAAAACATTACAATCGAAACTGGACTTAGGGGAGATTATGTAAACGAATTTGGTTTTGAATTACTTCCGCGTATATCAACAATGTTTAAAATTTCGCAAAAGTTAACTACACGCATTGGCGGTGGCTATGGGTATAAACCACCTACTATTTTTACAGAAGATGCAGAAAGAAGACAGTTTAGTAGCATCTTACCCATTGATATGATTAATGCTAGAAACGAAAGGTCAAAAGGCTTGAATTGGGACATTAATTATAAAACAAAGATTGGCGAACTAGGCTTTAGCTTTAACCAACTATTTTTTTATACCCAACTAGCTCGTCCGCTCGTGTTAAACAATACAGCTGGATTTAATTTGGCGTTTGAAAATGCAAACGGAAGTATCGACACCAAAGGCATGGAAACCAATATAAGACTTACCTACGCCGACTTTAAATTGTTTATAGGATATACATATACCAACGCAAATACGCATTTTGATAATACAAAGCAGTGGTTACCACTCACAGCACGTCACCGTTTAAACAATGTGTTGATGTATGAGATTGAAGACAAACTAAAATTGGGACTAGAAGCTTACTATTTTAGCAAACAACGTTTAAGCGATGGTAGTTTTGGAAAGTCTTATTGGATAACAGGTTTTATGGCAGAAAAACTTTGGGAAAAATGGTCCGTGTTTATCAATTTTGAAAACTTTACAGACACAAGACAGTCAAAGTTTGATAAAGTGTTTACAGGCAGCATACAGGATCCTATTTTCAGAGATATTTATGCCCCTGTTGATGGGTTTGTAATAAATGGTGGGATTAAAATACGCTTGTAAATATTACTGACCTGCAGCTCTGTTAAACTGATATTCGTTTCTTTTAATCCACTTTTCTGTACCACTAAATTTTACTTCCTTAACAATAGAGAATGTATTTGATTGCAACAGATAGATATGTCTTAAAATAGCTTTTTTGTTGTCATTTCCATCAACTCCATCTTTTTCTGTTATCATTTTGAAACCACTGGATGCGTCTTTTGTAAATGCTATTATTTTATCCGTTCCAAATAAATCGTTTGTGATGTAGGTAGTGTCCTTGGCATTGGCGTGCGGCTCTTTTGGATATTCGTAAGCCATGATATAACCTTTTTTATTTGCCGTTAAAGCAATTTTAATATTGGCTAACATGGTAAATGGTTGACCTGTTGAATAGTCTAGATAAGTAAGTTTGCCCTCCCATGTTCCAACCGAATTAGATAAATCGTTTATTGCAACTCGCTGAGCATGTGAAAATCCGCAGATAAATATCACTAGAATAAATAAAATGTATTGTTTCATATAAAAATCATTTCAATTTTTTGTTATCTGCAACTAAACTTCCGCAGGGTATAAATGCTGTATCTTTTCCTATAGAAATTTTATAAAATAATTTTTCGCCTTTTAATACTATTGATGCACGTGCAGACCCATTAATTTCGTGCATAAATACAGGGATATAAAAATAATAGTCCTTTTTAGGATCAATCGTTTTTATCAAAGTTTTTACCTGCCTCGTGTTATCATTTAAAAGAAATTCAAAACCAGTTAGTCCATAGTTGAATAACTGTTCTTTTTCATGACTCATTGTGTCTTTAGGAAGCAGTATTTTGATATGAGCATCTGGAGATTGTAAATAAGTAATATCAGGAAACGTAACCTGTAATTTAATGGGTGTGGATGTTTGATTATTTATACGCGTCCAAAATACGACATGATTATATTTAATGCCTTTCAAATTGTATTGACCACCTCCTTTGGGTAAGCTATGCGTAAAAATCACATCCTTTTGGTTAGCAAAGGAGTACTTAACTTCTGTGTCAATCCAATTTCTTATTGGACCCACCTGCCCATAAGTGCATATATAAAATAGAGATAGAATGAAAAAGGCTGAAATTTTCATTTTGATTTACAGGAAAGACTTTATTACATCTCTGAAAATCAAAAATAGAAATACAAGTACACCCACAATAATTTCGTTGCGGTACTTTTTAACAAATTGAGATAGCTTATTCATTATATAAAAATTTATTTGTCATTTATTGTGATGCTAAGTAGGTCTTACTTACATCTTGTTTTACTAAAAGTACATAAAATTTGTAATATGATTTATTTCTAGGAAACTGATGGAGCAGGAAATTTATGTCTAAAATCAAACGAGTTAGGAGAAGGTCCGTTTGTTTGCAAAAAACTTAATTTATCTACTGCCTCTTGCATTGTAGGAATATGACCTTCTGGAATCCACCACATCGCGGTATGTGCTGAACCATAAGTCAAAAACCACTCTTTTCTTCTCTTTAAAAAATCAGAATGAAATGTACGGTACATAAAGTTTTCAAGCGTTTCAATACTTTTCCAAACAGATACATTTATGATAATTGTTTCGTCATTATAAGGATTTAAACTTGTGGCATTATTGTTTTCATCCTTTAATCTCCAAACAAAGCCTTCACTTTTTTCTGCAATTTGATTTAGAGCGTCTAAATTCTCAACAAACTCTTTCATAATCGGGTCATTAATGTCAACCCCTTTCATTTTTGCAATATTGATTTCTGCAATAAAATAGTGACTCATATATTGATCAAATTTTTAGCAAATAAAATTATACATCTTATTCGAATACTTCTTTTAATTTTCCAAAACTATTATTGTATATTTTTCCTTTCTTGGGGTGTGTAAATTTTAAACCTGACCAAATTGAATTAATACTAAGACAAGTACTTTCTACAAGTCCAAAATCATATCCCAATTTTATTACTGATTTTATGTTTAAATCAGTTCCAATTTTTCCGCCTTTAGGCCAAGAAACCCAAAGCATTCCTTTTGGCTTCAAATGTTTTTTTAATTTAGGAAAGTAGTCAATAAATTCTTTCTGTGTTATAACAAACAAATGAATATAATCTAACTCTTGTTCAATCTTTTCATGAATATCAAGATTGGGTAAGTTTATAGACGCTAACACTTCTTTTTCAGCATTGACGAACAAGGCACTTGAATTTTCTTTAATACCCATTTTCTGAGAAACAGTTTTTATCATCAGTTACCTTCTATTTTATTGCTTGAATGTAACAAATAGTTTAATTACTAACTTCAGTTTGCACTTTCTTTTTCAATTTGTTCTAGTAAAAAATCTTGTCCGAATGTGAGTTTCTTGGCTAATGGACTATTTGGTTCAATCACTCTCCAAAAAGGTGTGATTTCCTCCAAATGTTTTCCTTGTTGCAGCTTTTCATAATTAGCTTCTGCCACAATTCGCAAAAAAATACCGGTAGTTACAGGACAAGTGTAATCAGCATTGTGCTCTATCGCAAGGTCTTTTCGCAATGTTTTTAAATCTATGCGCTTGCCAACACCTATTTCATTAATATACTGGTCTATCAGTTTTGGCGTAGCGATAAACATTTTGCTACCTGCTGGAATATCAGCAAAGTCAATATCAATTCTTTTAATTTTCGGCTCTTTATTTTCATTTAATTTATCAAGCCAACTTTTCTTGATTGCCATATCAAATAATTGTATTTCTAAAAATACAAAGAAATATAAAGGAATGCCTCCTTTTTACAGGCGTCTTCTATTCATTTAAGAACTGATTCATATCTTTAATTTAGATAAGCCTAAATAAACATATCAATTCATTAAAAAAGAAAATGAACGATGGACAAAACAACTTTAATACAATCTCTTGATGATAGTGCAGCTCAATTTATTGAACTAGTGAAGGATTTAAATAAAGATGAATTTGAAGTTAATGTAAATAATAAATGGTCGGCAGGTCAAGACCTGGTGCACTTAATTAAAGTACTACAAATAGTGAATATTGGCTTTACACTACCAAAACCAATTTTGCGTTTAGTGTTTGGTATCAATAAAATGGAGAGTCGTTCTTTTGAAGATCTCAGGCAGTTATATAAAAATGCACTAGAAGGCGGCGCAAAAGCTCCAACAATTTATATCCCAAAACCAGTTTCACATACTAAAAAAGATAGTTTAATTCAAAAGTATGCGTCATTGAATAAATCGTTTATCGGTAAATTAAATGACCATACTCCACATGACCTAAATAGTTATAGGTTACCTCATCCTATCTTAGGAAAAATATCATTAGTGGAGCTTGCTAGCTTCACTTCCTTTCATACATCGCATCATTTTGATGTATTGAAGTCAAAACTGGCTCATTTAAACAACAAATAAAAACTTACTTCCCACTCCAAGCGTCCATGATACCTGCTTTAATATCAGTGTAGCTTGTGAAAAGATAAACTACTAAAACAATAATGAAAATTGTTTTCCAGTGGGTTTTTACAAGCGTTTTTAGATCATTTAAGAACTGATTCATATCTGTGATTTGAAGGGTTAAATTTCTTCTATTATTGAAGTTCCTGATGAAAAATCTCCGGAAGTCCATTGCCAAGTTTCGTGTAATCGAATTTTCCCGTTAATTAATATCTCAGGTTTTGAAAAGCACTTACCGGTCATAATTTCCTTGTTGATATTGATTTGATGATAACACATTTCAATACATCCCTCTTCATTAACTAACCCAATTAAGTGACCGTGAATTATTTTACCCCCTTTATATTCAGAAGAAATGATATTTCCTTCTTGTTTGTAATAAAATATGGTTTCTGATGATGTTTCCCCGTTATCAGTATTTTGAATAGGTCGAAATGACTTGTGATTGTAGTTAATCATTCTGTTTTCAAATTTTTCATTAAAGTTAATTAAAGAAAAAACAAAAGATGCAGCTATAATAAAATGATTGAGTTCATAACTATTAGGAAATTATTTAACAAGACCACTTTCGTCAATCTTAAATAACCACTCTTGGTCGTAGCAGTCATTGGATACATTTACTGTTTTACAAATTTGTTTCGTTCCCTCAATTTGGTATAAATTATCCTCGACTGCAGCAATTCTTAATCCATAATCGTTCAAGAATTCTCCATAGGTTTTTTGCCAAAGAATTTCTCCTTGAGAACTAACTTTTACTATTAATAGATCATAATTTCCTTTCCCAAAAGAGCTTGTAGAGCCAATTACAATGTAACTGCCGTCTTTAGTTCTAATCACCTGACTTGCCTTGTCATAACTTGTCCCTCCAATGATAAGCTTCCATAATATCTTACCCTTAATGTCTTTTTTGACAAGCTCAATATCGCATTCATTTTTAGTGCCACAGTTGATAGTAGAAACAGAAATGATAGAATTGTCATTTGGTGCAACAAACAATGATTTTAAATCTTTATAAAATAGTGTGCCAAATATCAAAATGATAAGCACCAATAGTGTTTTCCAGTTTCTTTTAGTTAAAGTTTTAATATCTACAAAAAGGTTA
Source organism: Sediminibacterium sp. (assembly GCA_027487895.1). Lineage (GTDB taxonomy): Bacteria > Bacteroidota > Bacteroidia > Chitinophagales > Chitinophagaceae > Sediminibacterium. Next base: position 13,205 of record JAIYCS010000133.1, on the reverse strand, counting down.
CTAAAGTTGGAAATGACAATTTTGAATTCAAATTTACCATCATTAGGTCCCGTTTGAAATTCATTCAATTTTACATCTAAAGCTGCGCCGATAGCATTTAGAGAGTAAATACTTGGGGTTACCTCACTATTCTCAATCCTTTGAATGGTTCTTACCGCAATACCACTCTTTTCAGATAGTTCTGTTTGAGTAACCCCCTTTGAAATTCTGATTTCTTTTATGTGTTCTCCTATTTTCATTTTACAAATGTATAAGGAATAAACGGCAGGAAAAACGACTTCTACACGTCATATAGGTGACAGGTTAGAGAATTTAGGTTATGTAACTTCTTAAAAGATGCAGTATGCCTAACTCGCTGATAGACAAAGAAAAAGCCATCATTTCTGATGGCTTGTCCTGTGTGGCTCCCCCTTCTGGACTTGAACCAGAGACCCTCTGATTAACAGTCAGATGCTCTAACCAACTGAGCTAAGGAGGAATATGTTTCCCACGGTTGAGTACCACGGGGTTGCAAAAATAGGAAAATTTGCAATCTGGCAAAATCTAGTTGCAAAAATCATTAAAAAACAGGGCTAAAAAGCAACATATAGGCCATCTTCCCGCATTTGGGTCGGGTATGTTTTTAAATAATAACCCTCTCCACTGGTATTCCGCCCATTTTGGAGGCTAAACCGGTACCGGTGCAGCGGACATACCACCATTCCGGCGGCGTCTATAAAGCCATCTGCCATGATACCGCTGGCATGTGGGCACTTTTGTGCAAAAGCAAATATTTGATCCTGAAATTTACCGAGGGTTATTTTCTTACCGGCCACTTCTACAATACACATGTTGTTGGATTGCCAAATAAGCGATAATGGCGTCTCTGTAATTTTATGCCAAGTAGGTGTGTTGGAAAAAAGAGAAAGCATGCTTTAAAAATGTATGTCTCTGTATGGGTAACGAATTAAATAGAGTTCGCGCACTTTGGTTAAAATAATTTCACGAAGTGCATCAATGTTTTTCTTTTCAAGCGCCGAAATAAAAACACAATTGTTATTAGTTGCGCGGTCCCATTTTTCTTTGAGTTCTAAAAGTAATTCTTGTTTTACTTCATCTTCAAGCCACTCATCAAACGTGTTTGCTTCGTATAAATCTAGTTTGTTAAAGATGGTTAAAATAGGTTTATCAAAGGCTTTTAATTCTTGCAGTGTATGATTTACTACACCTATCTGATCTTCGTATAAAGGATGCGAAACATCAACAACGTGTAATAAAATATCGGCTTCACGCACTTCATCAAGTGTACTCTTAAAACTTTCTACTAAATGGTGCGGTAGTTTTCTAATAAATCCAACCGTATCACTTAATAAAAAAGGTGTGTTTTCGTAAACGATTTTTCGAGTAGTCGTATCAAGTGTTGCAAACAATTTATTTTCTGCAAACACATCTGATTTACTCAGCACATTCATGAGTGTGCTTTTTCCAACGTTGGTGTAACCCACCAAAGCAACACGAATAAACTCGCCACGTTCTTTACGCTGGGTGATAGATTGCTTATCAATTTCTTTTAATCGGCCACGTAGTAATGCAATTTTATCTTTTACAATACGTCTATCTGTTTCAATTTCTGTTTCACCCGGACCGCGTGAACCAATACCTGCTCCCTGACGCTCAAGGTGCGTCCACATTCCTTTTAAGCGTGGTAAAATATATTGGTATTGCGCTAACTCTACTTGCACTTTAGCTTGTGCAGTTCTTGCGCGAGAAGCAAATATGTCTAGGATTAAATCGCTTCGATCAATAACGCGGCACTTTACTTCTTTTTCAATATTAGAAATTTGTGAGCCCGTTAATTCATCATCAAAAATCACTACGTTAATGTCTTTCGACGCAACGTACTGTTTAATTTCTTCTAACTTTCCTTTTCCAACAAATGTGCGGCTATCAGGATGTGGAAGTCTTTGTGTAAATCTGTTGACTGCAACGGCACCAGCTGTTTCAGCTAAAAATGCCAATTCATCTAAGTATTCTGTTACTTGTTCAGGTGTTACTTCTTTTTGAATGAGGCCAACTAGTACCGCTTTCTCCTCTTTTCTAATTTTACTTTGCTTCTCAATCAAAATGTCAAAATTTATAAACCGCTGAGGGTAATACCTACAGATAAACGTTGCATGGTAGGTCCAAATCCTTCTTTTAAAATACTATTAAATTGGTAGCCCGCATGAAGTGATAAACTACCATAACCCACTCTACCTGTAACGGCAAGCATGGTTCCATTAATATAACGCTTGGTAACATTTTTTTCTATGTAAGCCGTACCATACACAGATTCACCTTGCTTGTTTACAAGGTTTTTTCCTTTTGTATATGCTTTTAATAAAGAACCTACTTTCACACCAATCGCAGCCTTCCAAGATTTGTTAGGATTTTCTGGATTGGAATAGTATCTGATTTCGGCAGGAATTTCGGCGTAAATACTCGTTGCTTTATTTTTCTCAAAATGATCTACGCTATCTACTGCTGCATATTGAAGTGTAGGAGCGCCAGATTTAAAATCTACTCTTGTGTTGTCAAAAAATATATGACTTGTTCCCAAACCAATACCATAAGCAACGCTATATTTTGGATTTGATTTTACCGGCTTATCAAACATGAAATAAACATTGAAATGTCTGCTAAATCCATTACCTGTGCGAAGTCCTGTAGGCTTATTGAGCCAAGCGTCTGCACCGTACTGAATCACTAAATGATCAGCAGCGCGGTTGGTAAAATCAAACTTACTCCAGTCTTTGGTTGGCTTTTTAGCCGTTTGAGCAGTTGCAAAAAGGGTAGCAGTTAGCGCGAGGCTTAAGAATACTAATTTTTTCATTGTTCGTTTGGTTCGCTGTATAAATACAATTGGCCACAAAAATAACTGAATTGACATCAAGGCAGTGGTTAAAAATTAGTCAAATCTGCATTATTTTGGTTTTTAAGGCCAATTTTACGCAATTTGTTGATTTTTAGGCAAATATCCAGCTGCATAGGTGATAATTCCGGCCAAACTTTTAGCGCCAATTTTATCCATAATTCTAATTCGGTAGCTCTCCACAGTTCGTTTGCCAATTTTTAATTGACCGGCAATTTCTTTACTAGTCAGTTCTTTACAAATAAGGCCAATGATTTGTTTTTCTACTTCTGTAAAACTAATGCTCGCGTTATGGTGGCGTACCGTGGTTTTTTGGGCGATAATTTTTGAAAGTCTTTCGGTAATACTTTGAGAAAAATAAGCATTGTGTAAGTACACCGAATTAATAGCACTCACGAGTTCTTCGTGCACAATATTTTTTGACAAAAATCCCATGGCACCCGCTTCAATCATTTCAATGATTTGCTGGTCTTCACCAAAAGAAGTGAGTGCAATAATTCGAATACCCGGATATTTTGCACATAAAATTTTTACAGCTTCGGTACCAGTGAGGTTGGGCATTTTTACATCCGTGATAATTACATCGGGTGCAACAGATGCTACTAGCGCAATTAATTGTGCACCATCGGAGGCTTCGCCTAACACATCAATGTTTGAAACGCCTGCCAGCATTAGCTTTAAGCCTTCTCTAAAAATACGGTGATCATCTGCAATGACAATTTTGATTTTTTTACTTAGCATAATTAAGGGGGGTTTTTATTTGATAGCGAACACCTTGCTGCGGCAACGTGTCTATAATTATTTGACCACGAAGTAGTGCAACGCGGTTAAAAATATTTCTAAGTCCCGAACCGGTAGCCGCCCTAGCTACAGCCTCTTTATCAAAACCAATACCGTCATCCGTAACAGATAATAAAAAATATTTATCATCTACTAAAGCGTTGATCCAAATGTTTTTTGCATTCGAATGCTTTAATGCGTTGTTGAGTATTTCCTGAATAATACGGTAATGATGCAACCAGTGATCCGGTTCTGATTCGGGAAGGTCACCACTCAGTTCCCAATGCACTTGAATGCTTCCCAGTTTATTAAAAGTAGCCACCAGTTCTTCGATACCCCAGCAAAAACCAGCTGCTAATAACTGATTGGGCACAATGGCTTCACTCATTACGCGCATGCGTTTTAACACGTCATCTATATGTGTAGCGGCTTCTTTAATGAGTTGTCTATCGGCTTGAGAAACAGGATTGATGCTGCTCACTTGCAATCTAATAACAGAAAGTAGTTGACCAAAATCGTCGTGAAGGTCAGCTGCAATTCGCTTACGTTCTTTTTCGGCAGCGGTAATTTCGGTGGTAATAAGTTGATGGAGTAAGTTTTTATTTTTTTTGTGGTAGAAATAAATCACACAAATAAATAAAAGTATAAATACACCGAGCAGCGGTATGGAAAACAATATAAGCGTGTAAAAGCTGGGCTGTTCCGACATGCAATAATTTTATTATTCAATTTGGAAATAATAAATATCACTTCCTAATTATTGCTGACAACTAGACGCTATTACATTGCCTCAAAAAAATATTACATAAGTGAAAGCCACAGTAACAAAGGGCATTAGGTGTTTATACGCAAAGTTTTAAAATACTAATCCAATGGGCGAATCCAAATATTTCTAAAACTTACTGGACTACCGCCATCAAGGTCGTGGTCTTGTAAATAAAACGGAAGCTTTGAAGGATGTGCTTCATACACCGATGGACCAATCCACTGAATAGTACCTTTTATATCTACATTGTTTTGAACCAGTACGCCATTGTGTAAAACGGTAAATCTTCCTGGCACTTGCACTTTACCATCGGCATAAAATTGTGGCGCCGTAAAAATGATATCATAGGTTTGCCATTCACCCGGTTTTTTTGTTGCATTTACAAGTGGAATATGCTGTTTGTATAAAGCACCCGCTTGTCCATTCACATAGGTTTGGTTGGTATATGAATCCAATATTTGAATTTCATACTTACCCATAAAAAACACACCACTATTGGCACGGTACTGTCCCGATTGTTTAATTATAGCTGGAGAGCGCCACTCGATATGGAGTTGACAACTGCCAAAAGACTGGTTGGTTTCTATAGAACCAGATCCTTTCACCACGGTTAACGTGCCGTCTTTTTCTATTTTCCATCCTGCTTTACCACCACCCAAGCGGTGCCAGGCATCTAAGTTTTTACCATTGTATAATACAATGGCATCGGAAGGTGCGTCGGAAGGGGTTTTACCCGGTTCTACTTTTGTAGGCTTCGGTTCCCAAATTTCTGTTTTTGCCGCTTCTCTATTTAAACTGTCTTCTCTACTTTGTTGCGCAAACGCGCTTGTTGTAATAAGTGTTACACCAAGTAGCGCTACTATAATTTTTTTCATCCATTTATATTTTTGGAATGCTGTATCCATTGTGGTAAACAGCCGATAAATATTTTGCGTTAACCGCAGCATCTGTAAATTGTTTTTTTGCATGATCCCACTGTAACTGTTTGCCACTGCGGTGTGCAATGTTTCCCATCTGACAAATGGTAGCCACTTTAGCTCCTTCTTGAATCGAACAATGTAGTTTAGAAAAATCACGCGACTTAACCACTTCTAAAAAGTTAATCCAATGTTTTTCTACTCCATTATCTACCGATCTATTAAGTGGCACAATTATTTTATTAGCACTTCTTGATTCTTCAAGCACTTCCCAACCATTTCTATTTAAAACAAGCGTGCCGTTGTCGCCCTGGAATGCAACGCCATGGTCTCTTCCATAGTTGCCATTGGTGATACCCATGGTTTGCTCCCAAGACACACTGAATTTATCAAAACCATAGAGTACGTTTAACATATCTGGCGTTTCGCTTGCAGCGTTAGGTTCGGCGTATTTACCACCCACCGCAGAAATGGTATTAGGCGCTGTTTCTTTCATACCTAGCAATGCATAATCTAATAAATGCACACCCCAGTCGGTCATTAAACCACCTGCATAATCCCAAAACCATCTAAATGAGTAATGGAAACGGTTGCGGTTATAGGGTCTTAACTGAGCTGGACCCAGCCATGTTTTATAATCAACGCCTGCAGGAACAGGTGCGTCTGGCTTAGGCGCCATCGGTGTAGATTGAGAATAGCACCACACTTTAATATTTCTGATAGCACCTAGTTTTCCGGTATGTACAAAATTTACAGCGTCACCAAAATGTTGTTGACTGCGCTGCCACTGACCCGCTTGCACCGCTCTTCCGTATTTTTCTTGAGCTGCCACCATCGCATTACATTCTACAATAGAATTACCTACTGGCTTTTCTACATAAATATCTTTTCCGGCCTGACAAGCATGAATCATTTGTAGTGCGTGCCAATGATCTGGCGTACCAATGATCACTACATCTACATCTTTATTTTCTAATAGTTTTCTATAATCGGAATAGATAGCAATTTTAGAAGTATCAATATTTTTAGATTTTAATTCTGCAATGCGACCATCAATAACAGTTGTATCAATGTCACAAAGTGCTGCAATCACAACGCCTGGAAGTCGCATGGCAGTAGCGGCGTTAGCCCATCCCATACCATTAAGTCCTATCACACCAATATTAACACGATCGGAAGGCATGACACCTTTTTTAAAATAGGCAAAACTTTGGTTACCCAGTGCAGATGCAAGAACAGAGCCTCCTGTTAAGAGTCCTGCGTTTTGTAAAAAATCTCTTCTAGTTGACATGGCAAGCGTTTTAATTGAAGCATAAATTAAAACGTTTTTTGCATATCTGCTAAATTATTTAACGCTTTTTGTGACCCGGTCTTTGCTTAAAATTACCTCTGCTTCTTTGCTTGGGTGCATATTCCGGTGTTTCGCCAAATTCGGGAGGTACGGTACCTTTTGTAACTGGGGCACCAAGTAATTCTTCGATGGCTAAAAACTTATATTGTTCCTGTTCGCTCACAAGCGTGAAAGCCGTTCCTGTAGTGGCTGCACGGGCCGTACGTCCAATGCGGTGAATATAGTCTTCACCATCGTTTGGAACGTCGTAATTTATAACAAGGTCAATTTCTTCTATGTCAATACCGCGGCTTAAAATATCGGTGGCTACGAGTATAGAAAGTTTGTGGTTTCTAAAATCTTGTAGCACCTGTTCTCTTGCTTTTTGATCCAGGTCCGAATGAATTTCTTCGGCAGCAAGTTTAGCGCGTTTTAATTCTTGTGTGAGTTGTTTTACATTTTGTTTTTTAGAACAAAACACAATTACATTTTTATAAACATTACTCCTAAGCATGTCAGTAATGATGGGCACTTTTTGTGGTTCGTACACAACAAATGCTTTTTGTATGATTTGCTCAGGTGGTTTTGAAATCGCAATATTTATTTCTACAGGGTTCGTTAAAATTTTTCTGGCGAGGTCACGCATTTTTACTGGCATGGTGGCAGAAAATAAAAGGTTTTGTCGTTGCTTGGGTAAAAATGAAATTATTTTTTGAATGTCATCGTTGAAACCCATGTCTAGCATACGGTCTGCCTCATCAAGCACTAGATATTTTAAGCCCTTAAGTTTTACATAGCCCATGTTTAAATGCGCAATCATGCGGCCCGGCGTACACACCACAATATCAACACCGGTGTTCAATGCTTTTTTTTCTGCGGCAAAAGAACTGCCATCACCACCACCATAAACGGCTATAGAACTTACGTCAGTAAAATAAGAAAGGCCTTCTAAACTTTCTGCAATTTGAATGGCGAGTTCACGTGTTGGAACAATAACCATTGCATTGATATCGTGTGAGTCGTGTTGCGTGGTTAATAAACGGTGTAAAAGCGGTAGTAAAAATGCAGCCGTTTTTCCAGTGCCCGTTTGCGCAGCAGCAATAATATCTTTTCCTTCTAATATGGGAACCATTACCTGTTGTTGCACCGGCGTTGCCGTCTCATATCCCATCGCATCAATACCATCCAGTATCCGCTGATCCAACCCTAAATCTATAAACTTCAAAATAAAATATTTAATGTGTCTATAAACAAAGATAGGGCTTATTACGGCCCTATCTGATAATCTATTGTAATAGCGTTTGCTTTACAGCTTTTCGTAAAGGGCGCGCAGTTTTTGACGCGTCATTATTGTTTCCCAGTTTTTACCAAGTGCGTTTTCCCAAAGTGGTTTTAAACTTAATGAAATATCAATCATGGTATTAAAATCTTGATCGGATAATCCTGCACAAATACCCACCGGAATTTCAATGTTATTTTTTTGAACCATGAATTTAAATTCTTCAACACCTGCTGGGTAATATTCTTCTAAATGATTCATCACAATGCAGTTTCCAATACCATGTTTGGTACCAAGTAAATAACTTAATCCATAACTCACCGCATGCGCAACACCCACCTGACTATACGCGATACTCATCCCGCCTGCAAATGATGCCATCATTAATTGTTCATCACTTTCATCATCCCAAGTATTTTTTTCTACAAATACTTTTCGGCAAAGATCCAATGCTTTTTCGCCATAACTTTTACTGAACTCATTTAAATAAGTACCTTCTAATGATTCGATGCAATGAATATAACAATCCATACCCGTGTAAAAACGCTGGTTTACTGGTGCGTCTTTTGCTAAATCTGGATCCAGTACAATTTGATTAAACGGCGTAAAATCAGAATTCATACCCAGCTTGCGCACAGGACCTGTTAACACCGTTGTTCTACTCACTTCGGCGCCCGTTCCAGACAAGGTAGGAATACCCACTTTGTAAACGCCCGCTTGTTGTACGAGGTCCCAGCCCTGATAATCGGCAGATGATCCGGGGTTGGTCATCATAAGTGAAACCGCTTTTGCAAGGTCCATGGTAGAGCCACCACCAATTCCTACAATACCACTTACCGTTCCAAATTCTTCACGGAGAGAAGCCGCCAAAGCGTCTACCTGCTTGGTTTTAGGCTCATGGGTAACGTCTGCAAAAACAATTTTATCTTTTCCATTAAGTGGAATTCTTTGCACGAGCGGTTTACCTTCAAAAAAGTGATCCACTAAAAAAATCATCGGGGCATCACCTTTTCTATTGGGTGCTAATATTTCGTCGAGTTGATTAAAACTACCGCGTCCATACACCACATAGTCAACCATTTTAAAATTTCTAAAACTCATATCGCTTTGTTTTTATTCGGGTATTATTATTGTTGTAAAAGCTTGGCTGCTTTTTCTAAGTCTTCGGGTGTATCAATTTCTACGCCCATATAATTTGTTGTAACCATTTTTATAGGTACGCCATTTTCTAAATAACGTAAACATTCAATTTTTTCTGCGGCTTCCAGTGGCGTCATTTCCCAATTGGTAAATGCAAGCAGCGCTTCTTTTTTAAAAGCATACACGCCAATATGTTCATAATAAGTGATGGCGCTTTCGGTGCTTCTAGGATACGGTATCACGCTACGCGAAAAAAATAAAGCATTGTTATTTTTATCGATCGCCACTTTTACATAATTGGGATCTTCAATATTTTGTTGTGACGTAAGCACTTGCATCAGTGATGCCACGCGCACATTTTGAGCACTATCTTTAAATACTTCTAGTAATTTTTGAAGGGGTTCTTTTTTTACAAACGGCTCGTCGCCTTGCACATTAACCACCACATCAATATCTAAATCAACAATCGCTTCGGCAATTCGGTCGCTACCACTTTCGTGTGAACGAATGCTCATAATGGCTTTACCGCCATGATTCGTGATTTCATCAAAAATGATGGTGCTATCCGTTACTACAAACACATCCGAAAAAAGTCCGGTGGCTACCGTATTATCGTAGGTGTGGCGAATGACGGTTTTATCTCCTAGCGGCTGCATGAGTTTAGCAGGAAAGCGCGTAGCAGCATATCTAGCAGGAATAAAAGCACAAATTTTCATGAACATCAAATTGTGATGCAAAGAAACGGCATATTTAATAATCTGTCTTCACCGATTTGTCAAAAGGGACCTTTAATTGATAGGCCAAACTTTGATCGGTACTATCATCGAGCACATCAAGGCCATATCGAAGGTTTTCCATGGGTGTTGCATCAAAAGTTCCAAATAAGCGGTCCCAGATAGAAAATATATTACCGTAGTTAGAATCGGTTTGTGGACGAACGTAATGGTGGTGCACTTTATGCATATTTGGCGACACAATCACATAGCTAATAGCTGTGTCTAACCACAATGGAAGTCTAATGTTAGCGTGGTTAAATTGAGAAAACACAGCACTTAAACTTTGGTATAGCATTACAAGCCACATAGGGGCGCCGCAAACAACAACACCAATGATTGTAAATACAACCCTAAAAACACTTTCTCCTGGATGATGACGGTTAGCAGTGGTGGTATCTACATGGGTATCTGCGTGATGCACCATGTGAAATTTCCACAAAATTTTGATTTTATGTTCAATAAAATGAATGAACCAGGCGCCTACTAAATCAAGTAGCATGAGTCCGCCAATGATAAATACCCAGGTAGGCATTTGAACAAGTTGTAAGAGTCCAAATTTTTGTGCCACAGCCCAATCCGATGCTTTAACAATAACAAGTGCAAAAGCAAAATTGATAACAACGGTTGTGAGTGTAAAAAATATATTAACAGCAGCGTGTTTCCACTTATGGTACGAAAATGAAAATAGAGGAACGAGTCCCTCTATGATCCAAAAAAATGTGATTCCACCAGCTAAAATAAGTGCGCGGTGCGTACTTGGTATCTGATTAAAATATTCAATTAAATTTTCTAGCATCTGCTATTAATTATTTAACATGAGAGGCATCACTAGCATCAGTAAATCTTCACCAGCACCTTGCTCGGTTGGTTTAATTAAACCTGCTTTAGTTGATGTAGATAATTCCATTTTTACATCATCGGTATCTGCAGCGTTTAACATTTCAATTAAAAACTTTGCATTAAAAGCGATTTGTAAATCTTCACCATCATACATACAGTTCATGCGCTCGTTACCTTCAAAACTAAAATCAACATCTTGCGCAGCCATTTGTAACTCGCTACCCGTAATATTTAGCGCCACTTGATTGGTGCTCTTATTACTAAATACGTTTACACGACGAAGTGCATTTTGGAAATCATGTTTGTTAACAACAAGCTTGTATGGATTGTCTGCAGGGATCACCACTTTATAATCTGGGAAACGCGCATCAATAAGCCTACAAATCATTTGAGTAGAACCATGGTTCACAAATAAACGATTGTTGTTGTAACTAATGCTTATAGCATCTTCATTATCTGGTAATGCATTTTTTAATAAGTTAAGCGGCTTGCGTGGCACAATAAACGAATCTGTTTTTGGTGCTTTTGCATCCGTTCTTTTATAACGTACAAGTCTGTGCGCATCGGTCGCAACAAATTGAACACCGCTCGTAGATAATTCAAAAAATACACCCGTCATTGCTGGACGTAAATCGTCGTTACTAACCGCAAATAATGTTTTATTAATCGCTGTTAATAATGCACCGCTAGTCATATCAAAACTGCTGGTATCATCGGCAGAAGGCTCTTTAGGAAAGTTATCTGGATTTTCACCCATTACTTTATACTTACCGTTGTCGCTAGTAATTTCTACGGCAAAGTTTTTGTCGATATTAAAAGTAAGTGGCTGATCAGCAATATTTTTTAATGAATCCAACAAAATTTTAGCAGGAATACAAACACGACCGTTGGCCTTGCTTTCTACATCCATTTCTACACGCATCACTGTTTCTAAATCAGTAGCTACAATGCTTAATTTTTTGTCTGTTATTTCAAATAAAAAGTCTTCTAAAATTGGCAATACCGTATTTGCATTAATAACACCACCAATTTGTTGAAGGTGCTTTAGAAGCGAAGAAGAAGAAACAATAAATTTCATGCTATATAAGTTATAGGTACCCTGCAAACCTAATCCAAAATTCCAATACTTTGGTGCTCTAAATAAAGCGTTTAGGTATCCATGGCTTTTATGTGAATCAGTTGTGGATTGGCAGGGTAAAACAGGGCTGTTTTGTGGCAAGTATGTATATTTATCCTTCATGATAAAAAAATACCTCACTCCCGATCAGGCCTGGCAAAAAATCAAGCATTTTTGCGCTTACCAAGAGCGAAGCCACCAAGAAACCAAAGACCGGCTCTATGGTTATGGCCTTTCCACCAAAGATGTGGAGGTATTACTTTCCAAACTCATTGAGGAAGACTATTTAAACGAAACCCGTTTTGCTACTTTGTTTGCAGGCGGTCATTTTAGAAACAAAAAATGGGGTCGGGTAAAAATCGCTTACGAACTCAAGCAAAAAAGGGTGAGCGCGTATAATATTAAAGCAGGGCTGGCCACCATCGAAGAAGAAGCATACGAACAGACCATCGATAAATTAGTAGTTGACAAATGGGAAAAGTGTAAGGGTGAAGTTGGCTATGCAAGACAAGCCAAAGTGATGCAGTACCTAGTGAGCCGTGGCTTTGAGTCGCCACGGGTTCAAGCCGCCATTGCCAAAATAAAAGCAGGCCTACAATAAAATTCTTACATTGCATTATGGGTAATTTACACATCAGCCTCATACAAACCGATCTTTTTTGGGAAGACAAGTTTAGAAACCTTGAGATGCTCGAAAAAAAAATAGCAGCTGTTGAAGCGGCTACACAAATTGTGGTATTACCCGAAATGTTTACCACCGGTTTTAGCATGCAACCCAAACTATTTGCCGAAACCATGGAAGGCCCTACCGTTGATTGGATGGTAGAACAGGCGGCAATGCATAAAATTATTTTAACGGGTAGCATTATCATAGAAGAAGACAACAAATTTTACAACCGCTTACTCTGGGTATTACCAAATGGGCAAGTTGCGTATTACAACAAAAGACACCTCTTTGCCTATGCGAGTGAAGACAAAGAATATACCCCTGGTAACAAAAGACTCATTGCACAAGTAAACGGATGGAAAATTTGTTTGCAAATATGTTACGACCTACGTTTTCCAGTATGGGCGCGCAAACAAACACCCGACGAATATGACCTACTCCTCTATGTAGCCAATTGGCCCGAAAGGCGCAACCACGCCTGGAAAACCTTACTATGTGCGCGTGCCATAGAAAATCAAACCTATGTGGTAGGCGTAAACAGAGTTGGCAAAGATGGAAATCAAATAAATCATAGTGGTGATAGTATGATTGTGGATCCACTTGGTCAAGTACTCTATTACAAAGCCGATGACGAAGACACCGTGTATATGGAATTAGAAAAAGATGTAGTACTTGGAGTCAGAGAAAAGTTTCCGTTTGGTCG
>JAIYCS010000005.1 GCA_027487895.1 Sediminibacterium sp. | reverse complement strand
GCGTTGCTTCCACAAATAGTACCTACCGCATCTGGTGTACCTGATTTGCTACTAATTGAAATATCATTACTTAGTGCATTGTTGGAAGGATTTTGATCTCCAGTAAAATTAACCCTTACTGCAACATTGTATGAGGTGTTTGCTTTGGTTAAAAACGGCTTTTGTAAAGTTAAATTGGCATTTGTTTGACCAGGAATGGTTCCAGGATATGGAGCATTGATGGTGCTGATAACTGTATTGCCTTCTTTAATGGTAGCAGTAACGCTTACATTATCGGCAGGTGCAGAGCCATTATTACGAAGTTGAACTGTTAAATATTGTGTACTGTCTTCGCACTCTAATGAGCTAGGGCTTGAGATATTTGTGATAGATACATCGTTAGAAGGATTGATTACAAGTAAACGGTAGTCTTGTGTTTCACCTTTACTATAGGTTCCACAAGCATTAACTTCTGCAGCACTTGACGTTTCTTGTAGCACAATACGCATTCTTAAAAAGTTACCAATGGTAACCGTATTAGGAATGGCAATGTTTCCAGTAAATGCACCTCCATTACTTAGATTGCCACTTGTAGCAACAAGTTCGTTATCATCGGTGAAGGTTCCGTTGTTGTTGTAATCGATAAATATTTTTCCAATTTTATTTGCGTTGGTAGCATCAGAACTCGCTGCACGAACATAGAATGGAACAGATTGTAATGGTTCAACTTGTGCTACCATTTTTGTATTGTCTGTGTATGTCGTTCCGCCAGTAGGATTTGAATAACGAATGGTTCTAAAACTTACGCTATCAATTTTACCGCCTGTATTTGATGAAGCTGTAGATGCGCAATAAGCTGTTCCGCCAGCACCACTTACCAGAAGTGAGTAGGCTTGTACACCTCTTTGTAAGGTATTTTTATGCGTAACTGTTACGGTGTAAGACTGTCCTGGAATGGTGCTGTCTACGTCAATAACTTCTACGTTGTCAATGACGTTATCACCTGGTGAAGGATCGCTACTTGGGCTTGAAGGAATCATCACCCATGGTCTGTAAACTTTTGCACCGTTATTGGTTGTAATACGAACGTCTAAGTCGTTTACAAGTTTAGGTGTTGGATCATTTAATACGTTTACGGTTTCAACGTTTCCTTTTGGATCGGTCCAAGAAATGGTAGCCCTTAATTGTCCTTTACCTGATGCAATTACATTCGTAGAAAAACTAGTGGTTGTAGCATTTAAAACATTTTCAAACATCAAATGCTCACTACTTGCACTATTGTTATTGGCCACTGATGCAGAAATAACAGCAGCTGCTTTTTCTACGTTTAAAAGTCCAAATCCAAATTTATAATCGGGACCTGGTGCACTACCCGCCTCACTAGCTGTGTGTATGGCAAGTCCTTTAATGGTGGCTGCTCTTAAAAATTCGCCATTTTTTAAACGTGCATATAATTCTTGTAATAAAAGAAGTGAGCCTGATGCATTTGGTGAAGACATAGAAGTACCGCTCAAACTTGCATAGCTGGTATTAGAACCTGAAGTGCTTGATAAAACGGCAACACCATTGGCTACAACGTCTGGTTTGATACGGCCATCATCGGTGGGACCCCAACAACTAAAATTACTCATTACAACATCTTCGGGTCTGCTGTATATAGAAGAAATTCCATTAACCGCACCTACGGTTAAAATATTTTTAGCATTACCATCCCAAGAAACAATACCATAACCATCATTGCTGCTAATACCATCGGGTCTATTACCAGCAGCGGCCATAGAATTACTTGCATTGTACCTGAAATAGGGCTGACCTACCGCTGGTCCATTTTGATTTCTACTATTCCCCGCCGATTTTACAAATAAATAATAAGGAGCATTGTAGGCAATAGAATCTAATAATTGTGTGTCGTTACTATAGTATCCAAATTTATAATCTTCATTGTCTGTGGAGCGGCCATAAAATTCCCATCTACTTTGTGATGAATTATAATTCCATCCTGTAATGGTACCATAAGAGTGGTTTGAAATTAAAAGGTTGGCTGCTTCTGATGCAATTTCAGCTTTATCACCCGTAAAGTCATAGGCAATAATACCTTGTATACCATACGCCATGCCTTTTGCGCTAGGGTTTACACCTGAAGCCACCATGGTGCCCGTTACGTGTGTAGCGTGATCAGATAATACAGCGGCATTGTCTTTTTGTGTTACTCTATTTACAAGTTCTACGTGTGTATTTAAAATTTTGCCACCATCCCAAACGCCTAATTTATTTTTTACTGCATTGGAAGATCCAGATAAATTAAGACCTGATGATCCACCTGGCCATAATTGATTGGCCCTTGTTGTATTGGCTGCAATGGCGTTGTTATGCTGAATATAATACTTGGGTAAATTAAAAGCATCTACGCCAACGAGTTTACCAACATTACCTTCTTTGTCGGTAATGGTTAAGGCCCAACCTTTTTGTTTGGCAAGCGATAATGCTTTGATATAATTTTCGTTGTCTGCAATTTTTAATGCTTTTGCAGTTCGCTCTAAAATGGCGGGCTCAGTAGTTGTTTGTGCAATACTATTTGTAGCTAAAAAACTACAAGTAAGGATTGTTACAAAAAAATGAGCGGTTCTTTTGATCTTGGTTGTTTTCATATATCTTCACATTATTGCCACGGGGGCTTTTCTGGAAAACTAAAAATACTCATTTACCTTTTAAATTTGAATTATGAGACCGGTTCTTTTTTATGTATTTATCCTGATTTTTTTGGGTATTTCTTGCAAGACGCCAAAAACATCCGCTGAAGGCTCAAATAATACGAGTAGTAGTACTTCCGCGGTCCAAGGTATTGTTGGCGATGTAACAGAAACGATAGGTAATCAAATGCCCATGGTAGGGGCGCCTGCACCTACGCCAAGGCCGTTTAAGACGACTGTTTATATATATGATTCTACCCATATTAGTAAGGTTAAACAAATAGGAAGCAGTCCGCTTTTTTCTATGGTAAATACGCGTTTGGTACAAAAACTGGACACCAACGAGGTTGGGCATTTTAGCGCTGCACTTCCGGCGGGCACTTACTCGGTTTTTGTACTAAAAGGCGGCGCCTTTTTTGCCAACCAATTTGACGAGAAAAACAATATTGGGTTGTGCAGGGTGGAGGTTGGCAAGCAAACGCGTATTCAAATAAGCGTCAATACCGACGCGAGTTACTAATTAAGCGCGGTTTTGTTTGATGCCGTTTCATTTGGTGCGGCTATTTTGGGGTCTGCGGTTGCTGCGTTTAATTTGGGCAGTCTTATGACTTTGGGGTCGGTTTCGTTATCTTTGCGCCGGAGAAGTCGTTATGAATTTGGATGTGTTGCTAGCGCAGTTTAATAATGCCCCCCACCTCAATCAATTGGTGAGCAGCCTTCTATTGCCCGAACCCCAAAAAATCTTTTTAAAAAACGTACAAGGTAGTAGCGCCGAATTTTTTGTGGCCAGTGTTTTTGCGCACGCACAAACAGATACACTCAATCATATTGTAATACTTCAAGACGCAGAAGAAGCGGCATACTTTCATAACACACTCGAAAATATTTCCAAGGCACTCGATGTGTTTTATTTTCCTTCGTCATTCAAAAACAGGAAGAACTTTAAATTGTTAAACAGTTCTCATGTGATGCTCCGGACCGAGGCGCTAACGAAGTTAGCGGCGGGGGGGAATAAAAAAATGTTGGTGACTTATCCCGAAGCTATTTTTGAAAAAGTGGTGCTCTCGGAAACCCTCAAGTCCAATATTATTTCTATCAAAACCAATGACACCATTAATGTAGAGAGTTTGCTAGAACTCTTTGTGATGTATGGTTTCAAGCGTTCCGACTTTGTGTATGAGCCCGGTCAGTTTGCCATTAGAGGTGGTATTTTAGATATCTATTCTTTTGGAAATGAAAAGCCCTACCGCGTAGAACTTTTTGGAAACGAAGTAGACTCTATTCGAATTTTTGATCCCGAAACACAGCTCTCCGAACGCAAATTATTACAGGTCAATATCATTCCCAATGTAGAAACACAATTTTCTACTGGTGAAAAAGTATCACTTTTTGAGTTCTTAAAAGAGAACACGGTGGTATGGACCAAAGACCTTTCATTTATTCGTGAAAAAGTAGATCAGCAATACGAAGACCTTGAAGGTTTTGTGTCGTTATTGGATAGCGGTTACCGCATGCAAAATAGTGACGACGAAGACGATACACGTGTGATGCAGGACGTTACCCTCCATGATTTTGTTACTTCCGGTGAGATTATAGCGTCCCTGGCGGGCCGCCACCACATTGAGTTTGGCATGCATCCAAACAATACAACACTAGAAATAGAATGCAATACCAAACCGCAGCCTTCTTTTAATAGACAGTTTGATTTACTCATCAAAGATTTAAAAGCACACGAAGGCGCTGGCTATTCGTTGTATATTTTTGCAGAGCAAGTAAAACAGTTAGAGCGTTTGCACAGCATTTTTGTAGACCTCAAAACAGAAATTAATTTTGTTCCGGTTCCTACCAGTATTCATGAAGGATTTATAGACAACGATTTAAAAATTGTTTGTTACACCGATCACCAAATTTTTCAGCGTTATCATAAATATAAGGTAAAGCAGGCCTATAATAAAAATAAAGCCATTACGCTCAAAACCTTACGGGACTTGCAACCTGGCGATTATGTAACACATATCGATCATGGTGTGGGCACCTATTCGGGGCTTCAAAAAATTGAAGTGAATGGTAAAACCCAAGAAGCGGTACGCATCATTTATAAAGAGGGTGATATTTTATATGTAAACATTAATTCGTTACATAAAATATCAAAGTATACGGGCAAAGAAGGCACGATGCCTAAAATAAATAAGCTTGGATCTGATGTGTGGGCCAAGCTCAAAGAAAAAACAAAAGCAAAGGTTAAAGAAGTTGCTTTTGATTTGATTAAATTATATGCAGCCAGAAAATCGCAGGTTGGTTTTGCGCATGCCCCCGATAATTATTTACAAACCGAGCTAGAGGCTTCTTTTATTTACGAAGACACGCCCGATCAGTACAAAGCTACTCAGGATGTGAAGCGTGACATGGAGTCTACCGCGCCAATGGATAGGCTGGTTTGTGGTGACGTGGGTTTTGGTAAAACAGAAGTGGCGGTGCGTGCTGCATTTAAATCGGTGGTGGATGGCAAACAGGCTGCCGTGCTTGTGCCTACCACTATTTTAGCGTTTCAGCACTATAAAACATTTAAAGAAAGGCTTTCCGATTTTCCGGTTACCGTAGATTTTATCAACCGTTTTAAATCGGCAAAAGAAAAAAAGGAAACCCTGCAAAAATTAGCGGAAGGAAAAATAGATATCATTATTGGTACCCATGGCATTTTAGGTAAGGAGGTGAAGTTTAAAGACCTCGGCGTAATGATTATTGATGAAGAGCAAAAATTTGGAGTAGGCCACAAAGAAAAATTGAAGACCTTAAAAACAAGTGTAGACTGTTTAACGCTTACGGCCACGCCTATTCCACGAACCCTTCAGTTTAGTTTAATGGGCGCCCGTGATTTAAGTATTATCAATACGCCACCACCCAATAGGCAGCCTATTCAAACAGAAGTGCACGTTTTTAATGATGATTTTATTAGAGATACCATTTATTACGAAACAGAGCGTGGTGGCCAGGTGTTTTTTATTCATAATAGGGTGCAAGGCCTTTCCGAAATGTGTGCGCTTATTCAGGGCCTCTGTCCCGATTTAAGTATTGGCTTTGCGCATGGGCAGTTAGAAGGGCATGAATTAGAAGAACGCATCCTAGATTTTATAGATAAAAAATACGACGTACTTGTTTGTACCAATATTGTAGAGAGTGGGGTAGATATTCCAAACGTAAATACCATTATTGTAAACAATGCGCATCATTTTGGATTATCGGATTTACACCAGCTCCGCGGTCGTGTAGGGCGTAGCAATAAAAAAGCGTTTTGTTATTTATTAGCGCCACCAATGAGTACGCTGCCTTCCGATTCACGTAAGCGTTTACAAACCCTGGAGCAGTTTACCGATTTAGGAAGTGGATTTCAAATTGCGATGCGTGATTTAGATATACGCGGTGCAGGTAATTTGCTCGGTGGTGATCAGAGTGGCTTTATGGCCGAAATTGGTTTTGAAATGTACCAGAAAATTTTAGAAGAAGCCGTTCGCGAATTAAAGCGTAGTTCTTTTAAAGATTTATTTAAAGAAGAAATTAGTAAGCAAGACGATTTTGTAAAAGATTGTACCATCGATACCGATTTGGAAATACTAATTCCAGATTCTTATGTCGAAAGTATTGCAGAGCGTTTAAGTTTATATACCCGCCTAGATAATTGTGAAAATGACAATGACCTCAATGAGTTTAATAAAGAACTCGTAGACCGCTTTGGTGCACTACCTCCACAGGTTACCGATTTGTTTACAACGGTGCAGTGCCGCTGGCTGGCAGTAGATTTAGGTTTCGAAAAAATGACCTTAAAAGAAAACACACTTCGCTGTTATTTTATTAATAGACCCGACTCTCCGTATTTTGAATCGGAACTATTTAAAAAAGTACTCGACTATTTACAAACGGGTACCAACAAAGCGCGCTTAAAACAAGTGGGCAAATTATTTATGCTGGTTGTAGATCAAGTAAATGATATGGAAGCCATGCTCCGCTTTTTAACGCTCATGCATAAAAGTGTAATTGCACAAACTTCTGTTGCATAAAAAAACCCGCCAAACGGCAGGTTTAATTATATTTTCTATTATAGAAAAAATCTAAACTAGAATCCTTTTTTAGCAACGCCATCAGCGATTGCTTGTAAAGCTTTTGCTTCTCCTAAGATAGCAGCCATTTTATTTCCTTTGCCATCATGACCAGCAGCCATGTATCCACCACGAGCAGTTTTAGTAACTACTGCATCTTGCATTGGAACGTTTTTTTCTTTAGTCTTAAGGCAATATGCTTTAATCATTTTTGAAGTGTCCATTTGTTCAAATTTTGTTAGGTTAGTTAATAAGCAACCGAATTGCAACCACAAGCTAGCTAATTTCTACAATCTAGCCATAAGTTAACAGGCTGTATTGTGCAGATTTTAAGCTGGTTTATTCACAATTTGGCGGTTTTTACACGTCTATTTTCGCATATTTAGCGTGCGTTTCAATGAATTCGCGGCGTGGAGCCACGTCATCACCCATGAGCATACTAAATACACGGTCTGCTTCTGCAGCACTTTCGATGGTTACTTGCTTAAGCGTACGGCGGGATGGATCCATGGTTGTTTCCCATAACTGGTCGGCGTTCATCTCACCTAAACCCTTGTAACGCTGGATAGTAACACTGTCTTCTTTACCTCCTCCTAATTTTTCGATCCACATTTTGCGCTGTTCCTCATTGTAAGCGTACTGCTGTTCTTTACCCTTTTTAACAAGGTATAAAGGAGGTTGCGCAATAAAAATGTAGCCCTGTTCTACCAATTCTTTCATGTAACGGAAAATAAAAGTCAAAATCAGGGTAGCGATATGCGATCCATCTACGTCGGCATCGGTCATAATAATTAACTTATGGTAGCGAAGCTTAGCAATGTTTAATGCCTTAGGATCTTCGGGAGTACCAACGGTAACACCAAGTGCCGTGTACATATTACGGATCTCTTCGTTCTCGTAAATTTTATGCTCCATGGCTTTTTCTACGTTTAGGATTTTACCACGTAATGGTAAAATAGCCTGATAGCTTCTGTCACGACCTTGTTTAGCCGTACCACCCGCAGAGTCTCCTTCTACTAAGTATAGTTCACATCTTTCAGGGTCACGCTCCGAGCAATCGGCTAGTTTACCTGGTAAACCACCACCGCTTAATACGGTTTTACGTTGTACCATGTCACGTGCTTTTTTAGCAGCAACACGGGCTTGAGCGGCCAATATAATTTTAGAAATTACTTGCTTTGATTCACGTGGGTTTTCTTCGAGGTATGCTTCTAATGCACGTGCAACCGTTGTTTGCACCACACCGCTTACTTCAGAGTTACCAAGTTTAGTTTTGGTTTGTCCTTCAAATTGTGGTTCTGGTACTTTTACAGAAATAATGGCACTTAAACCTTCTCTAAAGTCGTCACCTTCTACGGCAACTTTTGCTTTTTCAAAAAGCCCTTCTTTATCACCGTAGCTTTTAAACACACGCGTTAAGGCTTGTCTAAAACCAGTTACGTGCGTACCACCTTCGATAGTATTGATGTTATTTACGTAAGAAAAAATATGCTCTTTAAAATCGTCGTTGTACGTTAAAGCTACTTCTACTGCAACATTGGTTGATTCGTCCAAACCCTCTACATACAAGGGTTGTGCGATAATCGCATTACGGTTTGCTTGCTTGTCTAAAAGTTCTACAAACTCAATAATACCACCTTCAGAATAAAATTTATTAACGTAAGGCGCACCGTTTTCATCAAGCTCTCTTAAATCGGTGAGTGAAATGGTAATGCGCTTATTTAAAAACGATAGCTCACGTAAACGACCTTCTAAAATATCTTTTTTGTAAATAGTTTCTTGGAAAATAGAAGCATCCGGCCAAAAGTGAACCTTGGTTCCAGTAATGGCACTTTCGCCAATTTCGCGAACGGCATATTGAGGAACCCCAATTTTATATTCTTGCTCAAATATTTTTCCTTCTCTGTGAACGGTTACTAAAAGTTTGGTACTAAGTGCGTTTACGCAACTCACACCCACACCGTGTAAACCACCGGAAACTTTGTAGGTATTTTTATCAAACTTACCACCCGCGTGTAACACGGTCATTACTACTTCTAGCGCCGATCTTTTTTCTTTGGTGTGCATCGCCGTAGGGATACCACGTCCATCATCTTGTACGCTAATTGAATTGTCTTCGTGAATGGTAACGCTAATGTTTTTGCAATAACCAGCTAGGGCTTCATCGATAGAGTTATCTACCACTTCATACACGAGGTGGTGAAGGCCTTTTACGCCCACATCTCCAATGTACATCGCGGGTCTTTTTCTTACCGCTTCTAAACCTTCTAAAACCTGAATACTGTCGGCACCATAATTCTTATTCTGTGCTTCGTTGCTATCTAATTGTTCTTGGCTCATAAAATGCTTGTCTATCCTGAGTTTAGATGAAATATCAGAACTGGTCAAAGCTACTTAAAATAAGCTGTTTTTAGGCCCGTTTTTGAGCCGTGTTTTCCACATAAATTTGACAGTTTCATGACCGTTTTTAGGGTCATTTTGGGGCTAAAAATGGGGATTGCGGGCAAACAATTTAGAAGGGTCTGTTGTAATACATTAAATTTGCAGTTGGATGGTACAAGTGATGGACATATTAAAAGTGGCAAACCAAAATGGACTTGAGCCAGGTATGAGCCTGATTTATAGCAAAGAACAGCAGGTTCCAGGCTCTATAGAGTACCAAGTGAAGCGTTATTATGCCCTTCAGCCCTGGACTGGATCTGATACTGGCATGCTTATTTACCATTACGACGCTAAAAAACCCCTCAACAGTTATTTAGAACTTCGTTTTTGCATTTCGGGCAACCGTTTCTGTGAAGAAAAAAGTTGTTCACAATGCGAGCATTCTCCCACCAACAATTGCTTTGGTAAACACGAAACCGTAGACACTTTTACTTTTCATTTTACCTCTACTTTTTTACGCCCTTATGTGCACAATGTAAAAGTGAGTAATTACAAAGATGATGTGCTTGCTTTTAAACACCCCAACGCATTTACAAAAGTGTTTCCACTTTGTAGTAGAAAAAGGAGTGTGCTTGATACTTTATTAAACCACAGTTACACAGGTGCTCTCGAAAATATTTTTATCAATGCCAAAGTGCACGAGATTTTGCTTTACAGCTTAGCTTGTTTGGTAGATGAAAAAGAAGAAGGCTTTACTTGTAAGTTCTTAGCAGATCCGGCAGGTAGGGAGCGTATTTATGAAGCCCGTGAAATACTTCTTCAACATATTGGAGACCCTATTACCATCAAAGAATTAAGCCGAAAAGTAGCCATGAACGAGTGCTACCTAAAAAAAGGTTTTAAAGAAATTTTTGGTACCACCATTTTTGATTTTTACCAACAACAACGCATGGAGCATGCTAAGTATTTGCTCTATGAAAAAGGCCTTAGTGTAACAGATATTTCGGCGCTACTAGGCTACTCTTCTATATCGCATTTTTCGGCTGCCTTTAAAAAGCATACCGGTCTAAAGCCTTGCGAACTACTAAAATAAAAACTATCTTTCCTTTAATAAATTTATCCTATGCGCATACGTACATTGTTTGCTACAGCTGCTATTGCACTTTTTTTAACCAGTTGCAGCGGTCCTAAAAAAGTTGATACCCTTGTTGTTAATGGCGTTATTTATACAGTAGATAGTAGTTTTTCTACGGCGCAGGCCATGGCCATTAAAGATGGTATCATTGTTGCAACAGGAACAGACGCGGAGATACTTGCAGCCTATACCGCACCCGAAAAAATTGATGCAAAAGGACAGGCTGTATATCCAGGATTTATTGACGCGCATGCACATTTTGTAGGATATGGTAAATCACTTTTTCAGGTAGATTTATTTGGTACCACCAGTTGGGAAGAAGCAGTAGATCGCGTAAAAGTTTTTGCCGTAGCACATCCAGAACTTGCATGGATAGAAGGACGCGGATGGGATCAAAACAAATGGCCGGGTAAAAAATATCCAACCAATGCGCTTTTAAATAGCTTATTTCCTAACACACCTGTTGTGTTACAACGTGTTGATGGTCATGCAGCAATTGCCAATCAAAAAGCCTTTGATGTGGCCGGTGTAAAGCCGGGTCAAACCATTGTAGGTGGTGAGGTTGAAACAAAAAATGGCGTTTTAACGGGTGTATTAATTGACAACGCAAAAGGCCTTGTTTATAATTCTATTCCGGCCGTAAATAAACAAACCTATACGCAGTGGTTGCAAGCGGCGCAAAAAAATTGTTTTGCGCAGGGGCTTACCACCGTTACCGATTGCGGTTTGGATATTAGCGATATTAATTTTATTGACACCCTACAACAAGAAGGTAAAATTAACATGCGTCTTTTTGCGATGCTTAGCGATAATCCTGAAAATTTAAGTGTGTATTTAAAAAGAGGCCCGTACAAAACCGATAAATTATTTGTAAACGGTTTTAAAGTATATGCCGATGGAGCCCTTGGTAGCAGAGGCGCTTGCCTTTTACACAATTACGAAGACCGTAAAGATTGGTCCGGATTTTTACTCGCAAATATTTCGCATTACGACTCTTTAGCTTCGGTACTTGCGGCTACTAATTTTCAAATGTGTACGCACGCCATTGGTGATAGCGCCAACCGTCAAATTTTAAATATCTACAATAAATATTTACAAAAAGGAAACGACAAGCGTTGGAGAATTGAACA
The DNA here is from genome assembly GCA_027487895.1 of Sediminibacterium sp. Taxonomy (GTDB): domain Bacteria; phylum Bacteroidota; class Bacteroidia; order Chitinophagales; family Chitinophagaceae; genus Sediminibacterium. Next base: position 13,938 of record JAIYCS010000005.1, on the reverse strand, counting down.
TGCGCAAGTGGTAAATCCAAGTGACTTTAATTTGTTTGGAGCCGCTTCTGTAGTACCATCGGTGCAACCTACACATGCCACATCTGATATGTACTGGGCCGCTGATAGGCTTGGTAACGAGCGTATGAAAGGTGCGTATGCTTACAAGCAACTCATGGATCAAAATGGATGGATACCACTAGGAACCGATTTTCCGGTTGAAGATATTTCGCCGTTTAAAACATTTTTAGCTTCTGTTGGAAGGGTTGATGCTAAAGGGTTTCCGGAGGGTGGCTTCCAAATGGAAAACGCATTAACGCGCGAACAAACCATTAAGGGGATGACTATTTGGGCAGCTAAAGCCAGCTTTTTAGAAAAGGAAGTGGGTAGTTTAGAAGCAGGTAAAAAAGCAGACTTTATAATACTGGCACAAGACCTCATGCAAGTGCCAGTAAATAAAATATTGGATACTAAAGTAGTTGCTACTTATAGTGGCGGTAAAAAAGTATTCTAGACTTTTTATGTTTTGATTACTAGAAACCTACCATGTCTGCAGGGATTACCCATGCATCAAATTCTTCTGGTGTTAAATAACCTAATTTAACAGCCATCTCTTTTAGGGTAGTGCCTTCTTTATGTGCTTTTTGTGCAATTTCAGCTGCTTTGTAGTAGCCAATTTTAGTATTGAGTGCAGTAACAAGCATTAAAGAATTGTCTACGTGCTTTTTAATGTTGGCTTCGATAGGCTCAATACCTACGGCGCATTTATCATTAAAGCTTATACAACCGTCGCCAATTAAGCGTGCAGAGTGTAAGAAATTATAAATCATTACGGGCTTAAATACATTCAGTTCAAAATGTCCATTAGCGCCGCCCATATTAATGGCTACATCGTTACCCATTACCTGAACCGCAATCATAGAAAGCGCTTCACATTGTGTAGGGTTTACTTTACCTGGCATGATAGAAGAACCTGGCTCGTTGTCTGGAATAAAAATTTCGCCAATACCACTTCTTGGTCCTGAACTTAACATTCTAATATCGTTGGCAATTTTCATAAGACTCACGGCTACCGTTTTTAAAGCGCCGTGTGCTTCTACAATGGCATCGTGCGCAGCAAGTGCTTCAAATTTATTTTCGGCAGTGATAAATGGCAGCCCTGTTAAATTGGCAATATGCTTGGCTACATTTTCGGAATAACCTTTTGGTGTATTAATGCCTGTTCCCACTGCAGTACCGCCGAGTGCCAGTTCCGATAAATGCGCAAGTGTATTGTTGATGGCTTTAAGGCCATGATCTAGTTGAGAAACATAACCACTAATTTCTTGACCTAATGTAAGTGGGGTGGCATCCATAAAATGGGTACGACCAATTTTAACCACATGCATAAAGTCTTTACTTTTTTGCGCCAGCGTATCTCTTAATTTTTTGATACCCGGAATGGTGGTTTCTAATAATATTTTATAGGCTGCAATGTGCATTGCAGTAGGGAATGTATCGTTAGAAGACTGTGATTTGTTTACATCGTCGTTGGGGTGTAAAAACTTTTCTTTATCGGTTAAGCTACCGCCTTTAATGACGTGTCCACGGTATGCGATTACTTCGTTCACGTTCATGTTAGATTGCGTACCGCTTCCGGTTTGCCAAACAACTAATGGAAATTGATCGCTATGAATTCCGGTTAAAATTTCATCACAAACCTGACCAATGAGTTCACATTTATCTTGAGGCAAAACGCCCGCGTCAAAGTTTGTAAGTGCTGCTGCTTTTTTCAAATACGCAAAAGCGGCTATAATTTCTTTGGGCATGCGGTTGATGTCCGCTGCAATTTTAAAATTTTCGATACTGCGCTGTGTTTGAGCGCCCCAATACACGCCTGCAGGTACTTTTACTTCCCCCATTGTGTCTTTCTCAATTCTAAATTCCATGGTTACTATTTTAGTAATTATTAGCTAATAGTTATCTTTTGCAAAGGTAAGGGTGTAGGCGCTACATTTTTGCTTATTTTAGGGTATACCTTTTAACAAAAAACTATGAAAAAACTACTCCTTGTTTTATGTTTAGCGCTTTCTGTAGCGGCACATGCGCAAAAGCCCCATAACATCATAATTGTTACCACCGATGGTTTTCGTTGGCAGGATTTATTTAAGGGTATGGACGATACCATTGCTCAGCAAAAACGTTTTAACGAAGGCGATAGTTTAGGACTTATTAAAAAGTATGGCGGTGCTACCATGCAGGAGCGTAGAGAAAAAATAATGCCATTTTTTTGGAATACCATTGCAACAAAAGGACAGGTATATGGCAACCGTTTATTTGGTAACAATATCAATACCGAAAATCCACACTGGTTTTCGTATCCTGGTTATTCAGAAATATTTACAGGTTATGTAGACGAGCGCATTAATAGCAATGAGCATCCTGCCAATCCAAACACAACCGTTTTAGGTTTTTTTAATGCACAACCTGAACTCAAAGGAAAAGTATTTGCATTTAGTGCTTGGGAAGCGTTTAATAGAATTTTAAATGAGAAAGCCTCTGGAGTGCCTGTTATAGCTGCGTATGACACGCTTGGCTTTAAAAATTTAACAGCTAACGAACGCTTACTTAATAAATTACACCAGCAAAGTTACCGCCCTTGGGCCGAGGAGTGTTACGATGTGTTTACGCATTTTAATGCTATGGAAACTTTGAAAAACAGAAAACCACGCGTGCTATATATTGCCTATGGTGAAACCGATGAGTGGTCGCATGCTGGAAAATACAAATCGTATTTAAATGCAGCGAATCAATTAGACAAATGGCTTGAAGAAATTTGGAATTTTGTACAATCGGATCCGCAGTATAAAAACAACACCACTTTATTTATTACTTCCGATCATGGCAGGGGAGATGTGGTTAAAGAAAAGTGGACAAGCCATGGTGATAAAATCGAAGGCGCTAGTCAAATTTGGATGGCAGTAATGGGGCCTAATACACCAGCACTTGGTGAGGTAAAAACACCGGCACAATACTATCAAAAACAGTATGCGCAAACCATTGCAAATTTAATGGGTTACAAGTTTACAGCAGAACATCCGGTGGCAGATCCAATTAAATCTACCAAGGCTATTTCCCAGTAAAAACGGGCTTTCTTTTTTCTAAAAAAGCAGTGGTGCCTTCTACCATGTCTGTGGTTTCAAAGCAGGCGCTAAAGGCATTTAATTCTGTCTCGTATCCGTTGAGTGCTTCGTTGTGAACTGCGTTTGCAGCTTCTATGCATTTTGCAACGGCAACAGGAGCTTTGCTTTGTATAAGTGTAGCTATTTCCTTTGCTTTGGTAAGTAACTGATCCGGCATTACAACGTGGTTTACAAGGCCCGATGCAAATGCAGCAGATGCGTCAATCATGCCGCCTGTAAGCATTAATTCGAGGGCTCTGCCTTTACCAATGAGTTGCACGAGTCTTTGCGTACCACCATAACCTGGCATGATGCCAAGGTTTACTTCTGGTTGACCAAATTTTGCATTTTCAGAAGCGATTCTAAAATGACAAGCCATAGCAAGTTCACAACCGCCACCCAGTGCAAAACCATTTACACAGGCAATCACTACTTTTGGACAGTTTTCTATTTTAAAAAACAAATCTTGACCACGGCGTGCAAGTGTTTTACCGCCTGCCGATCCTGCGCCAATAAATTCTGAAATATCGGCACCTGCTACAAATGATTTTTCGCCTGCACCTGTAAGTAAAACTGATTTGATTGCCGGGTTGGTATATACCTCATGCATCACAGCTTCTAGCTCTGCAATGACTTGTCCATTTAAGGCATTTAGTTTTTCAGGTCTGTTAATGGTGATGGTAAAAATACCATTCTCGTTATTGGTAAGTAGTGTTGTGTACATGGTTAAAAATTTCGGTGTGTAGCAACCCATTCTTGAATGTAGGCTGCAATAGTTGTGGTAGGTGTGCCTGGCGCAAAAAGTTTACCTACGCCAAGTTCTTGTAATGAATTGATATCTGATTCAGGAATAATGCCGCCACCGGTAACAAGTACATCATGCATTCCTTTTTCTTTTAAAAGGCCCATGATTTTTGTGAATACCGTATTGTGCGCACCGCTTAAAATGCTCACGCCAATGGCGTCTACATCTTCTTGAAGTGCAGCATTAACAACCATTTCGGGCGTTTGTCTGAGCCCGGTATAAATAACTTCCATGCCCGCATCACGCAGTGCAGTGGCAATTACTTTGGCACCTCTGTCATGTCCGTCAAGGCCAACTTTGGCAACTAGTACACGAATGGGACGTTTGGTTTGGCTCATAAATTGCAAGTTATTTGATTTAATTCTTAAAGTAAAGTTAAGGCATGTTTAATGCGGGCTACTGCCTCTAAAATACCAATGGTAGCAGCTATTTCAAATACAGCAGGTCCAAATTTACCACCCACTAGCATAATGCGCATGGGCAACATAAGTTCGCCCGGTTTTAAACCATGGGTAGCGGTTAATTCTTTAAAAATATTTTCTAATTGTAGTGGATCATTGCTGTTTGAATTTTCAAATGCCACGCAAAGTGCTTCAAAGAAATTCTTTTTGTTGTCATCCCATTTAGGCGCAATAGATGCCGTGTCTATTTGTGTAGGTGCGACAAAATAAAAGCCCGCTTGTGTAATAAAATCTGGTAATAATATGCAACGCTCTTTAGTGATCCCAATTATTTTTTCTAAATAAGTTTGATCCTGTACTTTGATGCCAGCCTCATCAAAATAAGGCTGTACAAGGCCTGCTAAATAAGCATTATCGGCGTTTTTGATCCACTCAGCGTTAAACCATTTTGCTTTTTCGTAATCAAATTTTGCACCGCCTTTGTGCACACGGTCTATCGAAAACTTTTCAATTAACTCCGCCATACTAAAAATTTCCTGATCGGTACCATCGTTCCAACCAAGCACAGCTAATAAGTTTACAAATGCTTCTGGTAAAAACCCGCGCTCTTTAAAACCTATTGCTTTTTCATTTGTTTTTGGATCGGTCCAGTCCATGGCAAAAACCGGAAATCCTAAACGGTCTCCATCTCTTTTGCTTAATTTACCATGACCATCAGGCTTTAAAATAAGTGGTAAATGCGCCCACTCTGGCATCTCGTTTTGCCATCCTAAATATTTCCATAATAAAATATGTACAGGTGCAGAAGGAAGCCACTCTTCACCTCTAAATGCATGACTAATTTTCATGAGGTAATCATCCACTACCACTGCTAAGTGATAGGTAGGCATACCATCGGCTTTTAATAAAACTTTATCATCTACCTGCGATGTATTAAATGACACCTCGCCTCTAATCATATCAGTAAAAGTTACATCTTCATTATCTGGCATTTTTATGCGTACAACATAGGGTGTACCTGCCTCTAATAATGCAGCAACTTCTGCTGCATCAAGTGATAATGAGTTGCGCATTTTAGCACGAACCGCATGGTTGTATTGTGGCGAAGGATTTTCGGATGTTTTAAAATTATTACGCATTTCCTCAATTTCGGCAGGCGTATCAAATGCATAGTAAGCATGGCCCGCTTCAATGAGCTGCGTAGCGTACTGTTTGTAATTTTCTTTTCGCTCACTTTGTCTGTAAGGCGCATAAGGGCCACCTACCACAGGGCTTTCGTCTGGTGTCATACCACACCAATTCAGTGTTTGTATAATATATTCTTCGGCACCGGGTACAAATCTTGTTTGGTCGGTGTCTTCGATACGTAATATAAAGTCGCCACCATGTTTTTTGGCAAACAAATAATTGAATAAAACGGTTCTTACCCCACCTAGGTGTAAGCCTCCAGTTGGGGAGGGCGCAAAACGGACACGTACTCTTTTGTTCATGGCGCAAAGATAAGATTTATATTTGCCACATGTACCTCGTAAAAACACCTTGGTGGCTAAGGGCAATCTACCCTTCACTTGTTTGGCGGATGCCCTCCAGGTCCAAAGTGTTGTACCTTACTTTCGACGATGGTCCGCACCCCACCATTACCCCTTTTGTGCTTGATACGCTTAGGGAATATCAGGCCAAAGCCACGTTTTTTTGTATTGGTAAAAATGTAGAATCCTACCCCGGCATTTATGCGCAAATTATGTTTGAAGGGCATGCGGTAGGTAACCATACCCAGCACCATCTAAATGGTTGGAAGGTTTCTGACGAAGAATATTTACAAGATATTACAACTGCTGCTAAGCATATTAAGTCTAACTTATTTAGACCCCCTTATGGCCGAATTAAAAAAAGTCAAATCAAAAAAATAAAACAGCAATTTCCGGATATGCGCATTGTTATGTGGGATGTGCTCAGTGCCGATTTTGATACCCGCTTAAACGCAGATGCCTGCCTTGGCTATACAGTATACCATAGTAAAAATGGTTCGATTGTTTTATTTCACGATAGTGAAAAAGCATTTCCGCGCATGCAAACAGCCCTTCCTAAAATGCTGGCACATTTTGCCAGTGAAGGCTATACTTTTGAGGCCATAAAATTTAATGCATAAAAGATATTTGTACAATGGCGCCTATATTAATTGATACGCACACACATTTATATTCCGACGAATTTACCACAGATATAGACGCTGTTATTGCGCGCGCGCAACATGACAATGTGCAAAAATTTTATTTGCCTTCTATTGATAGTAATTCGCTAGAAGCCATGCTGGCATTAGAAAAAAAATATCCTGGTGTATGCATTTCAATGATGGGGCTACATCCATGTTATGTAAAAGAAAATGTAAAGGATGAACTAGCCATTGTAGAAAAATGGATTAACGAAAGAGACTTTGTAGCGATTGGAGAAATTGGACTTGACTTTTACTGGGATAAAACTTTTGTAGAGCAGCAGCGAAGTGCATTTGAAACACAAATGGAGTGGGCGCTTGCAAAAAACTGGCCCATTGTAATTCATACGCGTAATGCCATGCAAGAAACCATTGAAATGGTAAAGCCTTTTGCAAAAAGAGGACTCCGTGGAATTTTTCATTGTTTTAGTGGATCTGCAGAATCTGCTAAACAAATTGTAGACCTAGGTTTTTATTTAGGCATAGGAGGTGTGATAACGTATAAAAATGCTGGGCTACCTGAGGCCCTCGAAAACATCTCGCTTTCACATTTGGTACTCGAAACCGATGCGCCTTATTTAACGCCAGTGCCTTTCAGGGGTAAACGCAATGAATCTGGGTATCTACTCTATATCGCCGAAAAATTAGCTGCGGTCAAGCAAACGACCTTGCAAGAGGTGGCCGAAGTAACCACTGCCAATGCTCAAAAAATATTCGGTTCCTGAGCGCCGAACCTTTATTTTTGCCCTCCCAATAAAAACGGGGTTTATTAAAATATTCAGAGAGGTGTCCGAGTGGTTGAAGGAGCACGCCTGGAAAGTGTGTATACGGCAACGTATCGAGGGTTCGAATCCCTTCCTCTCTGCGAAGTCTTTTATACTTTAAGGCTGTGTCGAAAGCTTGCTTTCGTAAACAGATGAAAAGTATAAAAGAGAAACAAAAGTTTCACTTTTGTTTCAAAGACTTTGGTCAAAGAGAATTTTTGGGATGCTGGAGCGTAGCGACAGCAATCCAAAAAGGTACAAACCTATCTATCTCTCTCAAACTTCATCCGCATCCCTCTACTATTTTCAGCAAAGCCTCCATTATCATAAACAACTTGCCCGTTCACAAATGTCTTGATCACTTTACTTTTAAACGGGTAGTTTTCAAATGGCGACCAGCCGCATTTGTACAACGTGTTTTCTTTAGTTGCAGTCCAGCTATTATTGAGGTCTACCATCACCATATCTGCAAAATAGCCTTCTCTAATATAACCACGCTCTTTTAGTCTGTAAATTTCGGCCACGTGGTGGCTTGTTTTTTCTACGATTTTTTGAAGCGGTAATTTATTTTGATGGTAGAGTTCCAAAAGTGCAGGTAGCGCGTGTTGCACGAGCGGCCCGCCCGACATTGCTTTTGTGTAGTTACCGCTTTTCTCTTCTATCGTATGCGGTGCATGGTCGGTGGCAATGATATCTATTTTATTATCGAGTAGCGCTTGAATCAATCCCTCTTTGTCCTGTGGTGTTTTAACCGAAGGATTCCATTTTATTTTTGAGCCTAGCGTATCATAATCTTCACTTGTAAACCATAAGTGATGCACACATGCTTCTGCAGTTATTCGTTTATCTCTAATATTTTGCTGCTGCTCAAATAGTGCCGCTTCTTTTTGGGTAGAAATATGAAAAAAGTGAAGACGGTTATTGTGTTTTTTGGCAATCTCTAACACTCTTTGTGTTGCAACAAAGCAGGCTTCTTCTGTTCTAATGAGGTGGTGGTGGTTAAATGGAATATTGTCGCCATATTCTTTTTTGTACCTGTCCGTATTGGTTTTAATAATACTGTCATCTTCACTATGTAGGGCTGTTAGTATGGAGGTTCTTGCAAATAATTTTTCTAAATAATCGGGATAGTTGGCTAGTATACCATGATCGTTGTTAAAGTAGAGGCCATCATCTGTGATGCCGCATACATTTTCCGGATCCGTTAGTAATGCTTCTTCTAAATTATCTTGGTTGATACCCATAAAATAGGAATAATTAACCACCGATGATTCAGATGCAATCGCATATTTGTCTTCTAATAATTTTTGTGTGAGCGTGTTTGGAATGGTGTTGGGCATATCCATAAAAGACGTGATACCCCCTGCTGCAGCGGCTTTTGACTCGGAGGCAATGGTTGCTTTATGGGTTAGACCTGGCTCTCTAAAATGTACCTGGTCATCTATACATCCAGGAAGTAAATGCAAGTTTTCGCCATTTATTTCTTTTACATCTGCGTTAGCAGGTAGGTTTATACTACTTGCAATTTTTTCTATGCGCTGATTGTTAATGAGCACATCGGAATAAAATATTTTTCCTTCATTAACTACAGCTATATTTTTTATTAGGTATTTCATGTTGTTGCAGCTCTTTCTAGTTTATCGTTTATGGCAAGGCCCATGCCAACCGCTGGCATTTTTTGGGCAATGATGAAATCTAGGTTTTGATGGTCTAAACGGTGCATGGCTGCATATAAATTTTTAGCAGCTTCTTCCAAATTTCCAGTTTGTGAAAGTGTTTCTATAGCTATCACAAAGCTTGGTAGGTTAGTGGGGCTCAATTGTAAAACACCAATTCGTTTATCCGAATATTTTTGAATGATCGAAGTAATATCACTGGTTAATATTGTTGTTGTACTCGGTGCATAGTGTTTTGACAGCATGCCAGGCGCTACTACCGATTCGTTGTTTGCGTGAACGCGTATTTGTAAGGGGCCTGTAATTTTTTCAATGTCTTCCACTTTGGTACTACCTTGTCTGTATAAAATAGCTTGTCCATTTTCGAATCCAACAATTGTAGACTCTATACCTTTATCACAACTACCTCCATCTAAAACAATAGTAAGCGAATCTGTAAAATAATCCACTACATGTTTTGCAGTAGTGGGGCTAATAGATCCAAATGGATTGGCGCTTGGTGCGGCTAATGGAAAATCTAATTGCTCTAACAGTTCAAGTGCAACAGGATGGTTGGGTACCCTAACGCCAACTGTATTTTTGCCTCCCGTAACTAGGTCTGGTATGTGATCTTGTTTTTCTAAAACCAGTGTTAGCGGACCAGGCCAAAAAGTATCTGCTAATTGTACCGCTACCAATGGAATATTTTTAGCAACCAGTGTAAGTGCTGTCGCCGATTTTATATGAACAATAAGTGGGTTAAAATGTGGCCTGTTTTTTAAAGTAAATATTTTTTCAACGGCTATTTCGCTATAGGCATTACCTGCTAATCCGTATACTGTTTCGGTTGGCAATCCAATAATTTCATTGTTTTTTAACGCTGTAACAGCAGCTTTGATCGCATTTGTTTGCATAATGATTGTTTATGGATTGCACCTATCGCAGTAGGTAGGATCTTCTTCTTGTTTGCCATTGGGAAAATAGGCTTCCTGTGTATGATTGCATTTTTGACAAGCATATACATGAAATAAAGTGCTTTTTGTAGGTGCTTTACAGTTTTCGCATGGTAAACCAGGTGTTGAATCTTTAATTCCAAATCCTGGCGTATGACAATTAGGGCAGGTAGTCTTTATTTTTTTGATTAGTTTTTCTGTGGTTTCCTCAATTACCTGCATCCTAGATGGATTCAAATGCGCGCGCATATCAGTTTCTACATAAACCGTTTCATTGCTCTGCTTAAATTTTGCAAAAGTTTCAAGCAATTCTTTGGTATTGATAATCCCTTTTGCAATGGAAATGAATCCCTCTTTTTTATCTTTTAAAATAAGACCATGGCTTGGGAATTGAGCGCTTTGAGCAAATGCCAATAAGTCTTCTTCGGAACTTACTTCTTTGGCATTGTAATTTGTTTTTGTAGAAATTTCACGTACTACAATTTCTAGACCATTTTTCTTGTCCATAAAAACAAGTAATTCGTCGTCGGCAGGTAAAAAATAAAGTAGTGGGTGGGCGCCAAATGACCCCTCACTCGCTACCGCTAAATCGGTGCCAGTAAGCTCCATGGCAAGCAAGCACTTTTGTCTAGCAGCGTCTAGTGGGCTTAATTCCCGTTCAATTTCGCCACTAAATGTACCGAGGATATCAGTATCTAAATTCTCGGGTAAAATACAAGTAACACCCAACTCTTTTTCGAGCAGGGATGCCATTGCATTTTGTTTTTTGTGCTTGGTTGCTATTACAATTGACCGGCCTTCAAAAAAATTATGCTGGTTCATTGATATAATCAATATGAATGGCTGAGGTAACTTTTAATGTTGCATTGTTGTTACCAGCATGTTCAATTAAAGTTTCAAGTTTGGCTAGTTCTGATTTCAAAAAAGCTACTTTTTCTTTTGCAGCTTCATCTGGTTTTCCAAACCTTTCAATATGGCTTACATTTTTTTGTTGATGAAAATTAATTTTCATCGTAAACATATTGAATAACACATCTTTTGCTTCTGCAACACTAAAGGTTCCATCAATGAGTGTTACTTTATTACTGTTTTCCATGGTTTTTATTTTGTCTGATTTATTTATTGACCCTGACCTAATGAGTAGGCAGCAGTTCCGTCAAATGCATACAGGTTCTCGGTTTTAATGGTGTCAATGTCTTCTTCGATGGCTTTTTCTAAAAGTTCAATGATATCCGTCTTATACATTTGTTCACCATTTTTTGCTTTGAACCTACATCTCCAATGGTCAGTGCAAAATGTTTCTTTAAATCCATCAGGCCACACTTTAATACCTCGGTTGGTAATCATAGAAAGGTAGATGTCCTTACTTTCTAGCTGTTGAATTTTACTTGCAAGTTCGTTCGGATCTGATCCGCCCCAGTGTACAAAAAGATCCACACCTTCTAATGTTTTTGTAGCAGGTTCTTTTCTTTTATATTTAGGTAATTCAATCGCTAAATTATCAGAGTAGCTCACTGCTTTAAGTACCGATGGTTTTTGTCCTAGATTGGCAATTACAGCAGTTGCAAACTCGGCAGTACCTACTTTTTGTTTGCTGGTACCTTCTTTAAATATATCTGGGGTATGGGTCCCGTCTTCAAGGGTTTTAAGCCATGCATTTTGAATTTTTTCTGCCACATCAGCTTGTCCAATATGATTTAGCATCATAATAGCGCCTTGTAATAAACCAGATGGGTTTGCAATATTTTTTCCAGCAATATCTGGTGCAGAACCGTGGATTGCCTCAAACATAGAGCACTCTTCACCAATATTTGCAGAGCCTGCAAGCCCTACCGATCCTGTAATTTGAGCAGCAACATCACTTAAAATATCACCGTATAAATTAGGCATTACAATCACGTCAAATACTTCTGGGGTATCGGCAAGTTTTGCTGCTCCAATATCAATAATCCAATGTTCGTTTTGGATATTAGGATACTCTGCTGCTATTTCATTAAATACTTTACGAAACAAACCATCTGTTTGTTTCATGATATTGTCTTTTGTAAAGCAGGTTACTTTTTTTCTGTTCTGTTGTTTTGCATATTCAAAAGCATATCTGATAATTTTTTCGCAACCTGGTCTGCTAATTAATTTTAAACACTGAACAACTTCGTCTGTTTGTTGGTGTTCGATACCTGCGTATAAATCTTCTTCATTTTCTCTTACAATCAAAATGTCCATGATGGGATGCTTCGTTTTTACAAACGGATGCAAACTCATACAAGGTCTTATGTTTGCGTAAAGGCCTAAAAATTTTCTTGTAGAAACGTTTAAGCTTTTGTAGCCACCACCCTGTGGAGTGGTTATAGGTGATTTTAAAAATACTTTATTGGTTCTAATGATATCCCAAGATTCGGGTGCAATACCAGCCGTATTTCCAGCTAAAAACACTTTTTCTCCAATTTCTATCTCATCAATTTCAAATTTCGCTCCTGCAGCCTTTAAAATGCTTAGGGTTGCGTTCATAATTTCTGGTCCAATGCCATCGCCTTTTGCTACTGTTATTCTAGTCATTGCTATTTGGTTTTAGTGCCGCAAAATTGCACATTTAAATACATAAATTTCTATTTATATTTGTTATCTAAATCATAAATAAAACTTATGAATTATACCCTCAATCAGCTCCAGGTATACTTAAAAGTGGTGCAAACGCAGAGCGTAACTAAGGCGGCCGAGGCACTTAACCTGTCGCAGCCAGCGGTATCTATTCAGTTAAAAAACTTTCAGGATCAATTTGGGGTGCCATTAATTGAGGTAATAGGGCGAAAGGTATACATCACCGACTTTGGTAAAGAAATTGCCGAAGCTGCCGAAAATATCATCAATCAGGTCTATGCCATCAATTACAAATCGCTGGCGTATAGAAATCAATTAACGGGCCGTTTAAAAATAGCAGCGGTATCTACTGGTAAGTATTTGATGCCATTTTTTTTATCAGGATTCATGCGCCAGCATGCAGGCGTAGAACTAGTAATGGATGTGACCAATAAAAACAAGGTTTTTGAAAGTTTAAAAAATAATGAAATTGATTTTGGGCTCGTTTCTTTTTTACCTTCTTTACTAGACATTGACATGTTGGATTTGTTAGAAGATAAATTGTATTTGGTAGGTAAGCGTGAAACAAATCAAGAAGACAATGTAACAGCAAAAAAAATGTTTGAAAACCTGCCCATCATTTTTAGAGAAGAAGGGTCGGGAACAAGACAGGTGATGGAAAAGTTTTTACAAACCAATAATATTACGGTGCTTCGTAAAATGGAGCTCACTTCCAATGAGGCTGTAAAACAAGCATTGCTAGCGGGTCTTGGTTATTCTATCATGCCCTTTATAGGTATTCGAAAAGAAATTATGAATAAAGAGCTGCAAATTATTAAGGTTAAAGGACTGCCCGTAAAAACAACCTGGAATCTTATCTGGTTAAAAGGAAAAAAGTTATCGCCAACCGCTGCATCGTTTTTGGATTATTTGCAATTAAATAAGCAACAAATCATTGACGATACATTTAATTGGCAAGAATTATAGTATATATTTATAGCACAACATAAAATAGGGGTATGCGTTTTATTTTTTGGATCATAAGTTTACAGTGTATAACATCTGCTCATGCTGGTTTTGATAGTGACAGCACTTTACTTGTGCCATCAAAAACGCCTTTTTTTAAAAACGCCGACACCCTTAATAAAAAACGCTTTGCAGCCGTAAATGCTACGTCACTTTTAGCTTTATATGGTAGTTATCATTACATCAACAACGCCTGGTGGGCCGATTCTAAAAAAACATTTCATTTTGATGGCGGTGGTTCTCGTATTACACAAGCTTTTGATTTTGGAAGAGATGCTATTTATGCAAAGAGCCTAGATAAAATTGGACATTTTTACGGCGCCAGAATTACGAGTGATATTTTTGCGCGCGGTATTAGATGGTCTGGTAAAACCGAGGCTCAGTCACTATTGTGGGGTGGTTTGT
>JAIYCS010000009.1 GCA_027487895.1 Sediminibacterium sp. | reverse complement strand
TGAACGGCTTCTAATTGCTTTCCAACCGCCTCAAAAGACTGACCCAGCCTTTCGTTTAGCGTTTTTTGGAGTTTTTCATCCACCGTTTCGCGCATTTGTTCCAGCTTTTTTTCGGTTTGCTCGATTAGTTTAGATTGGCCGTCTGTTAAATCGGTAAACTTATTTTTAAGCGCTTGGGTTAAATCAATTAAGCCATTTCGTAAATCATCTCTATTGTGTTTATGATTCGTGTCCGTTTTTTGAATAAGGCCATCAAGTCCAGATTGTAACCTGTTGTTGATTTCCGTTCTATTCATACTAAAATCTGTTTTTATAGAGTGTTCCAATTGTGCAATTTTAGATTGTAGTACGGCCATTTCTTTTTGCAAACCTGTTCCAATATTGGATTTTGATAATAAGAGAATCACTAGTAAAAGTGACACACAACTAACCGCTAGCAAAGCGTATAAAACAAATTCATTCATAGCTAAATGTTTAGAATTCAAATATACGCGCAGGGTCCTCCGCCTATTGGAGCAGTGAGATATTTAACAAAAAAATGTAAGAGATAAATTTCAAATAGTTGGTGTAAATTGAGGTTATGTCTGCTACGACTTCTTACCAAATATATCCTATATCAGATCAGGCTGTAACGCTTGATTTTGGAGGGCCTATAAGTTTAGAAACAAACGATAGGGTGTATATGCTAGTGGATGCGCTTATAAAAAATAAATTAGAGGGGGTAACAGATATTATTCCTGCTTATAATTCGGTAACTGTTGTTTACGATTACGTGACGGTATATAAGCGTCAATTGAAAAACGAAAATACAATCCCCGTTTATGCATTTATAAAAAATTGGATTGAAAATAATGTAAACCAGGATGTCAGTGGTATTGAGGTGTTAAAAAATGAAATTATTATTCCAGTTTGTTATGATAAAACTGTAGCGCCCGATATTGAATCAGTGGCAGAGCAACATCAAATAAGTGCCCAGAAAGTTATAGAACTACATACTGCAAAAACATACCGTGTTTTTATGAATGGTTTTTTACCTGGCTTTGCTTATATGGGTATTGTAGATCCAGCTATTCAAACACCAAGACACCAAAATCCAAGACCGCTTGTACAGGCTGGAAGCGTTGGTATTGCTGGCGTTCAAACGGGTATTTACCCTTGCAACTCGCCAGGTGGATGGCAAATCATTGGTAAAACACCACTTGCATTAATAGATGAAAATGAAAACATATTATTAACGCCTGGAAGCTTTGTAAAATTTAATGCGATTTCTCTTTTAGAATTTGAAAAACTAAATAAACAATGAGTATTCAAATTATAAAAGCAGGGATTTTAGATAGCTTACAAGGTTTGCCGGATACGGGTAAACAACACCAAGGATTTAGTCCGGGGGGATCGATGGATACCATTGCCCATTTAATGGCAAACGCGCTTGTTGGCAATAAAAGAGATGCGATTGTTTTAGAAATGCATATTCCCGCTGCAGTAATTGTATTTAATAAAGAAACACTATTCACATTTACTGGAGCTTTAACATCAGCAACCCTTGACAATGAAACTGTGTATAGCAATCAACCTATCATTGTAAATGCTGGATCAAAACTAACGTTTAACGCGCCCGCAAATGGGGCAAGAATTTATCTAGCTGTACATGGTGGTTTTCTATTTAAAAAAGGAAGGCTTCAAAAAAACGATGTCTTATTAACTTCTCAAAATTTTAATTATCACTTTGAAGGAGTAGGGCAATTACATGCATTAACAACCGGATGGACTGCAAATACCGGGGAATTTTACCGTTCCAATATCATTCGCTGTATACAAGGACCCAACTTTAATGTGTTATCACAAAAGGAAATAGAAGACTTTGAAAATAAACAATTTGAAATTGACCTACAAAGTAACAGAATGGGCTTTCGCTTAAAAAGTGATCCCATTTGCCATACTATAACTCCAGAACTTCTATCCACAGCAGTAACTAGGGGTACTTTACAATTAACGCCAGCCGGACAACTCATTGTTTTAATGGCAGATCATCAAACCACTGGCGGCTATCCACGAATTGGGACGGTGATTAGTGCAGATATGGCTTCTCTGGCACAAATGCCCATTGGAAGCTCTTTTGGGATAAAATGGATTGACATACAGGAAGCTGAAAGACTTTTATTACAGCAGGAAACAAATTTGCAGCAATTAGAAAATGCCTGTAAATTCAGGCTACAAGAATACTTTTCAGAAAAATAAAATGCTACTAATCAATTGCGACATGGGGGAAGGGTTAGACAATGATGAAGCCCTTATGCCCTATATCGAAGCTGCCAATATTGCATGTGGTTACCATGCAGGAGATACGGATACGATCAAAAAAACAATTGCGTTAGCGCAAAAAAATAAAGTACAAATAGGTGCGCACTTCTCTTATCTAGACAGGGAAAATTTTGGGAGAAAAGAAATGTTTTTATCAAATGCAGCAGTGTATGATATGGTATCTGAACAGCTACTTCTATTTTCGAATATCGCAAAAGAAATGGGGCAAATTGTAACGCATGTAAAACCGCACGGGGCTTTATACAATCAAGCTGCTAAAAATACAGAACTTGCTACAACAATTGCCAGCGCTGTGTTTGACCAGTTACCAGCTGCCGTTTTTTTTGGTTTAAGTGGTAGTGTCATGTTAGATGCAGCAAATAATATAGGGCTTGCAACTGCACATGAAGTTTTTGCAGATAGGGCTTATTTAAAAGATGGTAGTTTATGTCCGAGAAATATAGATGGCGCTGTATTTACAACTGAAAAAAACGTGGCAGAACAGGTATCGCTTTTAATGCAAGAGAAAAAAATAAACACCATGGATGAAGCCGTTATTAATGTAGCAGCAGATACTATTTGTATTCACGCCGATACACCACACGCCCTTGCATTTGCAAAAATTATTTATAGTCTTGTAAAAAATCAACAGCAGTGAATTCAATAAAAAAACAAAATGCAATTATTGGTGCTGCTTTTTTAATGGCCACATCTGCTATTGGACCTGGGTTTTTAACCCAAACCACTGTTTTTACACAGCAGCTACTTGCTAGTTTTGGTTTTGTAATTTTATTATCTATACTATTAGATATTGGTGCGCAATTAAATATTTGGAGAATTTTAGTTGTGAGTAGTAAACGCGCTCCGATTATTGCTAATGAACTATTACCTGGCCTCGGGTATTTTATAACAGGGCTCATTGTACTTGGGGGGATCGCATTTAATATTGGCAATATTGGCGGTTGTGGACTTGGCCTACAAGTATTAACCGGACTAAATCCAGCAGTAGGGGCTATTATTAGTTGTTTTTTAGCACTTTTTATTTTTTGGATGAAGGAAGCAGGAGCGTTACTAGACCGTTTTACCAAAATTCTAGGTATGCTTATGATGGGGCTTACCTTATATATTGCGGTAAGCGCAAACCCGCCTGTACAAGAGGCTATTATCCATAGTTTTATACCAACCGTATTTAGTGCAAAAGCTATTGTGACACTCGTTGGTGGAACGGTAGGAGGTTATATTTGTTTTGCTGGTGGTCACCGTTTATTGGATGCGGGCTTTAGTGGAACCGCTTCATTAAGGGAAACAAATAAAAGTGCCGTTTCGGGAATTATAATTACGGCTATCATGCGCGTCGTTTTATTTTTGGCAGCGCTTGGTGTAGTATCTGGTGGTGCCGTGTTAGATCCTTCAAATCCTGCAGCTAGTGTGTTCAAATTTGCTGCCGGAAATTTGGGTTACTTGTTTTTTGGTGTGGTTCTTTGGGCTGCTGCTATTACTTCTGTAGTAGGTGCTGCCTATACTTCTATTTCTTTTTTACGAAATTTTAGTAGCTGGGTTGATAAGCATCATCAAATAGCCATTAGCATTTTTATTATTATCAGTACACTTGTATTTACGTTTCTAGGCAACCCTGTAAAAATACTTGTTACAGTTGGCGCACTCAATGGACTTATCTTACCGGTTGCTTTAGCCGTTATTTTAGTAGCCGCTCACCATAAAAAAATAGTAGGAAATTATAAGCAGCCTTTGTGGCTAGATATAGCAGGGTGGCTTGTTGTAGCGGTTATGACTACCTTAAGTGTACTTACCATTAAAGATTGGATTGCAGCATTAGTGTAAGACAATTATAAACCAGATCTCGCTAACAAAGTTGCCGCATTTGCAGATGGATCAACACTTGGCAGTTCTATTTTTTGAATCAATGATTCCGGATTTTCTCTATTATAGGCGCCCTTTACATACAACTTATCGTAGTAGGTTAGTAAAACACTAAAACAATTTATAATATCGTCTTCAATTAAATAGTTGATCGCTGTTTTTGTTTCTAGGCCTCCTAATCTTTTTTTGATACGAAGTATCGCACTCATTAATTGATCTTTTTGGAATTTCCCATATCCACTAACAATAAATTGTAGGCGACTTGCAAAAGGAATATCTAAAAAGTAAAGTTTGCTTTTTCGCATCTGATCAAATAAAGGGGTAGGAATATTCACAAGACCTATCCGCCTACTTTCATCTTCTACCCAAACATAATGATGCTCGGAATGTATCTTAAAGAGTGACTGTGCTAATAAATTTTCAAACTGTTCTTGGGAAGGTTGTACCGGCTGTCCCAAATTTCCAAAAGTAGATCCCTTGTGGTGTGCGAGCCCTTCTAAATCAATAATAGGTTGACCGAGTGCTTTTAAGGACTGTAAGGTTTCTGTTTTACCAGACCCCGTAAATCCACCCAATACTTTACATTGATACGGTACCATAAATTGCGCCAGTCCCCAGTTACGATAGGCTTTATATCCACCAGCGAGCGTATATACGGTATAGCCGTATAAATCTAAAAGCCAAGCTACACCTGCGCTGCGCATGCCCCCGCGCCAACAATGCACAAGCACCACTTTATTATTTGGGTCAGGGCTTGCAGCGAGTAGCGCCTCTACTTCACTTACCATCGCAGCCATTTTTACGCCAAAGTAATTGAGGCCTAATTTAATGGCAGGCTGTTTACCTTGTTGTTTATATGCAGTACCCACTACCTTTCGTTCTTCATCAGTAAACAAGGGTAAAGAATATGCGTTTTTCATGTGCGCATGCGCATACTCTAATGGGCTTCGTACATCCAAGATGGGATACTGTTCCATCATGGAAACAAACTCTGTTATAGATATACGTTTTACAGCCATCCTTACAAATATAAAGAAACGCTGTTAGATTGTTTTTTTTCTATTCACTAAATAAACACCCGAAAAAATTAATAGTGCCGCTGCTCCTTTAATGATTGTAAAATGTTCGCCGGCAAAAACCATCGCGATAATGGTTGCAAAAACAGGTTGGGTGTAAATGTATGCGCCCGTAACGGATGGACCCAGCTCCTGTAAACCATACACCGTAAATAGATACGATAAAAAAGTAACGAAGAATACTACAAACGCAAGTGCTAACCACTCTGATGTTCCAAACAAAGACCAATCGGTGGCTATAAAATCAGGTAGGGCAACGGGTAAAATAAAAATAGTACCAAATGTAAATACCCAGCGTAATACATGCAGTGCATTGTATTTTTCCATGAGTGGCTTCACGAGCACCATATAAAATGCATAGGAAATGGCATTTACAAGTATATACAAATCTCCAAGCAAACTACTGCTATTACTAGATTGTACGTCTTTTACAAGTACGAGTAAACCAGCCCCACCAATTCCAAGCGCTAGTCCAAAAAATTTATTGATGTTAAATTTTTCATGGAGTAGCCAAACAGCAATGATGGTAATAAATATAGGTGTAGCCAATGAAAGGAGTGAACTATGTATCGCCGATGTTAAAGCCAGTCCTTTGATAAACATAATTTGGTTAATGGCCACACCCGTTATACCACATAAAATAAAAAGTGGAATATCTTTTTTATCGATAGAAACTTTAGAAGGTTTAAATAACAGTAAAGACCAAAATAAAACAAGACTCACTACAACACGAACTACATTTAATGAATAAGGCGCTAAATACTCAGGTGTAATTGTTTTAACAACTGCGTAACCTGCACCAAAAATTAAATTTGCAATTAGTACTGCAATATGTGCCTTTGTTTTTGAATTCATGAAGCAAATATAAAGCAATGCTTGTCTGCTTTTTCATTTAGTGTTGCAAGGTCAAATGTAGACTGATCCATTATTACAGCCATTTGTCTATTGGCTAAAGATCTGGCCAAATATTCCTGTTCTGTTTGACCAGGCGTAGGGATCAATATCATTTTTTTATGCAGCGGTAATAGTTCCATCAGTGTAGAATAACCGCTACGGCACACCACAAACTCAGATTGTAAAATAATGTCTAGTAAATCTTGGCCACTTGCATACCGGAGCTTGGTTAAGGAATTTTTTATTTGATAATGATTGGGTAAATCGGAAGGTCTTCCTTCAATTAATATTGATGCTGCTTGCAATTGTTGAGCGCCGGATTCAATGATATCTTGCAACATAGTTCTTTGAGGCTCGGGACCAGACAATAAAAAACAGTACTTATATTTTATGGGAAGTGCACCTGTAGATGCATTTTGTAAAACACTAAATTGACTGAGTGACCCTAAATAAGTTACCGGTATTTTGGGCATGACAACAGGGTGAGATAAATCAGCTGCATAGCCAGGATAAGTAGGCATATCAGGAACCCAGCACTCCGAAAACTGATTGATAAAATAGTACTGTACTTTTTGAATGATTTTTTCGGCCCATGTAAATGGCGCTTTAACAATTAACTGATGGGTTATAAATGTGGTTTTTATCCTAGCATTAAAAAGCCCATATCTATTATCTGAAATGACATGATCAAACAATTGCACATTTGCCTGTAACCACCTTTGTTCTTTATAAATAGCCAATGCCATTTTAGGTAACTGAAAAAATAAAGCAAACGGAAGCCACCAAGCATTTTTACTATACCTGATATTATAATTAGGTATAGATACGTAGGTAGCGTTTGGAAAATAATATTGTAATAATTTTTTTTGTGCGCCACCTGCAGCGATGGTAACGGTGTGCCCTTTTTCTATCAAATCCTGTATAATGGGCACGCATCTAGAAGCATGTCCAAGGCCCCAATCAAGTGGAGCTACTAAAATACGTTGTATGGAAGCCTCTGTTTTAATGGTATTTGGGTGAATTTTTGCGTAATTTAGTATTCAATTATGAAAAACAGTCTTCTTAAAATTATTATCATCACGCTTATGATCGCTGTTTCGGCATCTGCCTGCAGCGTATTTAAGCCCGGCTACCAAAGAAAAGGTGGCTGCGGTTGCGCAAAAGATGTTAGATAATACTACCAGAATTTAACGTACAGGGCACTTAACAACATGAGTATGATTACAATCAGTACGAGTGTTGATTTGCTCACCTTAAACATGCTAGCATCAATTTCAAATGCTTTCGGGTTTACTTTTGGACCCGCCATACTTACAATCACCATTATTATTATCGTAAGCACAAACGACCAACCCATATTTATTAAAAACGGAATTTCGTAGGCGCCGTTTTTATTAAGGTATGCCGTGTACATGATATTATCAGTTCCAAATAAAGGAATCGCATAACTATTAAAAAATATAGCCAATACAAATCCGGTGATCAAACCTGTCATTGCAGCTGCACCAGTTGTTCGCTTCCAGAAAAAGCCAAGCATAAACATCGCAAAAACACCTGGGCTAATAAAGCCAGTATATTTTTGAATAAATGTAAAACCACCCTCGCCGCCAATACCCAATAAATCTTTCCAAGTAAATATCACCGCTATAACCATTGAAATAAATACGGTTAAACGACCGGTCCATACCAACTTTTTTTCGTTGGCTTCTTGGTTGATGTATTTTTTATAAATATCCAATGTGAAAATGGTTGAAATACTATTTGCTTTACCAGCAAGTGATGCAACAATAGCAGCTGTTAATGCAGCAATCGCTAGGCCTTTTAAGCCAGCTGGTAAAAAAGCGAGTATTGCAGAATAAGCACCATCTTTACCACCTTCAAAACCAGCTAGCTGACCATTTTTATACAACACAAACGCTGCAATACCCGGAAGCATTACAATAACCGGCATAAATAATTTCATGAAGCCAGCAAATAAAATACCTTTTCTAGCTGTTTCCAATTGGGCGCCAAGTGCACGTTGTGTGATGTACTGATTACAACCCCAATAATTTAAATTCAAAATCCATTGGCCTGCAAAATACATGGCAATACCTGGTAAGATAATATACTTATCTCTTGCCAATTGGCCAGCAGCACTCATATCGGTGTTGTTGGGTTTTGGTAAAATTAAATGGAAGTGTTCTGGCGCTTGCGACAACAAGGTATTAAATCCTGCAAGTGCACTACCATCTATTACATGATTGATTCTTTGATCTACAATTTGTAATGCCATATATACGGTTGCAAAACCGCCAATAATTAATACAGCCACCTGAATAACATCGGTGTATCCAATTACTTTCATACCGCCAAGCGTAATGATAAGTGCCATTAACATGAGACCAATCATAACGAGGTGTAAATAATCGCCACCCAATAAACCATTGATAGCTACAGCACCTAAATATAGTATGGATGTAAAGTTTACAAACACATAAAGCAACAACCAAAATATAGCCATTACAAGTGCCACCGATTCGTTATACCTCGTTTTTAAAAACTGAGGCATGGTGTAAATCTTATTCTTTAAATAAATAGGTATAAACCAAACGGCAATAATAATTAAACCAAGTGCAGCAATCCATTCATAGGCTGCAATGGCAACACCTACAAAAAAACCTTCGCCACTCATGCCAATAAACTGCTCTGCAGAAATATTAGAGGCAATCAAAGATGCGCCAATAGCCCACCAGGTAAGGGATCCTTCCGCTAAAAAGAAGTCTTGAGATTCGGATACTGTATCCTTTTTTTTGCGGTACACCCAATAACCATAACTAGCAACCATTAAAAAATAAAGTACAAAAACAATTTTATCGGATAGTGCTAATGAACTCATAAATGGTTTCTAGTTATAGTTTTGAAATTTTGTTAGGGTGTTAAATTTATTTATTCGATTGTTTTGTAATCTTTAAAGATTTTTACAGGCGCCGCTTCCGCAAGTGTTCTCAATGATTTCCATGTACCATCAAAAAACTTATTGGCGCGTGTAATTACTTCTCCAACTTTTTGCTCAGCAAATGTGATAAGCCTATCTTCTTGTGCACCAGGTGCTACCGGCTTACCCATTACTGTCATTCTTGCTTCACCAAAAACACTACTTACCGTTACTTGCGGTATGTTTCCGTAACCCTGTTTGGTTTGTGGTTTACCATTTAGCATTTCTCTAATCGCTTTCATTTCATCTTTAACAACCGTAACTGTTTTGCGAATCGTATCAGCTGCTTTTTTATCCATGTCTCTTAAGTTGGCTTCAATTTTTGCAATGATACCATCCGCTTCTGTCATACGCTCATTTAAGGTATTTAGTTTTTCGGTTGTTTTATCAAGTCTTGCATTTGCTTTTCTAATCGCATCACGCACTTCTTTAGAAGTAGGCGCATACGGGTCATCGTTCACAACAAGCATGGTGCTATCAGAAAAATTACGACCAACGCTTACCACCACTTTATAGGTTCCTGGATCTACTGGTAAACCTGGTGCTTCTTGAGGCGCACCGCCACCAAATCCTGCACCACCGCCCATTCTGCCTCTACCGCCGCCGCCACTTGCACGAAGTCCACGTCCTTCCATACCCCAGAAATACCTGTTAAACCCGGCTTCTGTTTTTGTACGAATGGTTCTTACAAGTGTATTAGTTGCGTCATAAAAACGAAGTGTAGCGGTGTCTCCAATAGCATTTTTACCTGTATCAGATGCTGATTTTTGAACAAAGAAACTGATGGGTAATCCAGATTTTTTATTTTCACCCTCATAAGTTCCCCAAACGCTATATTCAATACCCATTGCGTTTTTACGGTGTGCTTGATAACCAGCTGGCGCATTAAATACGGTTACTTTATTTGAAAATACTTTGCCCATATTTGCTGCTGCTTTTCTTAAACCGCCTATATCATCTAAAATATAAATGGCTCTACCAAAAGTGGCAATCACTAAATCGTTTTCTCTTTCTTGAATCGCTAAATCATAGGTAGAAACAGAAGGATAATCATTTTTAAATTGTTGGAATGTGGCAGCGTTGTCGAGGCTAATCCATAAACCTTGCTCTGTTCCAACAAAAATTAAATTAGGTTGTGTTGGGTCTTGTAAAACACAAAGCGCGTATCCAATTACTTTTTTATCTTCTAAAATATTGGTCCATGTTTTTCCAAAATCGGTGGTTCTAAAAACAGTAGGTTTCAT
>JAIYCS010000041.1 GCA_027487895.1 Sediminibacterium sp. | reverse complement strand
GTCAATTTTGGAATCATTTACGGACAAGGTGCTTTTGGGCTTGCCGATAATTTGGGTATTTCCAGAACAGAGGCCAAAGAAATCATTGACAACTATAAAAAAGAGTTTCCAAATATTCAGGAGTACATGGATTTGCAGGTGGCACTTGCCAAAGAAAAGGGCTATGTAGAAACCCTAATGGGCCGTAAGCGCTGGTTAAAAGATATTAATAGTAGCAATTTTACCGTGCGCGGTTTTGCAGAGCGTAACGCCATCAATTCCCCTATTCAGGGCACGGCCGCTGATATGATTAAGCTAGCCATGATTAAGGTGCACCAACAAATGGGTGCTGGTAACTGGGGGTCTAAAATGATTTTACAGGTGCACGATGAACTTGTGTTTGACGCGGTCCCAGAAGAGGCAGATGCATTAGAAAAGTTAATAATAGAATGTATGACTACGGCTTTACCTTTGCCAAACGGCGTACCGGTAGAAGCAGAAGTAGGACGCGGTAATAACTGGTTAGAAGCACATTAAAAAACCAAGATGGAGCAGTTACTTTCTTTGCGCTGGGATATTGTACCAGAAGCGTTTATAAAAATTGGATCTCGTTATTTTTTGGCCGCATCGGTTGCGTTCTTGATTTTCTATATCCTATTCAAACAAAAGCTTTCGTATAAAAAAATTCAAAAGCGTTTTCCAAAAGTTCCAGACTATTTGCGTGAAGCGGGTTATTCATTAATAACCATGCTCATTTTTAGTGTATTGATTATGCTATTAAATTCTTCTCCTATTGCAGAGCACACCACGCGCTATCAAAATATTAGTGATTACGGATGGGGTTATTATTTTTTAGCTTTTCCCATCATGTTTATACTCCACGATTTTTATTTTTATTGGGTACACCGCCTGATGCACCACAAAACACTTTTTAAATATGTGCACCTTGTGCACCACCGTTCTACCAACCCCTCTCCCTGGGCGGCGTATGCATTTCATCCAATAGAATCGGTACTCGAACATGGCATTGTGGTACTGTTTTATTTTATCATGCCCATTCATATTACACAGCTCGCTATTTTCTTTTTATTTTCTATTATTTATAATGTTTACGGGCACTTAGGCTACGAATTATACCCTGCTGGTTTTCACAAAACCAAAATTGGTAAATGGATTAATACCTCTACCAACCACAATCAGCACCATCAATACTTTACGGGGAATTACGGCCTATACACACTAGTGTGGGACCGCCTCTTTAATACCATTCGCGCAGATTACGACGAGCGCTTTGTAGACGCAACTACGCGCCAACAATAAATTATTTTTTCTTGTAAATAGGAACCGTACTACAAGGTTCGCCAAACATAATAGACTTTGTAACAGGTCTTAATTTCTTGGTAATGCTTACATACGCAGCTGCCGGAATTTGAATATCACCACAGCCTTTAACCACGACTCTTTTATCGATGTAGTCTTCTGCGTTAATCGCTTCAATATTTTGTAAAAGAAGTTTTTCTTTTAATTCTTCTTCGGTACCAAAAAACACGGTACTCGCAAACGGCTCCAATGCAGATGCAATAAGCATATACGCCCACATGGGAATAATAGCATCAGCAGAACAAGTAATAGCCACCGCGGCGTTTTGATACTGCGACCAATCGGTGGCGGTGAGTGCTGCTCTAAAATCTTTTTCTTTTAAAATGAGGCCCATAAACAAATGGTCCTTAACGTCAAAAACCAAGACAGGTATTGATGGATAATATTTTTCAAGGTCTAATGAAATTAAACCACTCTCTTCTACTTTATTGATAATGGGTTCTGCCATAACAATTAAATTATCTGTTCATACTCGCTAAAAACTCTTCGTTGTCTTTTGTGCCACGCATGCGTTTTAATAATTCGTTCATTGCCTCATCGGTATTCATGTCGTTGATAAACAAACGTAAAATATTCATACGACCTAGTACTTCTTTATCGAGTAATAAATCGTCTCTACGTGTGCTTGATCCCACTAAATCAATAGCAGGGAAAATACGCTTGTTGGCTAGTTTACGGTCTAGTTGTAATTCCATGTTACCAGTACCTTTAAATTCTTCAAAGATTACCTCGTCCATTTTAGAACCGGTGTCAATGCGCGCAGTTGCTAAAATAGTTAATGAACCACCGTGCTCAATTTTACGCGCCGCACCAAAAAATTGTTTTGGTTTTAAAAGTGCATTTGCTTCCACACCTCCACTTAATACTTTACCACTACTTGGTGCAACGGTATTGTGCGCACGTGCTAAACGTGTAATAGAATCTAATAAGATAACAACGTCATGACCGCACTCTACAAGTCGCTTTGCTTTTTGTAAGGCAATGCTAGAAACCTTCACGTGTTTTTCTGCGGGCTCATCAAAAGTAGAAGCAATCACTTCTGCTCTTACGCTGCGCTCCATATCGGTAACCTCCTCTGGCCTTTCATCAATAAGTACCACCATCAAATAAACCTCTGGATGGTTTGCTGCGATTGCGTTTGCCACTTCTTTAAGTAGCATGGTTTTACCCACTTTAGGTTGCGCAACAATCAGTCCACGCTGACCCTTACCTATTGGGGTAAAGAGGTCAATAATACGCGTACTATAATTTGTTGGTGATGTAAAGAGGTTTAATTTTTCGTTTGGAAATAACGGTGTTAAATAATCAAATGGTACACGGTCACGCACTTCGTCGGGTCTTTTGCCATTGATAAAATCAACTTTAATGAGTGCAAAATATTTTTCACCTTCTTTTGGCGGCCTAACTGCACCTTGTACGGTATCACCGGTTTTTAAACCAAACAATTTTATTTGTGAAGGAGAAACATATACATCATCTGGTGATGATAAATAATTATAATCGGAAGAACGTAAAAAACCATAACCATCAGGCATCATTTCTAATACGCCTTCACCTTCAATCATGCCTTCAAACTCAATATTAAATACGGGTTCTTTTTTATGTGGTCTATGTTGGTGTTGTTGTGGTGTTGTGTTTTCTGGAGCCTGCGCTGTTTCTGCGTTTTCCGGCGCTTGAGCAGCCTCAGCATTTTCTGGTGCAGCTGCTGCAACAGTTGCAGGTGCTTCTGTTTTTTCTGGACGCTCAGGTCTTGGATTTGCTTTTTTTATAGGCCTTGCTTTGTGAGCAGGTGCAGCCGCTGGAGCAGCTGGTTCATCACTCATCACTTCTGCTTCTTCGGTACCATTGCTTGTTTTAACAGTAATAGGCTTACGACCTTTTAATGCTGGCTTTTTTTTGCCATCGTCTTTAGCTGACGCTTCGCTCACCGCTTGGCTGTCTAATATTTTATAGATGAGCGCTTGCTTGTCTAATTTTTTAAAACCTGTAATTTTTAAACCTTGTGCGATGTCTTGTAACGCTGGTAACAAAAGATCGTTTAATTGTAAAATGTCGTACATAAATAATTTGAAAGTGAAATACTCTAGAAGTTGAGTTTTGGAATAACTAAAGAATGGGTGATTTAAATGGAAAGAAGATAACCTGAACTAGAGCAACTGAAGGCTCATCTGGCTTTGTTTCCATTGCAATGTTAATACAAAAATCACAAACACGAATAAATAATTGGTGCAAAGTTCACTTTTTTGCAGTACCCTATTATTCGTAAATCCTTAACAATGAACCAGATAAAGAGGTTTTATAGGCTTTTAGAGCCGTAGCGGCCGGTCCATTTAAAACAGTACCTGCGGTGCTAAAATTTGAACCATGACCTGGGCAATAAAAACGGTTGTTGTTACCTTGAAATTCTAGTGTTACAGCCTGGTGCGTACACAAAGAGCTTACCGCAATGAGCATACCAGATGTGGTTTTTGCAATAATCACGTTATTGGCGGTATCTACATAAAAGCCACCATTATTTTGGAGGACATTGAATGGAGAATTTGAAATGTTGATGGTAAAATCGACAGGCTTACTGGGGTTTGGATTGGGCGTGCTTCCACCACCGGTGTCACTAGATTTAGTACAAGAACCAAAACAGCCCATTACAAGTAGCGCTGCGCCACTCATGCCCACTTTTTCGATGAAATCTTTTCTTTCCATGATGTGATCATTTCGTGTATGTAATCTAACAAACTTTAGGATAGAATGTTTGCTTGTTCTTTAAACAAATTATCTTTGCAGCCACTATGTTTAACAAAAGAACAAAAATTAAGGCCCTTTTAACAGGAAGCCTTACCGGACAAACCGTAACCGCCATGGGTTGGGTGCGCAGTTTTAGAAACAACCAGTTTATTGCCCTCAATGACGGTAGTACCAATCATAATATTCAGGTGGTTGCCGAATTAGGCTTACTAGATGACGCTACATTAAAGCGCATTACAACGGGTGCTTCATTAAAAGTAGAAGGCACGCTCATTGAATCTTTAGGTAAAGGACAGTCTGTAGAAATAAAAGCAACGAGCGTAGAAATACTAGGTGATAGTGACGCGGAACAATATCCACTTCAACCTAAAAAACATAGCCTCGAATTTTTAAGAGAGATTGCGCACTTACGTTTTAGAACCAATACATTTAGTGCTGTTTTTAGAATTAGACACGCACTCGCATTTGCAGTGCATCAGTTTTTTAATGAAAAAGGTTTTGTGTATTTACATACACCCATAATTACTTCAAGTGATGCAGAAGGTGCTGGTGAAATGTTTAGAGTAACGACACTGCCGGTAGATGGTTCTGCACCAAAAACCGAAAGCGGTGATATCGATTTTTCACAAGACTTTTTTGGTAAGAGTACCAACCTAACTGTGAGTGGTCAACTCGAAGGAGAGCTAGGCGCCATGGCGTTTTCAGAGATTTATACTTTTGGTCCAACCTTTAGAGCCGAAAATTCTAATACCACCAGACACCTCGCAGAATTTTGGATGATTGAACCAGAAATGGCTTTCTGTGATATTGAAGACAATCAAAATTTAGCAGAAGAATTTATTCAATACCTCATCAAATATGCAATGGAAAATTGCGCCGATGATTTGGCGTTTTTAGACCAACGTTTAGCGGAAGAAGAAAAACAAAAACCTACGAACGAAAGACAAGAATTTGGTTTAATTGAAAAACTAAAATTTGTTACGGATAGTAAATTTGAGCGCATCACCTACACCGAAGCGATTGCTATTTTATTAGACTCTCCTGCTTACAAGAAAAAGAAATTTAAATACGACGTAAGCTGGGGTATTGATATGCAAAGTGAACACGAGCGTTACCTAGTAGAAAAACATTTTAAAAAGCCAGTGATTGTTACTGGATACCCAGCTGCTATTAAGGCGTTTTATATGCGCTTAAATGATGGTTGTGAGCCAGGTAAGCAAACGGTTGCTGCGATGGATATTTTAGCACCTGGCATTGGAGAAATTGTAGGTGGTTCACAAAGAGAAGAGCGCCTCGACAAATTAGTGGCACGTATGGAAGAGATGCACATTCCTACCGAAGAAATGAGCTGGTATTTAGATACCCGCCGTTTTGGAACCGTACCGCACGCTGGCTTTGGTTTAGGATTTGAAAGAATGGTTCAGTTTGTTACGGGCATGGGCAACATCAGAGACGTGATTGCTTTTGCTAGAACACCTAAGAATTGCGAATTTTAAAAAATATGGATTGAGTTGTGGATTATATGTGAAATCCCCCTATTTTTGCTGCCCCGAAAGGGTATGGTGCGGTAGCTCAGTCGGTAGAGCAAAGGACTGAAAATCCTTGTGTCGCCGGTTCGATCCCGGCCCACACCACCAGATCGAAATTAAAACCCAAGCACTGCTTGGGTTTTTTTGTTTGGGGTGGCGAAACAATTTTGTATTTTGAGAGGGTTCTATCATTCTATACATTAAACACGACCTCTCTTAACCCACATTTATGGAAGTACACAAACCCAAATTCGTAAAAGGCTTTATTGCAGAAATTTTAGTTATTGTAATTGGTATCTCACTAGCCGTAACAGCAGAACATATCGTAGAAATATATCAACACCACAAAGAAGAAAGTGGCGTAATTAAAAGGATGGTTATAGAGTTACAAAGAGACAGTTCGGATTTGGTGTATAACCTTAAGTATCATCAAAAAGCATTAGATGCCGATAGTTTATTAACCAAATGGTCTCGAAAAGAAATTGAATTACCACAAGATTCAATTGTGATCTATGCAAGCAGCTCAATGGTTTTCACCTTTTTTGCTAGCAGCACTGCCGAAATTGATGCACTCAAAGGATCAGGTAAACTTTATTTGATTCAAGACCATGAACTTTTATCTAGCATTTTAAAGCACTATGATAGATACGATGATTTCAAACTATCAACAGACTTAACGATGCGAATATCTCATCGTTTGGGTGATATGTATTCAGATAATGCAGGCCTAGACACCCATCTTTCCGAAATTCAAAATCTTGAAAAACTTTATGCATACAATGCACGGGAGCTTGAAAAAAACCTGAGGGGAAATAAGCGCTTTGAAAATTTATTGCAAGAAAAACGTGTTATGGATGCATTTGTTATTCAGCAAACCAAAGGCGCTTTAAAAAGAATAAAAAAAATAATTGAAAAATTAAATAATCAGCACTAGGCGCTTACATGGCTGTTTAATTTATCCGAATCGTTTTGCGCTGCACTGTATGTGCCGAAAAAATCCCTAGCGCACCTCCAATTATGTTGGATGGTGGATTTGATGGTGCGGTTCCACCACCAGGTCCTGCGCCACTTTGCTGATCGAGACTATTAAAGTAGATATAACTAGCGTTTGAAATGCACTGCATTTCTACAAAAACATTGTCACGTGGTTTTATTTTTAACTTATCATCACCCCCACGTAATGGTCGTTGATTAACCTTTCCATTGTTGAGGTTGTCGTTAAATATGTGAAAAGTTGGATCTAGGGTATCGTTTATTTTTTGAATAAAGCGGTAGCTGTTGCCCAGCATTATAGGGTCTAAATAAACCGGAATAATACTATATCTAATTTCTCCATTGAATGGAAAAGTATTAATACGCAGACTATCTAAATTTACTTTTTTGGGCATGCTACTAGAAGCGGTATACTTTTTTTGATCGACCATTACTTCTAGGTTGTAAGTGCCGCCCTCTGTTCCTTTTATTTTTTTGGTTCGGTATAAACCGTTGCTAACAAATTCTAAACTGTCTTTAACTCCAGTTTGGTCTGTAATGATAACGCGTGCGTTGTCAACCCCAACAATACGCGTTGGATTGTTAATGGGCGAGGACATGGAAAGCTGCACAAAATAAGGCCCTGCCTGATCCGTAATACTTCCATCAATAACGAGCACCGGCTCATTATTGTCCAACACCAAGCTAATTTCTTTGTCGCAACCAATAAGTAGGGTGGCACAAATCGATATAAGAAAGAATATTTTTTTCATGCCTAAAATTTAAATTGATAGGTTACACTTGGCACCCATTTAAAAAGTGCGGTTCTAATAATTTGTGTTCTCGTAGGATCGTTGGGATCATCTTTGAAGCTAATACGAAAAGCATTTTCTCTACCATACACATTGTACAAGCTAAAGTTCCAAGAACCGTGCATTCTTTTTGTTTTATTTTTTTCGTAGGTAGCGCTAAAATCCAATCGGTGGTATGCAGGCATACGATTGGCGTTTCTAGCCGCATACTGATAGAGTGTTTGCCCTTGCAAATTGTATTTTCCAGTAGGATATGTTACGGCGTCTCCGGTATTGTATACAAATACACCAGATATAGACCATCTACTATTTAATTCATAAATACCCACCACCGAAATATCATGCGTTCTATCTTGTCTGGCATTGTACCACTTACCTTCATTGATACCATCAATTTTTCTTTCTGTTTTAGAAAGGGTGTAACCAATCCAACCCGTTAAACGACCTTCTTTTTTCTTTAACAATAATTCTAATCCATAGGCCCTACCAATACCATATAACAAAACACTTTCGACATCAGAAACGGTATTAATTTCGGCACCATCTTTATAGTCTATTTGATTTTGTAAATACTTGTAATAAGTTTCGGCAGTAAGTTCAAACTTGCTTTTAAATAATTTTGTGACATAACCCAGGCTTAGCTGATCTGCAATTTCTGGTTTGATATTATAAGAGTTGCCTATCCACTGATCGGAAGGGCTAGAAGCTACCGAGTTACTTAAAAGGTGCAGGTGTTGTACGTTTCTCGCATATCCAGCTTTAATGCTTGTTTCATCACTAATTCGGTAGTTGGTTGTAATTCGAGGTTCTAGATTTGCATATGTCTTTCCAAAACTAGAACGGTTAAGTTTCACAGAAGATTTGACAACTCCATTCTCATAAATATTATACACGTCGCCACCCATAAGGGTGTAGGTCGATAGGCGCATACCGTAATCGATGGTTAATTGATTGTTGGCTCTATAATTATTGGTGAGGTAGAGTGCGTTTTCGAGTCCATTTCTTCCTTCCTTAGCAACACTATTAATTACAGTGCCGCTAAAAGTGCTTGGTGTAATAGTGTGTAAGATGGAATTAAAACCAAACCTAAGTGTATTTAAACCGTTTGCGTACAAAGTATAGTCTTGCTTTAGGTTTACGTCTTTAATATTTGAATTGATATTAAAATTCGTTTCACCATTTTTAAGTTTGACATTGTAATTATAATCGCTGTATATCAGTGATGTGTTTAAAAAGAGTCTATTGCTAATTATTTTATTCCACCTAATAGTACCGGTTTTATTGCCCCAGTCTATTCCAAAGTCTTGACCGAGTCCTAATTCATCTCTTCCAAAATATCCCGAAATATAAACTTTGTTTTTTGCGTTGATTTGATAATTTGCTTTTGCATTTAAATCATAGAAATATAAAATGTTGTCTTTGAATTTTTCCGTTGCTTTTAAAAATACATCGGCATAGGTTCTTCGGCCAGAAAGTATAAATGAAGATTTGTTTTTTTGTAGCGGACCTTCGATACTTACTTTACTACTAATTAAACCAAGCCCACCATTAACGGTATAATCTTGGTTGTTGCCTTCTTTCATTTTAACATCAAGTACCGACGAAAGCCTACCACCGTATTGACTGCCGCTATTGCCTTTGATAATAGTGGCATCTTTAATGGCATCACTATTAAAGGTGCTAAAAAATCCGAGTAAGTGTGTTGCATTATAAACGGGCGCTTCGTCCAGTAAAATTAAATTTTGATCGGCACCACCACCACGTACAAAAAAGCCACTGTTTCCTTCGCCCGCCGATTTTACACCGGGTAGTAATTGAATTGTTTTTAAAAGATCTTTTTCTCCAAATATGACTGGCACTTTACTAATTGCCGACATGTTGATGGTTTCGGTACCCATTTGGGCCTTGGTAAGGTTGTCGTTTTTACGTGACGATTCTACCACAACTTCTCGGAGTTGGTTTTTTGTTTCCAACTTAAAATCGATAGATACACTGCTATCTAATTTTATTTTTTGTACAAGGGTTTCATATCCTACTTGTGACACCACCGCTACGTAATTACCTTTTGGTAATGACAAAGAATAAAAACCATATTCGTTGGAAATAATGCCGGCGTTGGGTAGTTCCTGTATCCGGATCACAGCTTTAATTAAAGATTCGCCTGTTTTTTTATCACGAACCGTACCACTTAGCACCACATTTTGCTGCGCCATGAGGGGTAGGCAATATAAACCCAAAGAGAGAACTAATAAAAAGGTAGCTAGTATTTTACGCATAGATGATTGTTAAACAATAGAATCTCTAATTGGTTGAATACTATAACGTTTTTAAGATGCGTCTATTGTTCGGTCCATGCTATAGGAATAGCTATCTCGTTGGTTCTTGCAATCATTTGATAAGGCGCGTTATAACCTAAAAACGTGTAATCACCCGTAACTTTTATGTTACGTTCCGAAAGTATTTGTAATAGCTTCTCTTTATGGGTCTTTATTTTTTCGTCGTTTGCATAGCCTCCAAAAGAAACTACGGCAACGTATTGTGGAGCTGATTGATGTATGTGAATGCTTTTGTCATTGGGTTTAGGTAAGTTACTTTCATTGTATTTTGTTGGCATTACAAAACTCATTTCAGCGCCCTTTTCCGACATATTCATTCTAACAGGAGCCGTCATAGCAATGCTCTCGTTTTCGTTGTTGCCGCCAAATATAAAACGGGCTAGTTTTCCAAATCCACTGTTTGCTACCGATTTGTAGTTTGTGGCACTTGAATAAACCGTTGCCATGGTTGCCGAAGGATAGTATCTTATTTCAAGCACATCATCTTTTAAGACGGTTCTATATTTTTGCTTTTCCGTTTTTACAGCGTTGCCAGCAATAAATGATTGAAAAATAAAATAAATGGCGCCTAGGCCAAGTGCAATATATAAAGCTCTCATGTTCTTGTTTAATGATACAACAATACTGCGCCGAATAGGTTCAAAATTGATAAAGCTATTGGCGCCAATAGGTTATTAACCCATTTAATTATATCCTATATTTACGATTCATTTAAATTACAATTGATGAAAAGCCTATCCTTTATTGCCTTTTGTTTAGTATTTCAGGTATCTGTTTTTGCGCAACAGCCCACTACAACAGGGCTCAATGCAGAGGAAAAAGCGGTTTTAACTTATATAGATCAAAATATGCCAAGGGCCATTGCGCTTTTAAAAGAAACAGTGGACATTAATAGCGGCACATTAAATATTGAAGGTGTAAAAAAAGTGGGCGCCATTTTTACAAGAGAATTTGAGAAAGCGAAATTTAAAACCGAATGGATTACAATGCCTGATTCTTTAAAAAGAGCCGGACATTTAGTAGCTACTATTGGATTTGATAAAAAACAAAAGTCACCTAACGCAAAAAAGCTTTTTTTAATTGGTCATTTGGATACTGTTTTTGAACCTGATATGCCAGCAAGTCCATTTTCGATGCTTAATGATTCTGTGGCAACCGGTCAGGGCGTTTACGATATGAAAGGAGGCGATGTAATTATGGTTATTGCATTACAAGCCTTGCAACAACAGGGTTTGTTAAACAATGCAGATATCATTGCTTATTTAACGGGTGATGAAGAGTCTTCAGGAAAGCCCCGACAAGTTAGTAGAGGACATTTTATAGAGGCAGCAAAAAAAACAGATGTGGCACTTGGTTTTGAAAGTGCACATGGATTAAATACGATTGCTACTGCAAGAAGAGGTTCTAGTTCTTGGTCACTAAAAGTTTCTGGAAAAACAGGACATAGTGCCAGTGTGTTTACAACAAGCGGAGGCTATGGCGCTATTTATGAAGCGGCCCGAATTGTGAATGAGTTTAGAGAAAAACTAAGTTCTGAAAAATATTTAACCTTCAATCCTGGTATGTTTGTAGGTGGTTCTGAAATCGAATATCAAAAATCTGCAGCAACAGCTTCTGCGTTAGGAAAAACAAATATCATTGCACCTGATGCAATTGTTACTGGCGACTTACGTTTTTTAACAGAAGCTCAAAAAATGGAAGCGCGCAAAACCATGAATGCCATTGTGCAAAAAAATCTAGCAGGAACAAAAGCGACTATTACATTTAGTGATGGTATTCCAAGCATGGAGCCAACGAAGGGCAATAGAAAATTATTGGAAGTAATTAGTGGTGTTACAACTGATTTAGGTTTAGGTCCTGCTGTTGAGGGAGATCCTGGATCTAGAGGAGCTGGAGACGTTTCTTATATTGCACAGTTTGTTGATGCAGTGGATGGTATGGGTGCTTCTGGAAAAGGTGCGCATGCACCTGGCGAAACCATTAACCTCAAAGAGTTTCCACACTTAATCAAAAGAGCGGCGCTTACTATTTATAGGTTAACTAGATAACCTGGCGAACAAAAAAACTTAAAAGTTTTTATCCATAATAACAGCTGCTTCTGGATCTTTTAGCAGAATACTTTTTTCATTAATTAATGAATAAAGTGCAGCATTTTTTGCAGAATCTAAAATGGTGTTTTTTAAATAAAAGGTTTCAACCGTATTATTTTTTTGATACCACTTAATGATTTTACATTGACAGCTTGCATTAGCAGGTGTATTAATCACTTCTTCTATACGTCCACCCTTTCCTAATTTTTTATACACTTCTCGAATACCAATCATTCTTTTATTGTTACCAGCATCAAAATTCCAAGATGCAGAAATAGATGTTTGATATTCATTTTTTGGATCTATACTCATTAAACTGTGTCGTGGATATTCTGTTTTATCGGTTCCATTTAAAATGCGAGAATGAATCGATAATGTGTTAGGTGCTTCTACCTGAATATAACCGGTATGATTAAAACTAGCACCATACCTATGGTAAGTAAAATAACCATCTTTGTATTTTATTTCAACGAGGTTGGCCACTACTTTATGGTATCTATTTGGATCTGATAAGCGAGCTTGAGGTGATCCAGTATAACAAAGCCAAACACCTTCTAAATTTTCTTTTTCTTTTTGATTGACTTTATATGGAAGTAAATTAAAGTCTTTGCTAAATGTATTTAACTGCGTTGAACTTTCTTTGCCCTTGTTCCAAAAATAGGTACCAGCTACCAATAGACAAATACAAAAGGGAATAAACAATAGACGATAAAAGCGAAGGCGAGTAGCAATTTTGTGATCTGTTTCTTTAACGAGGGCCGCCAACTTAATTTTAAGCTGCTGGTTTTCTGTAAGAATAGAATAACTGTCCTTTGGCTGCCCCTCTTCTTGAGGGCTCGCAATTAAAAATGGATCAACCGGATTTTTTTCAAAAGCCTGTCTTCCCATGTTGTACAAATAAATGTAGCAGGTATCAACTAAAAAAGAACGCGGATTGGCCACAAGTCCCATTAGGGCGTCTTTGATTTGACCCCCGGTTATGTCATATTTTCTAAAAGGGTAGTTGGCTTTATTATTTTGAGGATCTGGTTCGTGGTGGGCATGGCCAAATTGTTCCTGGGTGTTGGGGAGCTGATTGCTAATCTCGCTTAGCATGATGGCCAACTCCTCATAGTTTTTTCGGTTGGTGTTTTGCACCACCGATTTCCCTGTTTCGAGTTGAAATTTCTCAATACATTTATTTAATAAATATATAATTTCTTCTTTGCCCTTTTTAAGCATAATTTTTATAAATTATTGAATATCAAATAATTATAATTTCCGAAACCATAAATGCATTTCGGAAATTACGAAATTTATTTAATAATACTTTAGAAACAACAAAATGATGTTTTGGAGGTTATGCACTGTAATTTGTTCCCAATAAATAACCTAAAGGGTTATTTTAAACGATTTAACTACGCTATATGAAAAAAAACATCCATGTAATTGTGGCAATTATTGGACTGGCACTTCAATTGCTATCCAATCAAGTCATTGCACAAAATGCCAGTTCCGCTGCTGGAAATGATTTGGTGACTGTAACAGGCAAGGTCATTTCAATTAAAGACAATCAGCCACTAGCCAATGTAACCGTAAAAGTTTTAAAATCTAAAACGGGTACCATTTCGGCAGAAGACGGTTCATTTACGATCAAGGTAAACAAAGGAACCATCCTTCAGTTTTCGCGAGTAGACTTAATTGCGCAAAACGTATCAGTTTTTGATCCTAAAATGACTGTTGTAAAAATGCAGGACGCCGAAAACAATCTTTCAGATGTTTTGGTACTTGCCTACACCAATCAAAAACGTAGTTCATTTACAGGTGCTGCTACAACCGTAAAAAATGCGGTTATTGAAAGCGCACCAAATGCATCTGTTCAAGAGAGTATCCAGGGTAATGTTGCGGGGGTTCAATCTACCAATGCAAGTGGTCAGCCCGGAGGCGTTCCAAATATTAGAGTACGTGGTATCGGATCTATCAATGCAGGATCGGCACCACTTTATGTAATTGATGGTATACCTGTTGTGAGTGGAGATATTTCTGGTATGAATAGTAATACTATTGCCGGTTTAAATGCCAACGATGTAGAAACCATGTCTATTTTAAAAGACGCGGCGGCCACTTCACTTTATGGTTCTAGAGCTGCAAACGGTGTGGTATTGATTACTACAAAAAAAGGTAAGTCGGGTAAAGCAAAATTCAATTTCACATATCAGAATGGTATTAATAACAATACCATTAGAGATGATCAAAAAACATTGAATACAGATCAATACCTACAATATTATAGAGAAGGATGGATCAACGCAGGTAATAGAGCGGGCTCATATGATTCTTTATTAACTGCAAATGGTATTAGCAGAACAACCAACACCGATTGGTTTGATGCCGTGTTAAGACAGGGTCAATATTCGCAATACAATTTAAATGCGAGTGGTGGAAATGATAAGTCTACTTATTTTGTATCAGGTAGTTATTATAGTTCAGATGCCCCAACTAAAGGGCTTAACTATGATAAGGCAACTTACCGTATTAATATTTCTTCGGAGCTAACCAAAAAACTTTCTTTTAAAGGTGGCTTTAGTGGAAGCTTTCAGCAAACAAGTAATTTTTTAGGCGGATCATTTTTTGCTAACCCTGTTAGAGCGATGTATCGTTTAGCACCATGGTTACCTATCTATAAAAGTGATGGCAAAACCTATGAGCTTGGTTACAATAATGGTTACAATCCGGTAGCTGTTATTGAAACAACAAAAAGGAATGCTAAAACCTATAATATTTCTGCAAACGCATCAGCCAATTATAAAATTACAAAAGGGTTAACTTTTGAAGGCTCTTATGCGATGGATTTTAACCACGCATTTAGCAGCACACAATACGATCCAAGAGTTGGTAATGCGATTGTTGCAGTAGGTGGCACCATCCAAAATTATACACAAGACATTACCAACTGGGTTTCAACAAATATCTTACGCTATAAAGTAGATCTTGCAGATGATCATAAATTAGAGGCATTTGCGGGATATGAAGCCCAAAGCAGATCAGATGTTGATATAGAAATTGCAGTTAATGGAATTGCACCTGGAACCGTTACCGCAGCGGGAGGTTCTAGCCCTACATTAACTACTGGTAGCGGAACTGCTAACAGATTAATTAGTAAGTTTTTTAACACCAACTATTCTTTCAAAGATTTGTACTTTATATCAGGATCACTTAGAGAAGACGCTTCTTCAAGATTTGCCAAAAATTTTAGAAAAGCAACTTTTTGGTCTGTGGGTGCAGGTTGGAATATTTCTAACGAAAAGTTTTATAATGTTAGTTGGTTAAGCGAATTAAAATTAAGAGGAAGTTATGGTTACACCGGTAACCAGGGTATTGATAATTTTGAATCTTTTGGTTTGTATGGTGCAGGAAGCGATTACAATTTGCAATCTGGTCTTGCTCAAAATCAATTAGCCAACGACAATTTAACTTGGGAAAAAAATATTCCATTAAATATTGGTCTTGATTTTTCTATGTTAAAAGGTAGACTATCAGGATCTTTTGAGTGGTATACTAGAACCACAAGTGATTTATTAATTAGTCAGTCTATCCCAAGTGTTAATGGTGTAACAAGTATTACGGTAAACAGTGGCGCCATGAAAAATACAGGTATAGAACTTACACTTTCATCTGTAAACATTGCGCCAAAATCTAAGGGAGGATTTAAGTGGGTTACCGATTTTAACATTACCACCAATCAAAATACAATCACAGAAATTGATCCTGCATATGCTGGTAATGCCAATTATTTAAGAAATGTTGGTAATGATTTTTATACACATTTCCAACGCGGTTACGCAGGCGTGAATCCTGCAAACGGAGAGGCTTTATGGTATAGAAGTGGCGCAAAGGATTCTACCACCAATGTGTTTACAACGGCACTTCCGCGTTTACAGTATGGAAGCGCATTACCTAAATTTTATGGTGGTTTAACCAATACATTTTCTTACAAAAATTTCAGATTTAGTTTTCAACTCTATGCATTTTGGGGTAATACCATTTATGATGATTATGGTTATTTACAAAAGACAGATGCTAACCTTGGATTTTCTGATCAAAGTAATGGCCTAAGCAGATATGAATATGAAAGACGCTGGACAACACCGGGTCAAATAACAGATGTACCAAAGCCAGTATTTTTAGGCACTCAATCTTCATCGGGAAGTTTTGAAAGCAGTAGATTTTTATATGATGGAAGTTATATCAGACTTAGAGACGTAACACTCTCTTATAACTTACCATCTGAAATGCTCACTAAATTCAAGCTTAATAATGTAAGGGTTTATTTACGTGGACAAAATCTATTTACCTATGTAAAGGACAAGAGGTTTAATACAGACCCTGAAGTTAGTATTGATGGAACCATGGCGCAACGTCCACCGGTTTTCAATACATTTTTATTTGGCCTAGACATCAATTTTTAATTGCATAAAGTTTCATTTATGAAAAAAATATATTCAATAACACTGATTACCAGTTTACTACTTATTACTTCTTGTAGTAAAGATTTTTTAGATGTAAAACCACAACAAAGTGTACTTACAGAAGACGTATTTAAAAGTATGGCAACTTCAAGAGCCGCTGTTAATGGTCTTTACTCCATGATGCAATCTTATAGTTATTATGGTAGAGATGCCATGGTTATTCCGGAAGTGCTTTCTGATAACGCAACAAGAAGCGTAAGAACCGGTAACAGGTATACCGGTATGAATACAGTAACACATACTGCAACTGACGCTAACGTTAGTAGAATGTGGAGTCAGATGTATCAAATAGTGACCAATACCAATGCTATTATTGCAAATGAGGCTAACATTAAAAAAATAGCAACATCTTTAGAGCAAGAAGAAGCTGCACAACTAGTAGGTGAAGCCTATGCCGTTAGAGCGCTCGTTTATTTTGATTTAATGAAGTTTTTTGCGCGTCCATTAAATTTTACCGCCGATGGATCACATTTAGGTGTACCACTTGTAATTAAGCCAATTACAAATATTACAGAAGTCGTGTATCCTGCAAGAAACACTGCTGCAGAGGTATATGCTCAAATTGATAAAGACATAACAGCTGCAATAGCACTTTTACCTCAATCAGGAAATGTAATTAGCAATGGTGTTGTCAATAATACCTTGTTTAAAATTCGCATGAACCGTTTTTCAACACTAGCATTAAAAGCAAGGGTGTCTGTTTACAAATCTGATTGGGCAAGTGCCGCAGATGCAGCAAATCAGGTTATAGCATCCGGACGTTATGCACTTTATACATTTGGAAACATGCTACAAGATTTTAGAACGCAAAATAGCGCAGAGTCTATATTTGAAATAGCCAATAATACCAACGATAATCCAGGCGTAGATTCTTATGCTTATTTATGTAGTCAACAAGGATATGGAGAAATGCTTGGTACTAGAAATTCTATGAATAGTAGAAGTACGGGTACAACGCTTTCTACTTTTAGAGGTTTGTATGAAGCTTATTCTGCTACCGATATTAGAAGAGCATTTATTGCACTTGGTGACAGAAACTCGTTGGGTGGTGAAACCAATGTGCCACTTCCTACAAAGTACATCAACATTTCTACCTACATGGAAAATATTAAAGTGTTGAGATTAGCAGAAATGTATTTAATTAGAGGTGAAGCAAATGCTAGACTTGCTGTTGCAAATAGTACGCCAAGCTTGCTTACAACTTCTTTAACTGACATTAACCTTATCAGAAAATCTAGAGATACTGCTTCTGCAACCAGACCATTTAATGCGCAATTATCAGGTACGCTTCCGACAGGAACTATTTCTGCTAATGCATATTTAGATAGTATTATCGTAGAAAGAAGAAAAGAGTTTGCCTTTGAAGGTCAGCGACTATTTGATTTAAATAGAACACAAACCAATTTTGTAAAAATTAGTTCTGGTGGTAATGCAACATCAAGGCTCATTCAGTACACAGCAACCACATCTAATTTCTTTGTTAGAACCATATTACCAATTCCGGTAACACAGGTTCAAAACAATCCAAACATGGTTCAAAATCCAGGTTTCTAGACCTGTAAAATGTAAGCAAAGAATGAAGTTTAGTAGCACATGCAGGAAGGCCATTTTATTGATCTGTATTTTTATTTCGAGCCAAAGTTTTGCGCAAGAAAAAAAAGATACAGTCCGTGTATTGCTAGTAGGGAATAGTTATATCTACTACAATAATTTGGCGCAAATGATTGGTTTAATAACAGATAGTTTAGACACAAAAATTATTTGTAAAAAATCAACCATTGGCGCCGCAACACTCGGACAACATTGGAACAGTGAAAGAGGCTTGAAGACAAAAAAAATGATTGCTAGCAATAAATTTGATATTGTTGTCATTCAGGACAATAGTATGTGGCCTTTGGAACATAAAGACAGCGTACTTATTTATGGCCAACTTTTTTGCAATTTTATTCGTGCTAATGGCGCAAAGCCATACTTATACAATACATGGGCGAGGGAAAAAACGCCACAAACCCAATCAAGTATCAATGCGGTATACAATGAACTAGCAGCAGCAGAAAATGCGGTTAATGTACCCGTTGGATCAAGCTTTGATTTGGCCAGAAAAACCATTCCTACTATGAATTTGTTCCATCCCGATGGATCGCATCCATCGGCGGTGGGAACATTTTTAATTGCCTTAAGTTTTATAAAAAAAATTACGGGTACCTTACCAAAAAAGTACGCTACCGTGTATAATTATTTTGACAAAGACGGTGAGACATTTCGAATTATGCAACTGACGGATGCTGAAATCGAGTCTTGTGTAAGTATAGTAAACAGTGTGATTCAGTAGAACCCT
Source organism: Sediminibacterium sp. (assembly GCA_027487895.1). Taxonomy (GTDB): domain Bacteria; phylum Bacteroidota; class Bacteroidia; order Chitinophagales; family Chitinophagaceae; genus Sediminibacterium. The sequence continues at coordinate 17,045 of JAIYCS010000041.1, read as the reverse complement.
TAAGTGTGTGAACATGATAAAAAAAATTGCAACCAATCTCACCTTTTGGGTACTGTTTGCTATTACTGCAGGTATATTGGTTGGTCATTTTTTTCCAGCCACCGGTGTTGCCATGCAACCCCTTGGTAAATATTTTATTGATGTTATTAAACTCTTCATCAATCCAATTATACTACTTACCATGGTCACTGGTATATGTGGTATGGGCGATTTAAAAAAAGTAGGAAAAGTGGGCGGCAAGGCCCTCTTATATTTTGAAATCATTACTACCCTTGCTTTATTAATTGGTATTGGGGTTGGTTATTTATTAGAGCCTGGTGCTGGCGTTAACACAAGCATTGTAGCCAAGGGCGATATTTCTAAGTATAGCAGCGGCTCTGTTTCTATTTCATGGGTCCAGTTTTTTAAAGACAACCTTACCATTCAAGTCTTACTTTTTGCAATACTTGCGGGTATCGTTATTAGTAGATTAAAATCCAAAGAAGCTATTTTACCCAAGGTATACTGGCTATCAAAGTACGTTTTTAGAGCCCTTCATTTTGTAATGAAACTTGCGCCCATTGGTGCTTTTGGCGGTATGGCATTTACCATTGGAAAATATGGTGTAGCAACTTTGTTGCCGCTTGGTAAATTAATGGCCTGTGTTTACATCACCATGGCTCTCTTTATTTTTTTAGTATTAGGCGCTGTTTTAAATTATTATAAAATTAGTATTTGGAAATTTTTAGGCTATATCAAAAACGAACTACTCATTGTGTTAGGTACCTCTTCTTCAGAAGCGGCACTTCCATCTCTCATGGAAAAATTAGAGCATATGGGATGCCACAAATCGGTGGTAGGGCTTGTGGTTCCTGCAGGCTATTCATTTAATTTAGATGGCACTTCTATATACCTCTCAATGGCTATTGTATTTTTAGCCCAGGTTTTCCATATTCAATTAAACATGGAACAAATTATTACCATCATTGGTATTTTAATGGTCACATCAAAAGGGGCTGCTGGCGTAACCGGAAGTGGGTTTATCATATTAGCTTCTACATTAACTGCTACCAAAGTAATTCCTATAGAAGGCCTCGCATTGCTATTAGGTGTGGACCGTTTTATGTCTGAGGCCAGAGCCATTACTAATTTTATTGGCAACGGTGTTGCTGCTATTTTTATCTCTAATAACGAAAAAATGTTTGACCGCTCTAGGATGTATAAAGCCTTTGGTATCCATAAAAACGAACTTTAGTGGCCACTATTTGTTATTTTAGATAACTATGATCGGCCACCGCTTTATCAATTTTGTTCCTGGAGAAAATTCAAAATCTAAATTCGAGCAAATGCTCGACATTTTCACGCAGCTATTAAACTATACGAGCGGAGATGCTACAGAGGCCCTAGATTGGCTCAATCAACTAGACCGAACCCATAAATTTACTGATGATGAGTACGGGGTGGGTGATTTTATTGAAGACCTAAAGCAAAATGGTTATCTAAAAGAAAATCCGCAGGATGGAAAATTTGCGATTACTGCAAAAACCGAACAAACCATTCGTCAAAAAAGTTTGGAAGAAATTTTTGGCAAACTAAAAAAAGGCAAGCAAGGAAATCATAGTACCACCAAAGCGGGTCCAACTGGTGATATTAATTCAGACACCCGCTCTTTTCAGTTTGGTGATTTAATGGAGCAAATAGATTTTACAGAGAGCATTAAAAATGCGCAAATTAATAGAGGGGTAGATGCCTTTTCGATGCATGAAGATGATTTGGTAATTCGTGAGGCGGATTTTAAAACCCAAACTTCAACGGTACTCATGATTGATATTTCGCACTCTATGATTTTATATGGTGAAGATAGAATCACGCCAGCAAAAAAAGTAGCGATGGCGCTTTGTGAACTCATCACTAAAAAATATCCAAAAGACACCATTGATATTGTTGTGTTTGGTAACGATGCATGGCAGGTAGAAATTAAAGACCTACCCTATTTACAAGTAGGACCCTACCATACCAATACTGTTGCTGGGCTTGAGTTAGCGATGGATATACTGCGTAAGCGTAAAACATCCAATAAACAAATATTTATGATTACGGACGGCAAGCCCACTTGTTTAAAAATAGGTGGCCGTTATTATAAAAATAGTTTTGGATTGGACCGCAAAGTGGTAAACCGTTGCATTAATTTGGCAGCACAGTGTAAGAAATTAAAAATTCCGATTACAACATTTATGATTGCATCGGATCCATATTTGCAAAAGTTTGTAGAAGAGTTTACGGAGATGAATAATGGCAAAGCCTATTTTGCGTCACTTGACAATTTGGGTAGTTTTATTTTTAATGATTTTGAGAGTGGCAAAAGAAAAACATTGTATTAATTATGAACAAGAAAATCGATATTAAAAAAATTGTAACACTTGGTGATTTAAAAAAATCGGGGTACAAGTCTAAATCAATTAAAGACGAAGTGCGTGATAATTTAATTGCTAGCATTCAAAATAAAGAAAATGCTTTCGAGGGTATTTTAGGTTACGAAGACACCGTTATACCAGATGTAGAACGTGCACTTTTAAGCCGCCACAATATTTTGTTTTTAGGACTCCGTGGTCAGGCAAAAACCAGGATGGCGCGTCAAATGGTGGATTTATTAGATGAATACATCCCAACAATTGCCGGATCTGAGGTAAATGATGATCCCTTACAGCCCTTAAGCCGCTTTGCGGTAGACCTAATAGCTGAGCATGGCGACGAAACACCTATTCACTGGGTACACAAAAGCGCCCGTTATGGCGAAAAACTAGCAACGCCCGATGTTAGCGTATCTGATTTAATTGGAGACATTGACCCTATTAAAGCAGCTAATTTAAAACTCAGTTTTGCCGACGAAAAAGTAATTCACTATGGTATTATTCCAAGAAGTAACCGCTGCATTTTTGTAATCAATGAACTTCCCGATTTACAGGCAAGAATTCAGGTTTCCTTATTTAATATTTTACAAGAAGGTGATATACAAATTAGAGGGTTTAAGCTTCGTATGCCCCTTGATATTTTATTTGTGTTTACAGCAAACCCAGAAGACTATACCAACAGAGGAAGTATTGTTACCCCATTAAAAGACCGAATAGAAAGTCAGATATTAACGCACTATCCAAAAACGATTGAAACATCACTAGCGATTACCGAGCAGGAAGCAAATATTTTGCCAGTTCAAAAAGAAAAAGTGGAAGTGAGTGATCTTATAAAAAGACTCATCGAACAAGTTTCTTTTGAAGCAAGAACCAATGAATTTGTAGACAAAAAAAGTGGTGTGAGTGCACGATTAACAATCGCTGCATATGAAGCCGCAGTAAGCAGTGCAGAGCGCAGGGCCATTATTCACGGGCAATCAAATACACAGGTTTGGATTAGTGATTTATCAGGAATTATTCCGGCTATCACTGGAAAAATCGAACTTGTTTATGAGGGAGAGCAAGAGGGTCCTTACGAAGTGGCACTTAACTTATTAAACAAATCGATACGCAGCATATTTGTAACCTATTTTCCAAACCCGGATGATGTAAAAAAACGCAAGGCACCAAAAAAATCAGCTGCTAATGCGCCAGAACAAAAGCAACCTGAAAACCCGTATGCTGCCATTGCAAAATGGTTTGATGCGGGCAATCACCTGGATTTGTTTTTGGATATGAAAGACGAGGATAAAATGATCGAACTGTATAAGGTGGATGGTTTATTTGGAATCGTTAAAAAACATTTTCCGCAAGCTGGCGAAAAGCAAGCGGCGCTATTAATGGAATTTGTTTTACACGGCCTTTCATCTTATTCTATCATTAGTAAAAAAATGATTGATGGAAAAATTGAATTCAACGATATGATGGGAAGTATGATTAACCTAGGAGATATGGGTATGGATGATGACGCTTTCAATGATTATGCGTAAATTGAATAACCAAGCCGTTTTCACATCATAACTTTTAAGTATGTATAAGCGTATTCAATTTTCTAAAAGGTACTTATTAGTTTTTTTAGCAGGTTGTTTATTTTGTGCCCAACAGGTAGCTGCACAATCGGATTCCTTATTGCAACAATTAATCAGTGCTAATAATGTAGATTCAAGTTTAATACAACCCCCAGCAAAAATGCTATTTACCCAGCGTGTTTTGTGGGGCACTAATGGCCTATTAAAAAACAGGTATAGCGGTAATGATTTGGTTGCCAATAGGAAAATGGATCTTAAAATTCGACGAACGATGTTGCAATTACACCAAATTGGTGGATTTGTAACAATTGGTGGCATGCTCGCACAAGGAATCATTGGAAGCAAACTTTATAAAGGTGATTATAAAGTAAGAGAGCTCCACGAAAACATGGGTATGGCCGTAAACCTTAGTTACGGATTTACTGCACTAAACGGCCTCTTTGCGCCACCTTCGGCGTTTAGCAGGGATAAAAAAGTCACCTCTATTCGTTTGCATAAATGGCTAGCTGTGTTGCACCTTTCAGGCATGATTGCAACCAATATACTTGGCACTCAAATCGAAGACAATGTTTCTTTAAAACCTTATCACCGTGCAGCAGCGTATGTAAGTTTTGCTAGTTTGGCAACAGCGCTTGTTGTTATTAAATTTTAAATGATGCTACACTATATTATTTTAAATCTACTAATGTCTGTATTTTTTCAGGCACCTACGTATGATGTAACAAGCTCTAGTATTACATACACCATGAAACACAAATTACATACCTGGGAAGGAACGAGTAAACAGGTAAACGTAGCAAGCAAATGGAACGGAGATAAACTAGAACAAATTTCGGTGCTGGCAAAAGTGAGCAGCTTTAATAGTGGCTTATCAAGTAGAGATAGCCATATGATTGAAGTATTAGATGCGCTAACAATTCCTAATATTACGTTTAGCAGCACAAGCATTAAATACAATGGCGCCGACATACTTGCAACGGGCAAATTACAGTTCCACGGCGTTACCAAAGAAATTCAATTTGTTGTAAAACCTAAAAAGGAAAACAATCAGTGGTTGTACGAAGGTGAATTTCCAGTGCTACTTGAATCGTACAACGTAAAAAGACCGAGTTTACTTTTTGTAAAAACAGACGATCTCATGAAAATCAGATTTACACTAGTTTTTAAAGACAAATAGGCAACCCTGATCAAAATAGTTTGTATACCCTTCAACATTATTTGTACTGGCTTGTTTAACAGGTATGTCAAGGCAAGCCGTTATCATTTTTCCGCACCAGCTTTTTAATAACCCGGAAATACTGGATAAAAACAAGATCCACTTTTTAGTAGAGGAGCATCTGTTTTTTACGCAATATCTTTTTCATAAAGAAAAACTGGTCTTGCATAGAGCTTCTATGAAAGCCTATGAGCAGTATCTGTTACAAGAAGGCTATCAGGTCAAGTACATTGATAGCACAGATGCCCTTCACGATTGTAGACTACTCATTGCTCATTTAGCAAAAGAAAAATATACAGCAATTCATATCATTGATCCTGTAGATTATTTGCTTACTAGACGTATAAAAAAAGCCTGTACATCTAACAATATAGTTTTACAGGTTTCAGAAAGCCCCAATTTTTTAAACACACTAGCCGGTACTGAAAATTATTTTGACTCCAAAAAAAAATATTTTCAAACCGATTTTTATACAGCCCAAAGAAAGCAGCGTAACTTGTTGTTAACACCAGACGGTAAACCAGAAGGAGGCAAATGGACTTTTGATGCAGATAACCGTGCTAAATTTCCTAAAAAAGAAATAGTTCCTGAACTTCCAGTGAGCGCCTCTAGTAATTTTATAAGTGAAGCGGAGCAGTATGTTCAAAAAAACTTTCCTAATAATTATGGAGACATTGGTAAGCAACATTTATTTGCTATTGATTTTGTAGAATCTAAAAAATGGCTTGATCAATTTTTAGATGAACGTTTCGAAAAATTTGGCATCTATGAAGATGCAATTGTTCAAAAAGAATCTGTTTTATACCATTCGGTTTTATCACCGATGTTAAACATAGGTCTGTTAACACCGCAGCAAATTGTAGATGCGGCAATACATGTAGGCGCTGCAAAAAATATTCCGCTCAATTCATTAGAAGGTTTTATTCGACAAATTGTTGGCTGGCGTGAATTTATACGACTTGTTTATGAGCGCGAAGGAACAAAGCAACGAACCACTAATTACTGGCAGTTTAAAAGAAAGATACCCAAAACTTTTTGGACGGGTGATACCGGCATAGCCCCAATAGATAGTACCATAAAAAAGATTTTAAAAACGGGTTATGCGCATCATATTGAAAGGCTGATGGTACTTGGAAATTTTATGTTGTTGTGTGAATTTGATCCCGACGAAGTGCATAAGTGGTTTATGGAAATGTTTATTGATGCATACGACTGGGTGATGGTGCCCAATGTGTATGGTATGACTCAGTTTGCAGATGGCGGACTCATGACAACCAAACCTTACATTAGTGGCAGTAATTATTTATCAAAAATGAGTGATTACGAAAAAGGTTCATGGCAACCTATTTGGGATGGTTTATTTTGGCGTTTCATGCATGTACATCGTAACTTCTTTTTACAAAATCCAAGAATAGGAATGCTCGTAAAAACATTTGATAAAATGTCCGAAGAAAAAAGAGAGGCACACCTTAGCATAGCGGATCAATATTTACAATCATTAGATACATAGTAATATATGAACACCACATTAAGCAATGCTCAAATAATGGATATGGAGCACCGAAAAAGAGCCCAGCTAATCAATAGCATCAGTGGCTTTAGAAGCGTTGCGCTCATTGGCACAATAGATACGCAGGGACAAACCAATTTAGCCATATTTAGTTCTATTGTCCATCTTGGATCCAATCCACCGCTACTTGGATTTATCATGCGCCCCGATTCGGTAGAGCGCCACACACTTTCAAATATTATGGAAACGGGCCATTACACCATTAACCATATACATCAAAAAATGTATGAGCAGGCGCACCAAACATCGGCTCGCTACCCAAAAACCATGTCCGAATTTGATGCTACGCAGTTAACCCCCCTATTTAAAGAAGGTTTTATGGCCCCCTTTGTAGCAGAGAGTTACATACAGCTTGGGATGGAATTTAAAGAACGAATAGAGATCAGTATCAACCAAACAAGTATGATTATTGGTGAAATAAAGTGGATTCATTTTCCGGATCATTGTTTATCGGAGGATGGATTTTTAGATATTGAAAAAGCGGGTTCCATTACCAGTACCGGTCAGGATAGCTATCATACCACGCAACTACTTCAAAGACTCGAATATGCAAAGCCTTAATGATCTAAATATGTTTCCTACTACTTATGATTTGGTTGTTGAGCGTATCAATGCTATCAATCCTATAAAGTATGCCAAAACAAGAAATTTTATTACTGGTGATGTGACCTATTTGTCTCCATATTTATCTAGAGGCGTCATTAGCGTTCAACAAGTTAAAGAAGCCGTTTTACAAAAAGGGTATAAACCTTACGAGATCGAAAAATTTTTACAAGAACTTGCATGGCGCGAATATTATCAGCGGGTATGGCAAGTAAAAAAAGAATTGATTTTTACTGATTTAAAACAAGATCAACCAGATTTTATACACAATCAAATACCTACCGGAGTTGTGGATGCATCAACGGGTATTGAAACAATCGATGCGCACATCCATACTTTTTACAAAACAGGATATTTGCACAACCATATTAGAATGTATCTCGCATCGATGGTGTGTAATAATGCAAAAGCACACTGGTTGGCGCCCGCAACATGGATGTACTATCATTTGTTAGATGGCGACCTTGCAAGTAATAGTTGTAGTTGGCAGTGGGTAGCGGCGAGCTTTTCTTCAAAAAAATATTACTGCAACCAAGACAATATTAATAAATACACATCTTCAAATCAGCGGCATACTTTTTTAGATGATAGTTATGAGCATATTGCTACAATGCCTGTGCCAAAAGCATTAGAGGCAACTAGCACGCCAACATTTCTCACTAATTTGCCACAAACAGCAGTACCAAAACTTGATACCAGTAAGCCAACACTTTTATATAACAGCTATAATCTAGATCCACTATGGCGTGCAAATGAATCCGTAAATCGTGTGTTGATTTTAGAGCCTTCGCATTTTAATAAATATCCAGTGAGTGAAAAAGTGATCAGTTTTATAATCAACCTTTCAAAAAATATTTCGGGTATTGAAATTTATGTAGGTGAAGTAGATAGTTTAGTGAGTCAATATAAAAACACAGACCTTACCATTTCAAATGCATTTATTTCAAAAGAACATCCGGCGTTTGAATATTATCCGGGTATAAAAGATTGTAGAGATTGGATGTTTCCTACTACCCAAGGATATTATCCTTCGTTTTTTAGTTTTTGGAAAAAAGGTATGAGTATAAAATCTAAAAAGTAATTTATTTTTTACTAGGACGCCAAGCTCCTAAAATTTTCTCATTACTATATCCCAGTGCTTGCTCACTCGTTAATTGTTTAGACCAACTAACTCTTTTTTGTGCACTACCACCCGGTCCTGTGCTATTATACTCGGCATATCTAGCTGTTAATTCGTTGGCTGGATTTTTCCAATTATTCCATCCCTCTTCTATAATATGTTTGTCCATCCAACAATCTAGATACGTAACACTCGCTGTTGGTGACCAGGGCCTTCCCAACGAAACTTTATTTATTGCACTGTCTGCGGTTAGTTTACAACGCTTAAATACAAAGCCAAATGGGATAATCGAATTGGTAGATGCCGCTGTTACGTGTGAATTTTTTTTGCTGTGAATATGACAGTCTTCGAAAACAGATGTGGCGGCTCCAAAAATAAAATCGGTAGTGCCTTCTATGTAACAATCTTTAAAATATTGCTTTACCCCGTTACCGCTTAAAAACAAAACGTCCTGAAACCCCACCATTTTGCAGTTAAAAAAACTAGCCCTGTTGCCTTCTACCCTCACTGCCACGGCTTGTCCAGCAGTAAATCCAGCCTGATTGCTAAATGTGATATTTTGTGCCTGAAAATCGTTTCCATACACAAAAACAGTAGCACAGGTCCATGTGTTTAGGGTATCACCATCCGGTGTTTTAACGCCAGCGTGGTTATTAAAATTGATGATGGTATTATTTACATCTTCACCAATGAGGGTGATGTTTGATTTACTGGCATCCACTACCACCACTTCGTTGTATACACCAGACTTAATATAAATTTTTACCGCAGCTTTGTTACCAGATGGAATGATATTGAGCACTTCTTGAATGCTATGGTATTTTGAGGTATTGTCTTTGGCAACAGTATAGTCAATAGTTTGTGCATCTGAACAGGTAACACAAAAAAGGTAACAAAAAAATAAGTATAACTTAAGTCGCATGAAAGAGTGCTTTAATTTAACAATGCCGTGACGTGGATTATTACTAATTTTGATTCATAAAGTAGTATCAATATTTAAAGATATGGTAATTAAATTACTTAAAAATAGATCCGATATTGGTGCAGGAACCAGGGGTTCAGATCTAGGAATTGATGCACTTGAAATAGCTGCTATCAATAGCAACAATGATTTTTTTCATCGCCATTTATTTGAGGATATTATCACGCACAACGAAACGATCTATCAAAAAAACACCAATAGTTTTGCGCAGCGAATTGAACATGTTGCAGAGCAGTGTAACAGGGTGTGTGATGCTGTAGCTAATTCCTTACAAAAAAACTTTTTTCCTATTGTTTTATCTGGTGATCACTCATCGGCACTTGGCACTATAAGCGGTATCAAAAAAGCATATCCCAATAAAAAGCTGGGCGTTATTTGGATAGATGCACACGCAGATATTCATTCGCCATACACTTCACCGTCTGGAAATATTCATGGTATGCCATTAGCGGCAGCACTGGGTTTAGACCATACGCATATTCAAATAAATCAAATTTCCGCAGATACGGTTCACTACTGGAGCGTACTTAAAAATATGGGCGTTGAAGGACCTAAATTAACACCCAATCATTTGGTGTATTTTGGTTTAAGGGATTTTGAACCTGCAGAAAAACAGGTTATTGAAGCCGAGTCCATTTCAAATTATACAGTAGAAAAGTTACGTGAACAAGGATTACAAAATACACTTGATACCATCATTAAAAAATTAGAAGACGTTGATTATTTATACGTTTCCTTTGATGTAGATTCGATGGATTGTGACCAAATATCGTATGGAACCGGAACACCAGTCAAATCAGGTTTTTTACCAGATGAAATTAATCAAATGCTACACCAGCTGGTTTTAACTAAAAAAATTATTTGTTTGGAAATCGCAGAAATCAACCCCTTATTGGATAATAAAGGAAACAAAATGGCTGAAACAGCTTTTCAAATTCTTTCTAATTTTGAACAACAATTAACTTCTTTATAATGCAAGCACAGGATTTAAAAAACACATCTTATTATATAGCATTAGAAGAAAAGTATGGTGCGCATAATTACCACCCTTTACCTGTTGTTATTGAAAGAGGACAAGGTGTTTATTTATACGATGTAGAAGGGAAGCAATATTTTGATTTTTTGAGTGGTTACTCGGCAGTTAACCAAGGTCATTGTCACCCCGCTATTATCAAAGCCATGACAGAGCAGGCGTCTAAGCTAACGCTTACTTCTAGGGCGTTTTACAACAATCAACTCGGCGAATACGAACAGTTCATTACAAGTTATTTTGGCTACGATAAAGTATTGCCCATGAACACTCGCGTTGAGGCTGGTGAAACAGCTGTTAAGCTAGCCAGACGATGGGCGTATGAGAAAAAAGGGGTTGCTGCAAACGAAGCCGTTATACTTTTTCCTGAAGGAAATTTTTGGGGAAGAACCATTGCAGCGATATCTAGTTCATCAGATCCAAGTAGCTATCAAAACTTTGGGCCATTTGTTCCAGGATTTAAGCAAATACCGTACAACGATATTGATGCGTTAGAAGCCGCACTTCAAAATAAAAACGTTGCTGCATTTATGGTAGAGCCCATACAGGGTGAAGCGGGTGTTATAGTTCCGGACAATGGATATTTAAAAGCTGCACATGAATTGTGTAAGCGTTACAATGTATTACTGATAGCGGATGAAATTCAAACGGGCTTGTCTCGGACAGGTAAATTGTTGGCTTCCGATTACGACGATGTGCGACCAGATATTTTAATGTTAGGAAAAGCCCTCAGTGGCGGAGTCATGCCTATCAGCGCTGTTTTATGTGATGATGATATAATGAATACCATAAAACCCGGTGAACACGGAAGCACATTTGGCGGTAATCCACTCGCTTGTGTTGTAGCAGTTGCTGCACTCAGTGTTTTGCGTGATCAAAATTTAGCGGATAATGCCTATCAAATGGGTCAATTATTTAGGTCGGAATTAGAAAAAATAAATACGCCTTTTATAAGTGTAGTTAGAGGTAAAGGACTTTTAAATGCAATCGAAGTAACGCATCAAAATCCAAATGCTGCTTGGGATTTTTGTTTGGTATTAAAAGATAATGGGCTACTTGCTAAACCTACCCACGGAAATAAAATAAGATTTGCGCCACCACTGATTATAACACGCGATCAAATTTTAGAAAGCGTTGCGATTATCAAAAAATCGCTAGATCAGTTTTTAGCGGTGTAGGATTACCTCACCATCTCATACACAAAATTGAGACGATTAGGTTCGTTGTAATAAGCAACCATTTCTTCGCTTACTTTTTTTGCACCTAATTTTTCGATCGCTATTTGCGATCTTATATTTTGCGCACCAATATGAAAAACGACTTTTTCAATATAGATGAAAGCGTAGTTTAACATGAGCGTTTTTACTTGTTTATTGATGCCTTTTCCCCAACAATCTCTAGTAAAAAAAGTATAACCAATTTTTATTTCATGATCGAGTGGTTTGTAATCGTAAAACCTAGATGAACCAAGCGCTATACCGGTGTCTACGTCTCTTACAATAAATGCGCCACCCGACTCTAAAGCACCTTCAAAAAAAGATTCAAACACTTCTTTTTGATATCTATTTGGATTGGGATGCTGCTCCCAAATAAGCGGATCCGATGCGGCCGCATAAAGTTCATCGAAGTGAATGGGCTGCAGCGGCTCGAGTCTTATCAAATGATTGCTTAAATGGTTGGGTTGTAAATTCATGTATCTAAAATTACCAATTAATTGAGCATAAATTGATCCCCAAGATTGGCAAAACGAAAGCCTAGTTTTTCGGTGGCAATTCGTTGAGGGCTTAGTTTATCATGCGCAGGATTGGTATGGTTTAAATGAATAAAGTAGATTTTTTGCTTGACTGATAGTGGCTGATTTTTGAAAATGGATACACTTTCACTTACAAATGGGTGCGGCACATCTTTTATAGGCCTATTTATTTCACCATCTTCAAAAAATGTTCCATCAATAAAGGCATAATCAACTGCTTTTACTTCTGCAATAATATCTTTTTCCCAAAGTTTCCATTTGTCTATGTCAGGAATATAGAGGGCCGATTTTTTTGTACCTATAATTTTAAATCCAACAGTTTCAGAATATTCATCCCTGTGTGGAACAACAATTGGCATCACAACGAGCCCATTATCTAACGTAATAGGGACAAGAGATTGAAGGGGCATCAAGTTGATATTTTCTAATGTAACAAGTTGACTCCAAGGCCCATTGTTTGTTAGATAATTTGTTAACCTAGGCATGGCATAAACTGGTATTTTATTTCCATTCAAGCCCTCTTTTCCAAGATACATAAGACCCGTGTAATGCCCGCTGTGTGCATGTGTTAGAAATATACCATCGATACTTTTAACACCTGTTAAACCTGATAAGAGTTGAAACTGAGGAGTGATATCTGGTGTTGCATCAAATAAATAATTCTTTTTATTTTTTATATCTGATACACCAAGGCTGGCAACAAAAAACCTGCTTTTTAAATTTTTACAACAGCTTTTTTGACAGCCAATTTGAGGCTTGCCAGCATCCTGAGTCGTGCCAAGTACCACAAGCGTTTGTGCACCTGCAGCAGCGATAAAAAAGAATAAAAAAATACCAACAATGCATGATTTCATGACTTAACTTTTTTAGAAAAATTTTGACTTTTGATGTCCCATTTCATTCATATTAATAAAAACTTGCTTAACATTACCATGTTTGTAAAATGAGGCAATATTTAAGTATATTGTTAATCAAAATTTAGGGTTAAAATAGTACAATATTTACCAATATGGCAATAGGCGCAACTTCTAATAGCAACAACGGTACAGGTAACCAAACCAATAACTGGCTTTTCCCGTTTATACTGGTTACTAGCCTCTTTTTCTTTTGGGGTTTTGTGCATAACCTAGACCCAATATTAATCCCTCACTTACGCAAATCTTTCAGGTTAAATGATTTACAGTCTTCGCTGATTGATTCGTCGGTATTCATTGCTTATTTTGCCATGGCCCTTCCGGCGGGTTACGTTATGCGTAAGTATGGCTATAAATCCGGCATTGTAGGTGGCCTTTTGTTGTTTGCACTAGGTTGCTTTTTATTTTTACCCGCCGCAGATACCCATCAGTATATTTATTTTTTGGGCGCACTTTTTATTATTGCGAGTGGGTTAACTTTTTTAGAAACGGCGGCTAATCCATACGCTACTATTATTGGTCCTCCCGAAACGGCAACCCGTCGTTTAAATTTTGCGCAATCATTTAATGGTCTTGCTGCGATGGTAGCTCCCATTATTGGTGGTCAGTTTATTTTGTCTGGTACAGAAATGTCTGATGAAGCTTATGCTAAATTATCTCCAGAAGCGCTTAATAATTATTTGACAACCGAAGCGCAAAGTGTAAAAATGCCTTACCTGATTTTAGGTATTCTTGTTTTACTAGTAGCTGTTTTGTTTATGGTATCCAAGCTGCCTGATGTAAAAGAAGGAGACGATAACGCAGCAGGTAACAATCCGCTAAAAGCCTTTAGGCATAAGCATTTGACATGGGCTGTTGTGGCACAATTTTTTTATGTTGGTGCTCAAGTTTGTGTAGGTAGCTTTTTTATTAAGATGGCAAGAACAGGCGCCGGTATGGACGAAAAAACGGCAGCTCAATATTTAGGTTGGGGTTATGGCGCCGCCTTTATGCTTGGAAGATTTGTGGGTACTTTTTTAATGGGAAGGTTTGCTTCTGAAAAATTATTGAGTGCTTACGCACTTATCAATATTGTTTTATCTGCAGTTGCTATTTTTGGATCAGGCATCGTTGTGGTGTATGCATTAATTGCTATTGCATTTTTTATGTCCATTATGTTTCCAACTATATTTTCACTCGGTATTAAAGACGTTGGCGCCGATACAAAAATGGCATCTAGTTTAATTGTGATGTCAATAGTTGGTGGTGCATTATTGCCACCAGTACTTGGTGTTATTTCTGATGCAACAGGCAGTATTCAAAATGGGTATATTGTACCACTACTTTGTTTTGTTATGGTGTTTTTATTTGCAACCAAAGGACATAAAGTTAAATCTGTATAGTACTCATGACTACTGTGCCCCCAAAAAGATTAGTGATAGAGATGCACCCCAAAGACAATGTGTTGGTGGCGCTGACCCATTTGGCGGCAGGACAAATAGTGGATTATAGAGACGAGCAGTTTACTATTTTGGAACCGATTCAAAGCAAGCATAAATTTTATACAGCAAATTTTTCAGCGGGCGCCCCTATTTATATGTATGGCGTTTTAGTTGGGACCACGCAATGTGATGTGGCCAGAGGAAGCCTTGTTACTACGGCTAATTTAAAGCATGCGGCAGAGCCTTATGCTTACCGTGAAACAAATTTTTCATGGGAAAAGCCGGATGTTTCACAATTTGCGAATAAGACCTTCAATGGTTTTGTAAGATCTAATGGTCAGGTGGGTACGGCCAATTATTGGTTATTTATTCCTACGGTATTTTGTGAGAATAGAAATTTAGACGTTATAAAAGAGGCGCTGCATCACAAACTTGGTTATGCGGTTAGTGATAAATATAGCAAGTATACCCAGTCACTTTTAGAAGCATACCAAAATGGAGAATCTGTTAATAACATCAACTTTTCGCCAAGTAATACGCCTCAAAAAAACCGAGTATTTAAAAACGTAGACGGTATAAAATTTTTAAATCATAACGGTGGTTGTGGTGGTACAAGAGCCGATGCAGCAACATTAAGTGCCTTACTCGCTTCTTATGCAAATCATCCAAACGTAGGTGGGATAACGGTTTTAAGCCTCGGATGTCAACACTTGCAAGTAGAAGATTTTAAAAATGACATTAAAAAAATAGCACCTGATTTTGATAAACCACTTTATGTTTTTGAACAACAACAATCAGAAAGCGAAGAAGAACTCATTGCATCTGCGATCAAAAAAACATTTGAAGGACTCATTCAAATAAATCAATTTGAAAGACAGCCTGCACCTTTAAGTGCACTTACGCTTGGGGTAAAATGTGGAGGTAGTGATGGGTTTAGCGGTGTTTCTGCAAACCCAGCGGTAGGGTATGCTGCTGATTTATTGGTGGCTCTTGGCGGTAAAGTTTTACTTGCAGAGTTTCCTGAATTATGCGGCGCCGAACAAGATTTAATTGATCGTTGTGAAACCGCAACCGCTGCAAATAAATTTATAGATCTCATGCGCAGTTATGATGCCCTTGCGCATCAAGTAGGTTCTGGATTTCACATGAATCCTTCTCCAGGGAATATCAAAGATGGTTTAATTACGGATGCTATAAAAAGCGCAGGCGCTGCAAAAAAAGGAGGGACATCTCCCATTGTAGACGTGCTCGATTACACAGAACAGGCTACTAAACCTGGCCTTAGCCTTGTTTGTACCCCCGGAAATGATGTAGAAGCCACAACGGGTAAGGCAGCATCAGGCGCCACCCTTATATTATTTACCACAGGACTTGGAACGCCAACGGGCAATCCAGTTTGTCCGGTTATTAAAGTAGCCACCAATTCATCTCTTGCTAAAAGAATGAAAGACATTATCGATATTGATTGCGGACCTATTATTAGTGGTGAAAAAACCATTGAACAAATGGGCGTAGAAATTTTAGAATATTGCATTAAAGCGGCTAGTGGTGAAGTGACTCCCAAAGCAGTGCTATTAAACCAAGACGATTTTATACCGTGGAAGCGCGGCGTTTCTTTATAATTTTTTTTTATGTTTTCATTAGTTAATAAAACAGCAGTGATTACCGGCGGCGGTAGCGGCATTGGAAAAGCAATAGCCGTAACATTTGCAGCACAAGGGGCGGCAGTGCATGTGTTAGAATTAACCACAGAAGCTGCAGCTGATACAAAGTCAACGATAACAGCTGCCGGCGGAAAAGTGAGTGTGCACGCTTGCAATGTTGCCAACAAGGATGAAGTAAATAAAGTATTTGCATCAATTGGTGCCATTGATATTTTAGTAAACAATGCCGGCGTTGCACATATTGGTAAAGCCGATACAACCCCCGAAGCAGATTTTGACAGGGTAATGTCTATCAATGTAAAAGGCGTGTATCACTGTATAGCTGCTGCTATACCAGGCTTTCGGGCCAATGGTAGCGGCGTTATCATTAACATGGCTTCCATTGCTGCATGGGTAGGACTTGCCGATCGTTTTGTGTATTCTACGGCCAAAGGAGCTGTTATGGCCATGACGCTTTCTGTTGCAAAAGATTATATGCATGAAAATATAAGATGTAATTCTATTTCACCGGCGCGTGTGCACACACCGTTTGTGGATGGATTTATTGCAAAAAATTATCCGGGTAAAGAAGCGGAAATGTTTGAAAAACTATCTGCATCACAACCCATTGGTAGAATGGCAAAGCCCGAAGAAGTAGCAGCACTTGCACTTTATTTAGCCAGCGATGAAGCTTCATTTATTACAGGATGTGATTATCCAATAGATGGTGGATTTATAAAACTCAATAATTAATTTTTAGATTTAAATAGAGCAAGCAATGAAACTTATAAGATTTGGACAAGAAGGATATGAAAAACCGGGCATCATTGTAAAT
>JAIYCS010000053.1 GCA_027487895.1 Sediminibacterium sp. | reverse complement strand
GTACCGTGCACTTCGTCATGTAATTTATTACCGTAGGTGCTTTCAATAATAATATAATCAGCCTGCGGAAAAACGGCCGGCGCTCTTAAAATAGCATCGTTGTAACGTCCAATATCGCCGCTAAAACTAAGTTGCTTGGTAACACCCTTTTCAGTAATTTTTAAATGGACAGAGGCGCTTCCAATAATATGTCCAGCATCGGTAAATAACAGATCAACGCCTGGTGCAATAGTAGTCCATTTGTCATAAGCAGCTACTTCAAAAAGTGTCAGTGCTTCTGCGGCATCTTCTAAGTCATAGAGCGCTTCAAAGGGTGGCAATCCTTGTTTAGCCCTGCGTTTATTAATAAATTTTGTATCGTCTCTTTGAATAACTGCAGAGTCTTCTAGCAACACTGCTGCTAAGTCTTTGGTAGCAGGTGTAGAAAAAATCTTTCCTCTAAAACCGTCTTTATATAGTTTAGGTATAAGCCCCGAGTGATCAATATGTGCGTGTGACAACACTAAAATATCTACACCCGCTGCTTCGAATCCTAGGGTGCTATTCATTACTTGAGTTTCTCTTCCCATTCCCTGAAACATGCCACAGTCTAGTAAAATTTTAAATCCACTATTTAATGTAATTAAATGCTTTGATCCCGTAACTGTTTGTGCTGCTCCGTGAAAGGAAATTTTCATGTAAATTATTTAGCTGTGAAACTTTTTGAAGCCTTTGCTTTAAGGCTCCAAGTAATAAAAAATTCGGCAACGACTTCGCCGTTTTGATTAACGCCAGTAGACTTACTTACAAGGGTAACACCCTCGCCTGTTTCTTTGGCAGTTTTTACGATATCAATAATAGCATCTCCATCGGTGCAGGTAAATGTAATAACGCCCACTGCTTTTTTATAAAAATGTGATTCCATTTTTACTACAAGCATACTAATGGCGGGATCCGATTTATAAATATTTGCGAGACATAAAATGCCAGTACTAAACTCGGCAGCCATAGAAAGTACAGCAAAATACATAGACCCAAATGGATTTTGTGTGAGCCACTTGTACTTTACTTGCACGGCGGCGTGACCAGGTTCCAACTGCGTAAGCTTTAACCCCGCCAAAAAACCCATGGGAAGCTTGGCTAGCATATACAACCTAAATTTTATAGGATGCATGATTAATGCGCGAAACGCTGCAAAATTTGGTGTCATAAATATTAATTTAACCCAAAAGAAGTAATGCCAATATGTAATCGGCAATTAAAATTAAAATGCAACTAACAACAACGGCACTGGTACTTGCTCTTCCAATTTCGAGTGCACCTCCTTTAACATAGTATCCATAATACGCTGATATCGTACTAATAATAAATGCAAAGGTGTAGGCTTTGTACAATGCAAAATTGATATAAAAAGTATTTAAATTTTCACGTAGGCCGGCGTCATAAATATCAGTAGATATGAGTCCTGTGTAATGTCCAGCCAAACGACCACCCCAAATACCTAGTGCTACAGATAATGTAATTAAGCAAGGGATCACAAGCATCGAAGCGATGATTTTAGGAAGTATCAAATAGCTCTTGGTATTAATACCCATGATTTCAAGTGCATCAATTTGCTCACTCACGCGCATGTTACCTAGCTCACTTGCTATTTTACTGCCAGCAACACCAGCAAGTACAATACATACAACAGTTGGTGACAATTCAAGAAGCAATCCATCACGCACAATTTGTGCAATGGTAGAAAGCGGAACGAGCGGACTCACCAACTGATAGGTTGTTTGCACGGTTGTAACAGCGCCTAAAAAAACTGATATAATAACAACAATGGGGAGTGAACCTACACCAATTTCTACAGCTTGATGCACAAATTCCTTCCAATACATACGCAGGTTTTCGGGCTTGGTAAACATGCCTTTTAACATGAGCAAATAATTCCCGAAATGCGTAATAAGATTCATCTAGTGCTAAATAAATTAAACTATTTATTTTTCTTTTTGAGGCGCTTCCACCAGCTACTACGCTGTACGGCTTCATCTGTATCAATACGCGACTTTAACTGCGCATCCACTACCGCTACAAGCGCCATATTAATGATACTTCTTACAGAGCTGCCTAATTGAAGTACATGTACTGGCTTTTTAAGCCCTAACAATATTGGACCAATCGCATCTGCGCCACCAATTTCTTTTAATAAATTATAGGCAACGTTACCAGAAGTTAAATTAGGGAATATAAGCACGTTCACATCCTCATCTACTAAGTCACTAAAACCGTAATTGTCTTTTAATATTTCTTTATTAAAAGCCATACTTGCCTGCATTTCACCATCAACAATTAAAGATGGATTGCGCTGCTTTAAAATACGCGTAGCTTCTGCAACAATTTTTGCCTCTGCCGAATCGGAACTACCAAAGTTGCTGTAGCTAAGCATTGCAATACGTGGTGTGATGTTAAAGTTTCTAACTTCCTTAGCAACCATCATAGCAATATCTGCTAACTCTTCGGCATTTGGATTAAAATTAACCGTTGTGTCGGCCAAAAATATCGGACCACGCTTGGTTAATAATAAATACATGCCAGCAATTTTTTTAACGCCTTCTTCAGTACCAATAATCTGAAGTGCTGGCCTGATGGCTTCGGCATAATTTTTTGTAAGCCCCGAAAGCATGGCATCGGCATCACCAGTTTCAACCATCATACAACCAAAATGGTTGCGGTCTTTCATTATTTTAATGCTCTCGTAATGGTTAAAGCCTTTACGCTGGCGTTTTTTAAAGAATAGTTCGCCATAAAATTCACGCTTCGCTTCTGTTTCATCACTACGTGAATCGATAATAGGAATATCCGTTAAATCAATATTATGCTCTTCTGCAATCGCTTTAATTTTTACTGGATCACCAAGTAATATAGGATATGCAATACCATCATCATAAATAATGCTAGCTGCCTTTAATACTTTTTGGTTATCAGCTTCAGCAAAAACGAGCCTCTTAGGGTCACGTCTCGCTTTGTTACCAATAACACGTATCAATTGATTATCGAGTCCTAAACGCTTGTTTAATTGTAGGGTGTAAGCATCCCAGTTTTGAATGGGTTTTTGTGCCACACCAGATTCAACAGCAGCCTTTGCAACAGCAGGTGCTACCGTAGCAAGTAAACGAGGATCTAATGGTTTTGGAATAATATACTCCGGACCAAAGCTCATACTTGATTGATTATACGCCAAATTCACTATATCTGGCACTGCCGTTTTAGCAAGCTCTGCTAAAGCCTTTACAGCAGCCAGCTTCATGGCTTCGTTAATTTTTGTAGCACGCACATCAAGTGCACCTCTAAAAATATAAGGGAACCCTAATACATTATTAACCTGGTTTGGATAATCGGTACGGCCCGTTGCCATGATAATATCTTTACGAACTGCTGTTGCATCTTCGTAAGAAATTTCTGGATCCGGATTTGCCATGGCAAAAACAATTGGATTTTTAGCCATGGATTTTATCATGTCTTGCGTTACAACACCACCAATGCTAAGCCCTAAAAAAACATCGGCGTCACGCATGGCTTTCGCAAGTGTACTATCTGATTTTTTTACAGCAAATTTTTTGCGGGTAGCATCTAAATCGGTACGGCCTTCATGTAAAACGCCGTCTTTATCAAACATGATAAAGTTTTCGTAACGTGCACCAAGTGCAACATACAACTGCACACAAGCCATAGCTGCTGCGCCTGCACCATTCACCACAAAACGTACACGGTCAATTTTCTTTTTTTGAAGTTCCAATGCATTTAATAATGCAGCGCCGCTAATGATTGCTGTTCCGTGCTGATCGTCGTGCATCACCGGAATTTTCATTTGCTCTTTAAGCTGCTGCTCAATGTAAAAACATTCGGGTGCTTTAATATCTTCTAAGTTGATGCCGCCAAATGTGGGCTCCAATGCTTTTACTATTTGTACAAATTTTTCTGGATCTTTTTCATTGATCTCAATATCAAAAACGTCAATGTCAGCAAATATTTTGAAGAGTACGCCTTTTCCTTCCATCACCGGCTTACTCGCTTCTGGACCAATATCACCTAGACCCAAAACAGCGGTTCCGTTGGTAATTACGGCTACTAAATTTCCTTTGGCCGTATACTTATATACCTCTTCAATATTTTCGTGAATTTCTTTACAAGGCTCTGCTACCCCCGGGCTATATGCAAGCGACAAATCTCGTTGGGTTTTGGCCTCTTTAGTAGGTACCACCTCTATTTTTCCTGGTCTACCACTTGCATGGTATTCAAGGGCTTGTTCTCTGCGGAGGTCATTGTTTTTTGCCATCTGTTTTGTTTTGTTCGAATTACAAATTTACCATTAATTCTTAAAGGCTAACACTTGTTTGCCTAAAATACGTAATTCCTTATGTATGAGCGGTTGCGCCTAGCCACGCCATCATTCCCATGCCTATTTCAATGGCATTTTCGTCAATATTAAAGTGAGGCGTATGTACATTATGAACAATCCCAGCAGCCTCGTTACGAACACCTAGTCTAAAAAAGCAACCCGGAATTTCCTGGGTGTAATACCCAAAATCTTCGGCCCCCATGCGCATTTCTGTTTCAAGTACATTTTGCGCACCCATGTATTCATCCGCCAATTTCCAAGCTGTTTCTGTAAAAGCAGGATCATTATCTACGGTTGGATATCCCACATCAATGAGCACATCGATAGTAGCACCCATCGACTCAGCAACACCTTTTGCGGTTTTGGTAATTAATTCATGTGCTTTATACCTCCAGGTTTCATCCATGGCTCTAAATGTTCCCATCAGTTTTACTTCGGAAGGAATTACATTGGTAGTATTACCGCCTTGCACAGAGCATATAGATAATACAGATGGCGAAACAGGATTTCGGTTACGTGAAATAATTTGTTGTAAACTAATAATTACATGCGATGCAATTAAAATAGTATCAGGTGCTAAATGCGGAGATGCCGCATGACCTCCTGGACCTTTGATGGTCATATAAATTTCATCGGCACTTGCCATCACACGCCCTTTTCTAAAACTTAATTTACCAGTTTCAAGTCCTGGATGCACATGCAGCGCAACAATGGCTTCTGGTGCTGGATTTTGTAGTGCACCATCTCTAATCATATAACTAGCGCCTCCCGGATTTTTTTCTTCACCAGGTTGAAAAAATAATTTTACAGTACCTTCCCAACTATCTTTTGTGGCAAGTAATATTTTAGCAGCGCCTAGTAAAATAGTGGTATGTACATCATGGCCACAAGCGTGCATAACGCTTGGTACCGTTGATTTGTAAGGCACATCATTTTGTTCTTGAATAGGAAGTGCATCCATGTCGGCACGAAGCGCAATGATTCGGGACAAAGGGTTTTTACCTTCAATAACTGCTACAAGTCCGGTGGTTGCTTTTTCTTCGGAAGCAATGCCCATTGCTGCTAATTGCGCTTTCACATACTTAGCCGTTTCAAATTCTTTGTAGCTCAATTCAGGGTTTGCATGCAAATGATGACGCACTGCAATTTGTGCAGGTGCAAATTCTTTTGCCAATGTTTTAATTTTTTCTTGTAATTGACTCATATATAATTTGTCATTTATTGATCTATATCTTCGAAACTTACTTCTATCACATCTTCCACCACATACATGCCAGTTGGAAAAATGGAGAGCATTAGTTTTCTATACTTTTCGGCGTCTTCCCTTTTTATAAAATCACCTACACGCACTTTAAATAGAGGTGCCTGATAAGTGATATATACTTTTTGATCTGGAAACTTTGATTGCACAGCAGCCTTTGCATTAAATGCTTGATCACGACTACTCGTGCTTGTAATTTGAATTCTAAAGCCTTTTACTTTTCCATTACTGGTAAGCACCGACGTGCGCTTATTAATTAAGGCCTGCTTTTGTGATAAAATATCTAACCTTGGATCTTTGATAACAACAATAGTATCTGCTGCACTAACCCCTGCTGCAAAAAATAAGGCAGCAACAAAAAAGACAAGTGAAAAAGCAGGGTTATTTTTCATTACAAATGATTTGTAGTGTTACCAAGTTACAACTTTAATAGTTTCCGGTGGCAGGTGCGCCGGTAACAATCGCTACACTTGCACTGCAACCTAGCCTTGTGGCACCAGCGGCTACAAGCGCTTTAGCAAATGCGTAATCTCTAATGCCCCCCGACGCTTTTATTTGAACATTAGAAGGCAAATGCGCTTTAAAGAGTTGAACCGCCTCTATGGTTGCACCTTTTTCGGCGTAGCCAGTCGATGTTTTTAAATAATCAATCCCTGCCACACCATAGAGTTCACAACACTTAATTATTTCATCGTCTGTTAAGATACCCGATTCAATAATTACTTTGATTACTTTTTCTTTACTTCTAACGATGGGTAAAATATGACCCAGTTCATTAGCGAGATATGCCCAATCGGCATTTTTAATAGCGCTAATATTTGCTACAACATCTAACTCATCGGCACCATCAACTACTGCTAAAATAATTTCAGCAATTTTAGATTCAACAGCACTATATCCAAATGGAAAACCAATAACAGTAGCCACTTTAACATTAGATCCTGCTACCAAGGCCTTGGCTGTTTTAACAAAATTAGGAGGCACACATACTGCCGCAAAACCATACTCAACCGCTTCGGCGCATAATTTTTCAATGTCTGCAACAAGTGTTGTAGGCTTTAAAATGGTATGGTCGATGTAAGCGTTTAATGGCATCAATCAAAAATTAAATTAATCGGCGTCTCTTCCATGACATGCCTTGTATTTTTTGCCACTACCACAAGGACAAGGATCGTTTCTTCCAATTTTTGGACCCACCGTAATTGGCTGTTGCTTTTCTGGTGTTGGGTCGTAATAATCATTTTCGGTTGGAGGTGCACCAGCATCTTGCTTGGTAACGCTCATCTTACTCATGTCCGTTTTTTGCTGACGTCCTTCTTGAACTTGATCCGTTTCGGTTAAAGGAATGGTTGCATGACATAAAAACTCAATGATATCTTTATTGACTTCGGTGTCCATTTTTTTGAACAACTCAAAGGCTTCCATTTTATAAATAACAAGTGGATCTTTTTGTTCGTAAGTAGCAGTTTGCACACTTTGCTTTAAATCATCCATGGCACGCAAATGCTCTTTCCAAGCATTATCGATATGTGCAAGAGCAATGGTTCTTTCAAGTGCATTGATCAGCGCAGCACCATTAGTTGCAAGGGTTTTATCCATATTACCAAGTACTTCCATGGCTTTTTTACCATCCGTAAATGGTACAATCACATTTTCGATATGGTTTCCTTGTTGTAAACGAATACGTTTAAACACCGGCATGGCCTGCGCCATCATATCCGCACGACGGCGGTTGTAATGTGCAATAGCTTCTTGGTATAATAACTCAGCAACATTATGCGCACTTTGTTTATTCAACTGCTCTTCTGTAATGGCAGTATCTAGTCCAAAGTTTACAATCACGGCTAATTTAAATCCTTCAAAATCACTTTGCTCTCTAAAACTAAATACAAGACCTTCGGCAACGCCATAAAACGCATTGTCTAAATCAAGTGCAAGCCTTTCACCAAATAATGCATGATGACGTTTTGTATAAATAACGGTTCGCTGCTTGTTCATCACATCGTCATATTCTAAAAGGCGCTTACGAATACCAAAGTTGTTTTCTTCTACCTTTTTTTGAGCACGCTCAATCGATTTTGTAATCATGCTGTGCTGGATAACTTCGCCTTCTTTGTAACCTGCAAAATCCATATATTTTGCAATACGCTCACTACCAAACATGCGCATTAAATCATCTTCTAAGGATACATAAAATTGAGAGGATCCTGGATCTCCCTGTTGTCTAATACGACCGCGACAACCGAGATCTACACGGCGAGATTCATGACGCTCGGTACCTAATATCGCAAGACCACCCGCTTCTTTAACGCCTTCACCTAATTTAATATCGGTACCTCTACCCGCCATGTTGGTAGCAATAGTAACTGCACCTGCTAAACCCGCCTCAGCAACAATTTGTGCTTCACGCGCGTGCTGCTTGGCATTTAATACATTGTGCGGAATTTGTTTTTGACGAAGCATACGACCAAGTAGTTCACTCACCTCAACGCTTGTGGTACCAACAAGTACCGGTCTTCCCGCTTCTCTTAATTTTACAATTTCATCAATAACAGCACCAAATTTTTCACGCTTGGTTTTAAACACCAAATCCTGCTCGTCAATTCTGATTGCTGTTACATTGGTAGGTACAGAAACAACATCTAATTTATAGATGTCCCAAAGCTCTGCAGCTTCAGTTTCGGCAGTACCCGTCATACCACAAAGTTTGTGGTACATTCTAAAATAGTTTTGTAAAGTAACGGTTGCGTAAGTTTGTGTAGCCGCTTCAATTTTTACATTTTCTTTGGCCTCAATAGCTTGGTGTAAACCATCAGAATATCTACGACCATCTAGTATACGACCTGTTTGCTCATCTACAATTTTTACAGAACCATCCATTACCACATACTCAATGTCTTTATCAAAAAGCGTGTAGGCTTTTAGTAATTGTTGAACGGTATGGATACGATCGGCCTTAACAGAGTAATCATTAATGATCGCTTCTTTTTGTTGCAGCTTTTCTTCGGCACCTAGAGCTGATTTATCTATCGAAGAAAGTGATAAACTAATATCAGGTAACACAAAAAACTGTTGGTCTTCACCAGCTTTGGTAATGAGCTGAATTCCTTTATCGGTAAGCTCTACCGAGTTGCTTTTTTCGTCGATGTAGAAATAAAGTTCTTCGTCGGCAATAGGCATTTCACGAGACTGATCGGCGAGATAATAATTTTCGGCCTTTTGTAATTTCACACGAATACCTGGCTCACTTAAATATTTAATGAGGGCATTGTTTTTTGGAAGTCCTCTATGTGCTCTAAAAAGTGCAAGGCCACCATCTTTTGGATCATCGTTGCCTTCTGCAATTTTCTTTTTGGCTTCAATTAAAAATTGATTGGTGGCACGCTTTTGTGCATCTACTAATTTTTCGATGCGGGGCTTTAATTCAAAAAATTGTTGCTCGTTGGTGTTGTGTCCTACTGGACCAGAAATAATAAGTGGCGTACGCGCATCATCAATTAATACCGAATCCACTTCATCAACCATCGCAAAATGGTGTTTGCGCTGCACCATTTCTTGTGGTGTATGTACCATGTTATCACGCAAATAATCGAAACCAAATTCGTTGTTGGTACCGTAAGTAATATCTGCTAAGTATGCATTGCGTCTTGCCTCACTATTTGGATCATGCTTATCAATACAATCTACACGAAGTCCGAGCCACTCAAACAAAGTACCGTTCCATTCGCTATCACGTTTTGCGAGGTAATCGTTCACTGTTACAATGTGCACACCCTCACCTGCTAACGCATTTAAATAGGCCGGAAGTGTTGATACGAGGGTCTTTCCTTCACCCGTAGACATTTCCGCAATCTTACCTTCGTGTAGTACACTACCACCAATTAACTGCACGTCATAGTGTACCATATTCCAGGTAACTTTTCCGCCAGCTGCAGTCCATGTATTTTTAAAAACACTCTGTTCGCCTTTGATAGATATATAATCTTTTTTAACACTAAACTCGCGGTCTAGTGGCGTAGCCGTTGCAATAAGTTCTTCGTTGGTAGAAAACCTACGCGCTGTTTCTTTTACAACCGCAAAAGCTTCTGGTTGAATTTCTGCAAGTACTTCTTCAATTTTTTGATCGCGCTCTTTATTTAAAGTGTCTACCTCTTTGTAGATGGCATCACGCTTATGAATTTCGGTATCACTTAACGCATCTGCTGTTTGTTTTTTATCTGCTATTTGCGCATCAATGGCTGTCAAATGATTTTGAATTCTTTGCTTAAACTCAGCTGTCTTTCCTCTCAACTCGTCGTTGGTTAAACTAGCATAAGAAGCAAAAAAAGCATTGGCCTTTTCAACAATTGGAAGTATCTTTTGAACATCTTTCTCGCTCTTGCTGCTTCCAAATAATTTGGTTATAAATTTCAACATATTGTTAAATAAACTGTTTTAGAAAAAATATACTACTCAAAAAGAGTGCGGCATTTAAATTTGCGTCAATTTGGCACTCTATATCAAGGCCGCCAAAGGTAAAGATTTTAAAGCGGTTGTAAACGAGTTACAAAGAACTGATTATGAACATGATTATTTGCAGTAAAGCTGGGGCATTGGGGTTTGGGGTGTTTTTAGCCATTATCGTGGCTAGTGGGCCCGTATTTAGCCAAAATAACGCATCCGATTCGGCTCAAACCGCTGCAAATGACAGCATTCAACTACCCCTGCCAGAGGCCGTTGCCATGGAACGAATCAATATAACACGTAATTATATGACCGCCCTTGGCGCCTGGGGCCTTGTAAATGTGGTACAGGGGAGCATTTCAGCTACCAACACCGTGGGCCCAGAGCACTATTTTCATCAAATGAGTTCCTATTTTAACGCTGTTAATGTGGGCATTGCCGCCGTAGGCTTTTTAGGCATCAAAAAACAGCTTTTAAAAACCAATACCCTGGCTTCGGAGGTTCGGGAACAGCAAAAAATTCAAAAAATACTGCTCATTAACAGCGCTTTAGACGTTGGATACTTTGGAATAGGCCTTTTAATGCGTAAAAGCGGGATTAACAATAGTAACGCCAAAATTCAAGGCTACGGCGGCAGTATTATGCTGCAGGGGGCTTTTTTATTGGCTTACGACCTTTTGCAATTTGGGGCACACCGTAAAAATGGGAAAAGATTGGGGCAAAAATTTGGCATTTGGACCCTTGGCCCAACGCCTTCTGGCATGGGGCTCGCCTACCGTTTTTAGCCCTAAAATACCGGTTGATGCTTTCTTGAAAACTTCTTTATGGAATTTCAGCGTCTTTCTGCTACTTTTGCCACCGAAAACTAGTAATATTTAATACCATGGCAGGTCAATTAAAAGAGGTTAGAAACAGGATCAAAAGTGTACAAAGTACGCAGCAAATTACCAAGGCAATGAAAATGGTGAGTGCGGCTAAATTACGCCGTGCGCAAGACGCCATTACACAAATGCGCCCTTACGCGCAAAAATTGCAAGAAATGCTGAGCAATATTGTGAGCACTACTGAGGGTGATTTGTCAATCAAACTAGCAGAAACAAGAACAGTAGAAAACGTTTTATTAATCGTTATTACTTCTGATAGAGGTTTATGTGGTGGTTACAATGCCAACCTTATCAAGCTTGCAAAAAGCACCATCGCCGAAAAATATAGTAGCCAATTTAATAAAGGCAATGTTACCATTTGGAACATTGGAAAAAAAGGATACGAGAGTTTAACCAAAGCAGGTTACACTACCGACGCTACTTTTAAAGATATCTTTTTACAATTAAGTTTCGAAAACGTGCAAGCTGCTGCAGCTGCTGCGATGAAAGCATTTGAAGATAAAACTTTTGATGCGGTAGAAGTTATTTATTCTGAATTTAAAAACGCAGCTTCTCAAGAATTTAAAGCTGAAGCATTTTTACCAATTCCAAAAGTAAAAAGCACGGGTACTGCAAAAAAATCGGACTTTATTTTTGAGCCAGCTAAAGAAGAATTGATAGCAGAGCTCATGCCAAAAATATTAAACACACAATTATTCAAAGCAGTGCTTGATTGTAATGCAAGTGAGCATGGCGCACGCATGACCGCAATGGACAAAGCGAGCGAAAACGCCAACGAACTATTAAAGTCGCTTAAAATTAGCTACAATAGAGCACGTCAGGCAGCCATCACTACAGAGCTTACAGAAATTGTAAGTGGTGCAGCGGCACTTCAAGGATAATTTTTAATACCTGTTTATGGAGATTAGCGAAATCATACCACATATAGAAGTTCTCATTTTTGCAAGTGAAAAACCACTTACATCACCTGATATTGTTGAACTCATCAACAACACTTTTGGCTTTTTAGAAGAGCGCATCAGTATCGATCAGGTAGATGCTGCAGTTAATGGAATTAAAGAAAAGTATGACTCCGAATTTTATCCATTTGAAGTGAGAGAGAGCGGCGGTGGTTGGCAATTTTTAACTAAAAAAGATTACCACCAAACCATTGCACAACTCAACGGCGACAAATTTTTAAAGCGCCTTTCTAATGCTGCATTAGAAACACTTGCGATCATTGCTTACAAGCAACCCATTACAAAAGGTGAAATTGAATCTATTAGAGGCGTTAACACCGACTATAGCATTCAAAAATTATTAGAAAAAGAACTCATTTTAATTAGTGGCCGCAGTGAAAACATGCCGGGCAAACCACTTTTATATGTTACTTCTAAAACATTCATGGATTATTTTGGCATCAACAGCCCAGAAGATCTTCCTAAAATTAAAGAAGTACTAGCCGAACAATTAATTGAAGGCACCATTGTAAACCCCGACGACTTTACAGATCAAAACGTAGCTAACGCCACAGAGTTTGAAGAAGAAAGCGCTATTATTGAAACCGAAACCCCTTCTAACGAAGACCCGATTGATGATTTGGCTGCGCTAGAAAACGAGACTTTTGACACAGAAGATGATGGCAATTTTAGCGAGTCTGATAATTTTGAAGAGGGCGATGAAACTTCTAACGAAGAAGCTTCTGAAGACGACGAGAATTCAGATAAGGATCCTGCCTAATAAATGCCCCGAAGTGTTATCTTCGTGGACCTATGTCACATTCACTTTCCAACGAACAACTCATTGCAGCTGCCCATAGTTTTGGCACACCACTTTATGTGTATGATGCTGCCAATATTGAAGCGCAATACAGTGCTTTAACCACTGCTTTTGCAGGGCAACCTGTCAAGTTTTTTTATGCGAGCAAGGCACTTACCAACATCAATATTTTAAAGCTCATGCTTAACATGGGCTGCGCCGTTGATTGCAGCTCTATCAATGAAGCACATCTTGCTATTAAAGCAGGTCACACACCTAAAAATATTTTGTACACGAGTAATGGTATTCATTTTAGTGAAATTGAAACTGCAGTTTCGCTGGGTATTCATGTAAACATCGATAGCTTATCCAACCTAGAAAAGTTTGGAAAAAAATATGGCAGCAGCTACCCTGTTGGCATTCGACTTCGTCCAAATATTATGGCGGGTGGTAATTTAAAAATTTCTACAGGTCATGATAAAAGCAAGTTTGGTGTACCACTAGAACAGCTAGACGAACTACTTGCTATTATTGACACCTATCAAATTAATATTGCAGGATTACATATCCATACCGGAAGCGAAATCAAAGACGTGTCTGTGTTTATGAAAGTAACGGATGTGTTTTTTGATTTGGTTCCTAAATTTCCGCAATTACAATTTTTGGATTTAGGTGGTGGATTTAAAGTGCCGTATAAAGCAGGAGATCCTTCTACCAATATTAATGAGCTTGCCACTGAAATTGAAAAGTTTCAAGAAAAGCTACAAAGTACTTATACCCGCAGCTTTGAACTTTGGTTTGAGCCGGGTAAATATATGGTTAGTAAAGCCGGTTATTTTATTACAGAAGTGAATGTGATTAAGCAAACACCGAGCATCACTTTTGCTGGCGTTAATAGTGGTTTTAACCACCTCATTAGACCTATGTTATACGAGGCCTACCACGAAATTAAAAATCTAACTAACCCTAACGGGGCCCTAGCAACCTATGATGTAGTAGGTAATATTTGTGAAACTGACACATTTGCTTCTGATAGAAAAATTCCAACAATCAGCGAAGGCGATTTATTGGTTTTTGAAAATGCGGGCGCCTATGGATTTGAAATGGCGAGTAATTTTAACTCGCGCTATAAACCAGCTGAGGTTATGATCATAAAAGGCGAAGCCAAACTGATCAGACAAAGAGATACCTTTGAAGACCTTACAAGAAATCAAATTGAAGTTTTGTAAGTTTAACGCCACTCAACCATGATTGAATTAAAAAATATCAGCAAAAGTTTTGGAGAAAGAACCATCATTGAAGATATCAGTGCTTCGATGATTGCTGGTAAATGCAATTTAATTATTGGAACTAGTGGTAGCGGAAAAACCGTGCTTACAAAATGTATGGTTGGGCTCTTTAAACCAGAAATAGGACAAATTCTATTTAATGGAAAAGACATGCTACTCATGGATAACAATGAGCGCAAAGAATTAAGACAGCAAATTGGCATGCTGTTTCAGGGAACAGCATTATTTGATTCTATGACTGTAGAAGAAAATGTACTATTCCCACTTCACATGTTTACCAACTGGACCCTCGCCGAAAAGAAAAAAAGAGTAGACGAAGTACTAGCACGCGTCAACTTAGTTGATGCACATAAAAAATACCCTTCCGAAATTAGTGGGGGTATGAAAAAAAGAGTGGGCATTGCGCGCGCTATTGTACTCAATCCAAAATATCTTTTTTGCGACGAGCCCAATTCGGGCCTCGATCCGCAAACCTCCATGGTGATTGATAAACTCATCCAAGAAATTACTGCAGAATTTAATATCACCACTATT
This sequence comes from Sediminibacterium sp., assembly GCA_027487895.1. GTDB lineage: Bacteria > Bacteroidota > Bacteroidia > Chitinophagales > Chitinophagaceae > Sediminibacterium. The sequence continues at coordinate 16,145 of JAIYCS010000053.1, read as the reverse complement.
GTGGTAACACACGACATGAATAGTGTCATGGAAATTGGCGAGCATATCATTTACCTACACCAAGGAAAAAAACAGTGGGAAGGAACCAATCAAGATATCATCTATTCCAAAGACGATCTTCTCAACAAATTTATATTTGCCTCTTCTTTTTTACAAGACGCTAAGCAAATGCGGATGCTTGAAGATGAGCAGGCAAAAAAATAACCCCCAATGAAAAAAATCACCATTCTTATTTTAGCAGTACTATTTTTAGGTGCGCTAAATTATGCGGCCGCGCAAGAAAACATCCCCGTAAGACCTGATGCACCTTATTTAACCAATAAAAATATTCCGGCATTCAACCTCCTACTTATTGATGGAAAAAATTTTACCCAAAATAATATTCCGGATTTTAAATACACCCTCATCATATACTTTAGCCCCGACTGCGGGCACTGCCAACATGAGGCCACAGAAATGGTAAAAAACATAGACAGCCTTAAACATGTTTATTTTGTATGGGCATGCAGCAGAAGTATACCAGAACTTAAAGCCTTTTCCGAAAAGTACGGCCTCAACGCCCTCCCCAATGTAGTGTGCGGTCAAGACCAGCACTATAGCATCCCGTCTTATTACCAGGTAAAATATACCCCTTTTGTGGCCGTTTACGACAACCGCAAACAATTTGTTAAAGCCTACGAAATGGGGGTAGAAATCCCGGAATTACTCAAATTAATTGGGACACATTAAGGTATTATAATGGTATTTCATACGTACCTTTGCGCCTGAAAATAACATTCACCTTTTAATACATTTTATATGAAAATTACGGTAGTGGGCGCTGGAGCAGTAGGTGCAACCTGTGCAGACAATATTGCGCGCAAAGAATTAGCAAGCGAACTTGTTTTATTAGACATCAAAGAAGGTTTTGCAGAAGGTAAAGCGCAAGACATGATGCAAACAGCTGCATTACTTGGTTTTGATACTAGAATTTCTGGTAGCACCAACGACTACACCAAAACAGCAAACTCTGATGTTGTAGTAATCACTTCAGGCTTACCACGTAAACCAGGAATGACTCGTGAAGAATTAATTGGCACCAACGCTGGTATCGTAAAGGGTGTTTGCGAAAATATTTTAAAACACTCACCTAATGCGATCATTATTGTAATTAGTAACCCAATGGATACCATGACTTACTTGGCACTCCAATCTACGGGTTTACCAAAAAATAGAATCATTGGAATGGGCGGTACACTTGATAGCGCTCGTTTTAAATATCAATTAAGCACTACGCTTGATTGTAGCCCTGCCGATTTAAATGCACTTGTTGTAGGTGGTCATGGCGATACAACCATGATTCCTTTAATCAAGCATGCTACATGGAATAGTATTCCTGTAACTAAGTTTTTATCTGATGAGCAGCAAGAAAAAATCATTGCTGACACCATGGTGGGCGGTGCTACTTTAACTAAATTATTAGGTACATCTGCGTGGTATGCACCAGGTGCTGCCGGTGCTGCACTTGTTGAAAGCATTGTACGTGATGAGAAAAAATTATTTACTTGTTGCGTAAGCTTAAACGGTGAATATGGTCAATCAGATATTTGCCTGGGTGTTCCTGTTGTAATTGGCAAGAACGGTTGGGAAAAAATTGTTGACATGGAACTTTCTGCAGATGAGCAAGCTGCGTTTAACAAAAGCGCAGATGCTGTTAGAAGCATGAACGACGTTCTAAAAACTTTATAAATATTTTTCTACGGCTGCAGCAATTGCTGTAGTGTCTTGTAGCATCATACAATTAAAATGCCCTTTGGGGCATTTTTTTGTGCCGTAATTGGAACAGGGCTGGCAGGTCAAATGTGGTACTATAAAGTTTTGATACGGCGGTTTACTTAAACCCATTGCTGCAAGCGTCACCTCTCCATAATAAGGTTCTACCTGTAACATGGGAGACGTAGATCCCCAAATAGCAAGCACGGGCTTGTTAAAGGCACAAGCGATGTATTGCAGTCCTGTGTCATTAGAAATCACAACCCTTGATTTTTGAACAATACTCGCAGACTCATTTAAACTAAACTTTCCGCAGGCATTGTAAATTTTTATAGGATCAATAGCAGCTACTGCATCTCCTTCTTTGGCATCTTCTGAGCCACCCACTAAAACAATAGGAAAATTAATTTTTTTACAAAGCTGCTGCAGCTTTAGTAGCGGCAGTTTTTTAGTGGCATAGGACGCGCCTATTACAACAGCTATATAACCGGCACTGTGCGCCGTAGGTAAATCCTCTGCTTTAATATGATCTTCTGGGGCAATAAAATAATCAAGTCCTTCACCATCATTTTGAACCCCAAGTGACGCTAGTGTATCGATACACCTTTCTACAATATGACGCGAAGGGATTTTATTTTTGATACCGAGCTTAGTTAAAAAGAACTTATGTAGGCTTAATTTTTTATAGGTTAACGCTGGTACTTTAAGCGCCGTTTTAATACGCCAGGTTCTAAAATTTTTATGAAGATCAATGATGTAATCAAATTGTTGCGCTTTTAACGCTGCAATTGTTTCATTTAAATCATCCTTAAAATAATGGAACGTATGTATATATGGGTTATGAATCGTAACAGCCTTAAAACTTTCTTTGGTTAAAAAATGTATTTCGGCATCTGGCACCTGCTCTTTCAAACAACGGATAGCTGCCGTTGTTAAAACAATGTCTCCAATAGAAGAAAAGCGGATTACTAAAAATTTCATTGTGGGAATTTATGTATTAGTCCAGCTCCATATAATCTAAATCTTTATGGAACGTTTCTTCGGTAAAGGCATAGGCGGTAAATGCTACGCACATAACAATAATACCCGTAATAATACCACTATACACAATGGACCACTGCCATGATTTTTGAAACAAATCTAAAAACAGCATATTAATTAAAGGAAGCGCGCCGCGCACCATGTTAGGAATAGTGGTAGCAGCCGTTGCACGTAAGTTGGTACCAAACTGCTCTGCTCCCATCGTTACAAATATGGCCCAAAAACCGGTGCTAAATCCAAGCCATAAAGCAATAGCGTACATGGTAGTATCAGAATTGTTGTAACCACTAAAGTAAAAGATCAAACCAAGTAGCGTAAACCCATAAAATAAAAGAAGTGCTTTTTTTCGACTCTTAAAATACTGACTTACCAGTCCAATTAAAATATCACCAACGGCAATCCCTACATAACCAAACATGATGGCTCTCCCAGAATCGATGGTCGTACTATTAAACATGGCTTTTCCAAATCGGTCACTTTGATTGAGCAATATTCCTATCACATACCAAGTAGGTAAGCCAATTAAAATGGCAACAAAATATTTTTTAAACCGCTTGCCATTATTAAGGAGCATGAAAAAATTTCCTTTCACTACTTCAGAAGCTTTTGCGGCAGCAAACATACCTGACTCTGCTACTTTAACACGAAGTAACAATAAGCAAATACCAAGCACACCTCCTATTTTATAACATAAACGCCAATCCTGGGTATACTGATAGGTAAAATAGGCAGCTACAGCACCAAAGAGTCCGATACCTGCTACGAGCGAGGTTCCTACACCTCTTTTATTTTTAGGAAGTAGTTCACTTACAAGCGTAATGCCAGCACCAAGCTCGCCGGCTAGCCCAAGGCCACCAATAAATCGGGCCCATGCGTACTGGTCAACACTGGTTACAAAACCTGTTGCGAAATTTGCAGTAGAATATAAAATGATGGAACCAAAAAGTACACTTAATCTTCCTTTTTTATCGGCGAGCACACCCCAAATAATACCGCCCAATAAAAGGCCCGTCATTTGCCAGTTAATAACACGCGTGCTGTCTACTAATAGTGTTGCTTCGGTAGAACCAACACCCAGCATACTTGTTTTTTTAACAATTGTAAATAGCAGAAGGTCGTAGATATCAACAAAGTAACCTAATGCCGCTACAACAACTGGCAAAGAAAATATTGATATTTTTTTATCCGTTGCATTCATAATTATGCCTTCTTTGATTTTCCAAAAAAGAGTTTAATGATTACAGGCGCTGTCGTAAAAAACACAATACCGAGCACAATGATCTCTAAATGATTTTTTAAATCAAAACCAAACTCACTCAAAATCCATTTTTGTAAAAAGTGTCCAGCAAACAACATGCTAAATACCCATGCAAAAGATCCAATAATATTAAAGCTCACAAACTTTTTTTGATCCATGCCAACAATACCTGCAACAATCGGTGCAAAAGTTCTTACGATAGGAATAAACCTGGCTACAATAATGGCGCCACCTCCATGTTTATTGTAAAACTCTTGGGCTTGCACTAAATATTTTCTTTTAAACAATAAATTTTCTTTCCAGTTAAACATAGCTGGACCTACTTTTTTACCAAACCAATAACCCGTTGCGTTACCTGCAATACCCGCAGCAGCAATGAGTCCCATGAGTAAAAACAAATCCGTAAACTCATTGCCTGTAGACCAAAGCTCTGCAGCTAGGTTTGTGCTATAAATGCCGGCCACAAAAAGTAAACTATCACCCGGTAAAAAAAATCCAGCAAAAAGTCCGGTTTCTGCAAATACAACAAGGAGTATAAGCCACAATCCGCCATGCTCAATGTAAAACTGAGGTTGTAGCAATTGACTCCAATGAAAAGCATCTAATAAAAACATGACAACAATTTAATCTTTAGTTAAGCAGCTACCTCGGTAGGATTTTCCAATGAGCCCTCCCATTTACTTACCGCACTTGTTGCAAGCGCATTACCTAGTACATTGGTGGCGGTTCTAAACATGTCACAAAAATGATCGATGGGTAAAATAAGCGCAATGCCTTCGGGTGGAATGTTAAACATCGCACAAGTAGCAGTTACCACTACAAGTGATGCGCGCGGAACGCCCGCAATACCTTTACTTGTTAGCATGAGTACGATAAGCATGGTAAGCTGAGTGCCAATATCGATATGAATGCCATAAGCCTGCGCAATAGCTAAACTTGCAAATGTCATATACATCATACTTCCATCTAAATTAAAAGAATAACCAAGCGGCAATATGAAAGAAACAATTTTGTCTTTGCAACCAAACTTTTCTAACTCTTCTGTTAGTTTAGGAAATACCGCTTCACTACTAGTGGTACTAAAAGCAATAATGAGTGGCGGAAAAATAGCTTTTAAAAGTCCTGGCAAACGCTTGCCTAAAATTAAAAAGCCAACCAATAAAAGCACCGCCCATAAAGTAGCGATACCCATAATAAAATATAAAAGGTATTTACCATAAAAAATAAACACATCAAGGCCTTTGGTTGCAATTACGGCAGCAATGGCACCAAACACACCCAGCGGTGCAAAATTCATGACATAGCCTACCATTTTTAAAATTACATGCGCAACAGCATCTAAAGCTTTTACAACAACTGTTGCTTTTTCACCCATGGAAGCGGTGGCCACACCAAAAAAGATACTAAAAATTACAAGTTGTAAAATTTCGTTATTGGCCATGGCGTCAATAACACTTTTTGGAAATACGTGTTCAACAAATTTTTGAATGCTAAACTCTTGGGTTTTACCCACAAGGTCTTGCGCACCACTCATATCGGCATTGCTTAAATTGATGCCCGCACCTGGTTGAAATACATTTACAAGTATAAGTCCAATCAATAAACTAACGAGTGAAGCTGTCAAAAACCACAATAACGCTTTACCCCCAACACGGCCCACCGTTTTTAAATCACCAAGTTTGGCGATTCCTACAACAAGGGTAGAAAAAACCAGCGGTGCTATAATCATTTGAACCAACCTTAAAAAAATGGTGGTAAGCAGCTTTAAATTTTTGGAGAAAGATTGAATAAATGCAGGTTCACTATTTTGATGCACAAAATAACCAAGAATGACCCCAGCAACCATTGCAACAACAATGTAGAGGGTTAATTTATTAGATTTTTTCATAAGGTATATAAGTATTGCAATATAAGACTTAAGTGCTAAAAAAAGGCAGTTGCCCAGATCATCATTTTTGTAAAAAAACAAGGGTGTTTTTGAGAAAAAAGTACTATTTTTCGACATCAATTGATTAGAAATCAAACCCAAAAATTATGAGTTTATTTAGAAAAAAGGATTTATCTGCCATGTTAGCACAAGCAGAAGATGGTGGTAAGGGCCTTAAACGCACACTAGGTGCAGGTAACCTTGTTGCTTTAGGCGTTGGTGCTATTATTGGAGCAGGTTTATTTGTAAGAACAGCTGCCGCTGCTGGACAAGCTGCAGGACCAGCTGTTACCTTATCATTTATCATTGCAGCCATTGGTTGTGCTTTTGCTGGTTTATGTTACGCAGAATTTGCTGCCATGATTCCTATTTCAGGAAGTGCTTATGCATACTCTTATGTTACCATGGGAGAAACCGTTGCATGGATTATTGGTTGGGCATTAATTATGGAATATGCATTAGGTGCAGCTACTGTTTCTATTGCGTGGAGTGAATATTTAAACAAGCTTTTAGGAGGAAGTATACCCTATGAATGGAGCCACTCCCCCCTTGAAAGCGTAACGGATACGGCTGGTGTTTTACACCAAGGTATCATGAATGCGCCCGCTTTAATTATCTTGTTACTTCTTACTTTATTACTTATTAAAGGAACACAAGAATCTGCAATTGTAAACGCGATTATCGTATTCATTAAAGTAGCGATTGTAATCATATTTATTATTTTAGGATGGCAGTTTATCAAGCCTGAAAACCATACACCTTACTTTATCCCTGCCGATCAACCTCCTTTATTGGATGCAGCTGGCAATACCATTGCTGACTACTCAGGCGTATTTAAGCATGGCTGGGGTGGCGTATTAGGTGGTGCAGCGATTGTGTTCTTTGCCTTCATTGGTTTTGACGCCGTATCAACTGCAGCACAGGAAGCAAAGAATCCTAAAAGAGATATGCCAATTGGTATTTTAGGATCACTTGTTGTTTGTACCATCCTTTATATTTTATTTGGACACGTATTAACAGGCGTTGCAAACTGGAAAGAGTTTGTTGATCCATTAAAAGGTCGTGAAGCTTCTGTTGCGTATGCTATTTCAAATTACATGACAGGCTATGGCTGGTTGGCTACAGCGGTTACCGTTGCAATTTTAGCGGGCTTTAGCTCGGTAATTCTTGTGATGTTAATGGGTCAATCTCGCGTATTCTTTTCAATGGCAAACGACGGTTTACTTCCTAAAGTATTTTCTGACCTTCACCCTAAATACCGTACACCATATAAATCTAACTGGATCTTATTTGTATTTGTAGGCGCTTTTGCTGCCTTTGTTCCAGGAAGCGTTGCTGGTGATTTAACTTCATTTGGTACCTTATTTGCCTTTGTACTTGTAAGTGCTGGTATTTGGATATTACGTGTTAAGTCTCCAGAAATGGAAAGACCATTTAAAACTCCATTGGTGCCTTTAGTTCCAATTTTAGGAGCTATCATATGCCTTGCTATGATTTTTGCACTCGATGCACAAACATTGAAAGTAGCATTTGGATGGATGGTTTTAGGTTTAGTTGTATACTTTGTATACAGCCGCAAACACAGTAAGTTAAACTAACCCTTTACTTATATTAAAAAAAATAGTCCCGACCCTCGGGACTATTTTTTTTGCCTTATTTTTGCAAATATTAATACAATACTATGGGAAGGATTTTTGAAGTTAGAAAAGCAACCATGTTCAAGCGATACGATCGCATGGCAAAACAATTTACCCGTATTGGTAAAGAAATTGTAATTGCGGTTAAAGCTGGCGGACCTAATCCGGACGACAACCCTGCCCTAAGAAGATGTTATCAGAATGCCCGTAGTGTTGGTATGCCTAAAGACCGTGTTGAAGCGGCTATTAAGCGTGCCATGGGTAAGGACACTTCTAACTACGAAGAAATTTTATACGAGGGATATGCACCTCATGGTGTAGCTATATTAGTTGAAACTGCTACAGACAACCACGTAAGAACCGTTGCCAATGTTAAAAGTCATTTTAATAAAGGTGGTGGAACCATGGGTAATAGCGGAAGCGTAAGTTTTCAGTTCAAAAAAATGGGTGTTTTTAAATTAAATCCCGAAGGCATTGTGATGGATGATTTAGAATTAGAACTTATAGATCACGGCCTAGACGAACTTGGAGAAAGTAACGACGATAATGATAATCCTATTATTGTTTTAAGATGTGCCTTTACAGATTTTGGTAACCTTCAAAAAGAATTGGAGGCAAAAAAATTAAATGTAATTAGCGCCGAGTTTGAATGGATCCCTAGCACAACCGTGCCAGTTACAGACGAGCAAGCAGAAGAAATTAGTAAATTGATTGACCGTTTAGAGGAAGACGAAGATGTAAACAAGGTGTTCCATAATATGGGATAATACCTTTGTGTTTCATCTTTTTTTATTCTGCCATAACAGCCCTCACTGCTTCAATAACATCTTCAGTGTTGGGCTTACTAAAGTAATCCCCATCACTACCATAACCTGGCCTATGTGCTTTCGCAGTAAGGGTTTTAGGGCTTGCGTCTAACCACTTGTACCCCCCTTGTTCTTCCATTACATGATTAAACATATAGGCAGTAGCGCCACCCGGAACATCTTCATCAATAAATAAAATTCGGTTTGTTTTTTGTAACGATTTTACAATGCTATGGTTAATATCAAATGGTAGTAAAGTTTGTACATCAATAAGTTCTACCGAAATTCCTTCATCGGCTAAACGAACAATCGCCTCTTCAATAATACGCAGTGTAGAACCATAAGAAACAATAGTAATATCGCTTCCTTCATTGATGATTTCTGGTATGCCTAATGGCACTTTGAATTCCAATAAATTATTGGGTAGTTTTTCTTTTAAACGGTATCCATTTAAACATTCTATAACAATAGCCGGATCGTTGGATTGTAAAAGTGTATTGTACATACCAGCCGCTTGCACCATATTGCGGGGCACACATACATACATGCCGCGGAGTGCATTTACAATCATGCCCATCGGAGATCCACTATGCCAAATTCCTTCTAGTCGGTGACCTCTTGTTCTAATAATAACAGGGCAACTTTGTTGACCATTGGTTCTATAATGCGTGGTAGCAACATCATCACTTAAGGGTTGTAAACCATAGAGTAAATAGTCGAGGTATTGAATTTCTGCAATGGGTCTTAATCCTCTAACAGCCATACCCACGGCTTGTCCTACAATCGTAAGCTCTCTAATACCGGTATCAGAAATACGGTCTGAACCATGCTTTTCTTGTAATCCAGCAAAACCCTGATTTACATCACCAATATAACCAACGTCTTCGCCAAAAGCATACACTTTAGGATTGCTTGCAAAGAGTGCATCAAAATATTTATTAAGTACTTCGTAGGCATTTACCGTTGGCGCATCAGCGGCGTAAGTCGCTTGTACTGCAGGTACACGCAGCGCTGATTTTGGCCCCTCGTTGTATAAATAAGTATTAAATAAACCAGCTGCTTCATTTTTTAATTGTGCCGCATACTCCCTTACTTTTTCAACACCTTTAACACCAACAGCAGCATCACTTACGAGCGCAAGCGCCTTTAAAACATCTCTGCGAAGTGGTTCTTTATTACTTGATAATTCGGCTACAATTTGTTGAACAGCCGGACTTAATACTTGTAATCCATTAACGATTTGAACTGCCTGCTCGGCCTGCTTTTTAATGGGTCCAATAAATTTTTCCCATGCATTTGCTTTAGACGCTTTGACAAATTCTTTCGCTTCACTTTCTACACTATTTAACTCGGTAATTGTGGCGAGACCAGACTCCAACATCCACTCACGCATTTTTTTTATACAATCCCAGTTTTTTTCCCACTCCAATCGCTCTGCCGATTTATAACGCTCATGGCTACCACTTGTAGAGTGGCCCTGCGGTTGGGTTACTTCTTCGATATGAAAAAGTGCCGGCGTATGTGTGTCTCTAATTTTTTGAAGTCCCTCTTCAAACACTTCACACATACCTGCGTAATCCCATGCTTTTACTTTGTAAATTTCGATACCATTGGTGTCTGCTAATTTTTGCATACCCGCTAACGCATCAGAAATAGAACTCTTTGTTGTTTGCAAGTTTTTAGGAACAGAAATGCCATACCCATCATCCCAAACAAAAACGGCAAGTGGCACTTGTAATACTGCTGCCGCATTCATGGATTCCCAAAAATGACCTTCAGAAGTACTTGCATCGCCAATGGTACAAAAACAAATTTCGTTACCCTGGTTACTAAGTGTGGAATGCTCAGAATTATTTTTTTGCTGCGCTTCTCTAAAACATTTTGAAGCAAAAGCTAGACCCAAAGCACGCGGCATTTGACCTGCCGTTGGCGCCATATCGGCAGAGGTGTTTTTTTGATTGACTAAATTTAACCAGTTGCCATTCTTGTCTACAGTTGGTGTAACAAAATGAGAACTCATTTGTCTACCTGCACAAAAAATATCGTTGTTGCCATCTGGGTCTGCAAATAATTGAGAAAAATACTGTTCCACATTTGCAATGCCAGCAGCAAACATAAAAGTTTGATCTCTGTAATACCCAGATCTAAAATCTCCGTTTTTAAAATATTTAGCTAGCGCAACCTGTGCTACTTCTTTACCATCTCCAAAAATACCAAACTTGGCTTTGCCGGTTAATACTTCTCTTCTACCCAGCAAACTAACCTCCCTACTAATGAGGGAAATCTTATAATCCTGTATCACCGTATTACGGAATCCTTCAAAGGATAACATCTCGGTTTGAGGCTCTGGCAAAGCGGTTGCGTTCATGAGGCAAAAATAACATACGGCAAGCAATAGCGTGGGGGAATTTTAATTTTGGGGATAATTCTCAACTAGCCTTAACAACTCTATTTTTCAGGCTTTTTCACCTTTTTTTAGGCTTATTTTGATAAAAATTTGAACTATATATGATACTTTTACAGGGTACTTTAAACAAAGCACTTATATGAAAAAGATTTTAGCACTTACTTTATTAGCCATTACGGTTTCAATTAGCGTTTTTGCACAACAAGACATTAAATTTGAAGCAGGCTCATTTAATTTTGGAAAAATTGCTCAAGGCACTCCAGTAACCCACGTTTTTACCTTTAAAAACACAGGTGCAAAGCCAGCAGTTATTGAATATTGTACCGCTGAGTGTGGTTGTACTACTCCTGAGGTAACTAAAGAGCCAATTTTACCTGGCAAATCAAGCACAGTGAAAGTAACTTACAATGCTGCTAGCATGGGTGCTTTTACAAAGCGTGTTACCGTTAAATTAGTAGGTGTTGCCGAGCCAATTATCTTAACCATCAATGGAGAGGTTGTTGCCCCTAAAAAATAATTGTTAAGATTTATAGAAATATATTACCAGCCTCCTTCGGAGGCTGGTTTTTTTTGCCCCTGCCTCAAATTGTAAACTTATATTTGCAACATGTTACAAATCAGCAAACGTGGCATAGACATGCCGGCCTCACCTATCAGAAAACTAGTTCCCTTTGCAGAAGCTGCAAAGAAAAGAGGAACTAAAGTGTATCACTTAAACATTGGTCAGCCAGATATTGAAACCCCTAAAATGGTTTTGGATGCTGTTAGACACAGTGATTTTAAAGTACTAGAATATAGCCATAGTGCAGGCAACGAAAGTTACCGTAAAAAATTAGTGGGTTATTATAAAAGCGTTGGTATTGATGTCAATGAAAAACAAATCATTATTACCACAGGTGGTAGCGAAGCCATTTTATTTGGCTTTATGGCCTGCCTAGATGCTGGCGATGAGGTTATCATACCGGAACCCTTTTATGCCAACTACAATGGGTTTGCGGTTGAAGCAGGCGTATCTGTAGTGCCTATTACATCTCACATAGAAAATGGATTTGCACTTCCGCCTATTGAGGCTATCGAAGCAAAAATTACACCGCGCACCAAAGCCATTGTAATTTGTAATCCTAACAATCCAACGGGTTATTTATACAGTGCTGCCGAAATGGAGCAGTTAAAAAATATTATTTTAAAACACAACCTCTATTTGTTTTCTGACGAAGCCTATAGAGAGTTTTGTTACGAAGGCACGCAAATAAGTGCACTTCATTTAACAGGCGTAGACGACCATGTGGTAATCATGGATACCATTAGCAAAAGATACAGTGCATGCGGTGGAAGAATTGGTGCATTTATTACTAAAAACCAAGCGTTACTAGATGCTACTATGAAATTTGCGCAGGCCCGTTTAAGTCCACCAAGTTTTGCACAAATTGCTGGTGAAGCAGCCATTGATTTACCTGCCAATTATTTTGACGATACCAAATCGGAATACAAATCTAGAAGAGACCTTATTGTTACCCGGTTAAATGCGATGGAAGGTGTTTTTTGTCCAAATCCGGGCGGCGCTTTTTATGCCATGGCTAAATTACCAATTGATGACGCCGACAAATTTTGTCAGTGGTTATTAGAGGAATTTTCTTTTGAAAACCAAACCGTGATGCTTGCACCTGCAACAGGATTTTATGGCACACCAGGACTTGGAAAACAAGAGGTTCGACTTGCTTATGTGTTAAACTTAGAAGATATCAATAAAGCCATGGACTGTTTAGAAGCGGCCTTAAAAGTATATCCGGGTCTCGTAAAATAAATTCATGCAAATAAAACCACAGGAACACCGATGTATACGCTCGTTTTTGGTAGCAGTGGTTACTTTGGGATCATTATGTTTTGGCAGTAGCGCTTTTGCTCAAAGCTACAAACCCACCTACGGGTCGGCGTTTGCAGGTAGTACTAGTATTTTTAACAACCCAGCTTCCAGTGTGAATCAATCCTTTAAATGGGAGGCTACAATACTCAGTGCACAAGCAAATGTCAATAGCAATATATTTTATCTTCAAAACGATTCTATTGGAGCCCATGAAGGATTGTTTCCAAAATACTTTCATGGCAATGTAGATGTTAATTTACTCAACCTATTATACAAACCAAATAATAAACAAGCTTTTAGTGTTGCTATCAGAGCTAGAACCTTTAACCACATAAAAACAGAACCACTTGTTGCTAGAAATAGCATATACAGTATGCATGAGTTTTTTAAACTCAATAGGCAAACACCTTATTTGGAAGCCTTTCTTACACATAGCGGTTGGCTTGAAGGCAATTTAAATTATTCGCAAGAAATTTTTAGAAATCAAAAAAGCACTTTAACAGCAGGTGTTACTTTACAAATCAATAAAAGTATTTCGGCAGCATATGCTACCGTTAATAAATTAAGTTATCTAGAAAGCACAAATGGTATCGACACTTTATATACCCTAACCGCAGGAGGCGCTTCATTTGGGTACAGTTCAAATTATGATGAAACGGTTGCAGGCACTTCCAACACCGGTTCCGATTTTGTAAAAAATGGTAAAACAAGCCTTGGCCTAAGCATGGGCGCAGAATATTTACTCTACAATACAGAAGCACATAGTTTTCAAACCAACCATGCCTTAAACTATGCATTAAAAATTGGGGTTTCCATCATGGATATTGGCGGCGTATCCTATAAAAATAGTGTGACAAGTAGCTTATTTAATGGCGTTCGTCCAAATATGAATGACCCTTTAATTTCACGCAAAACCACGGGGATTCAAAATAGCGATCAGTTAAGAGATTCACTCGCTACCATATTTGCTTCTACCACCCCAATGCCTGAAACATTTACCATTACAAAGCCAACACGCTTTAATTTAAATATTGACAAGCCAATTGGTAACGACTTTTATATCAACGCCGATTTAACCGTTAACATGCACGCCAGCGCAGGGCTAACCAAGCGCAGGGTTCGTGACCTTAATTTAATTACGGTTACACCCCGCTATGAAACATTGCATTTTGGTGTTTTTGTGCCAGTTCAATACAACACACAAGGACAAATCATGCTAGGTGGCGCTATTAAACTAGGGCCTCTTACAGTGGGTGTTCATAGGCTTAGCTGGCTCACCAATTCAAGTAATATGGACAATATTTCGGGAGGGGGATATCTCATGTTAAGCATTCATCCAATGAGTCTTAAAAAAATTAAGACCATTATTGATTGTCCAGAATAAATTAACTTAGAGCACCAATCAACGTATCGTTATGGGTATTCAATTTTCTGCCATGCGCCTACAAACACTTGTTGTTACCCTTAGTTTTATTGCAATTACCGCCTGTAGAGAATCAAGAGAGCTTTTTGCAGAAGTAGCTCCGCCCAAAAAAATAGCGACTGCTCCTCCTAAGCCACAGTATAAAAAAACCTTTAAGCCAAAACCTGGCTTTGAACCTTTTGACAACATAGATCACCTGCCTGCCAATTATACTTTTATGTATGAGCCCGTTTTTATTACACAAAAACCAGTAATTAAAAGAAGAATTGGCGAAACCTACGTACCAGAAAAATTAACCATCAATACCTACGGTTTTACAAAAAGCAAAAAGGAAATTAAATTTAGAATGAGTTACCCTACTAATTTAAAGGGGAGCTATCATAAAATAAATGCAGCCGATTCAACCAATGCATTCAGGTTCATCAATAAATACAACGACACCTGTTACGTTACCAAATATACTTTAACAGAAGTGCGCGATACTAGTATTTACCATATTGGTATTATACTAGACCATAGTGGCTCCATGGGTGACGAACGCTGCACCGAACTACAAGACGCATTATCTGCCAGCTTAAAAAAAATGAGCAAGCGCAACTTAATTAGCCTTTGGAAATTTGATTCGGATATTTCATATGAAGGAACAGCATACGATAGTGCTACCATACAAAAAATGCTATACCGCAAAAGAGGTATGGATGGATTTGGAGGCGGAACAGCCATTAACGATGCCCTAGATCGGGGTCTAGACACCATGGCTAAATACAATAAGTACAAGCCAGTACTGCTTTTGTTTACAGACGGAATTGAAAATTCTTCAAAAAATAAAAATACCAAATCAATTGTTGAAAAAGCGCTTGTCAATAATATTCCGGTATTTACCATTGCTTATAGTGGTGGCGCCGACTCTGTTAATTTAAGAGCCATTGCCAACGAAACAAATGGCATGTATTTTCAGTGTTATGACAGGTCCGAATTTGAAGAAGTATTTAACAACCAACTTTTTTCATTGAACAGATATTATGAGGTTAGTATGATGCCTTGCATGTTTGACTATGAAAAATTAAGTATCAGCGCCGGCACCGTAAGTGAACAAAGGGCAAGCGGCGAAAAAACATTTAAGGGTGTTAAAGAAACCATTACCCTCAATGTAAATTTTGAATTAGATAAGTATGATATCATGCCAAGGTATACGCAGGAAATAGAGCAAATGGCGGCTTATCTAACAAAAAATAGCACACTTCGCATTATAATTAGCGGCCACACCGATAATTTAGGAGAAGACAATTACAATATTATTTTATCCAATAAAAGAGCGGAAGCAATTAAAGCCGCACTTGTAAAACTAGGTATTGCAGCAGGACGTATCGCCACCATTGGCAAAGGCGAAACAGAGCCAATTACGCCCAACGACTCAGACAGCAACCGTTTTAGAAATAGAAGAATTGAAGTTGAAATAGTAAACAACTAACCCAGCTTATAAAAACTAGTTGCATTTGTGCTGTAAATTTTTTCTTGATGTTCGGGCGCTACTAATTTTTCAATTACGGTTTGGTATTTAAGATGCGTTCCTAAGTAATCGCCGGCCAGTAAAGAAACAGGCCAGTCTCCCCCTATCATTAATTTATCTACGCCAAAATGCTCCAAAACATAAGCCACATAAGGCTCAATGGTGTTATCAGACCAATTATTAAAATCTGCACAGCAAGTACCTAGCCCCGAAATTTTTGCATAAAAATTAGGCATAGCAGCAGCTTCGACAATTGCTTCACCCCAAGCACCAAACTGTTCGCTCGTAGCAATGGGTGGATGATTTAAGTGATCAAATACCATTTTTAAATGTGGTATTTGTTTGGCCACTTGTATAGCTGCTTTAATGTGTTCAATTTTTACACCCACTACATCAAAAGGAACACTATGTTCCGCCAAAATTCCTAAACTTTTAATCACTGCAGGTTGCAATAACCAGTTACTGTCCGGCTCGTCATGAATAAGATGCCTGATACCTTTAAAATATTTATTTTGTAGAT
>JAIYCS010000022.1 GCA_027487895.1 Sediminibacterium sp. | reverse complement strand
TCCAATTTGCCCAGTATATCAAAACGTAGTGGCTGCTGCAGTTACAGACCCTGCTACGATTAAACAAAATTTAATCAATCAATTAACCGGTGCTGTAAAATGGACGCAAACAGTGGAGCAAATGGCAGCTGATGGCGCTACGCATTTTACAGAAGTTGGTCCAGGAAAAGTATTGCAAGGTCTTGTACAAAAAGTGTACAAAGAAGCCGTTGTAAACGGATTAAGCTAGTTGTAATTTAAATGTCTAAGATGCCATTGATCCATTCTGGATCCAGGTTGGCTTTGTACTTTTTATAAAAGTTAATGGCTGGTTCATTCCATTCAAGTACCTGCCATACCATTCTTGAAAAGCCTTTGTCTTTTGTTTCCTGAACAACCCGGTCAAAGAGTAATTTACCAATACCTTGGCCGCGCATTTTTTCGGTTACAATAAAATCTTCTAAATATAAACATTGTCCTTTCCAGGTACTGTATCTAATATAATAAAGTGCAAAGCCTACAATGGTATTATTGACTTCCGCTACAAAGGCCCACCATACCGGATTTTCACCAAATCCACTTTGTTCAAAGTGCGAAAGCGTAACGGTTACTTCGTTTGGTGCTTTTTCGTAAACAGCTAATTCATTGATAAGTCCAAGCATGCTAGGACAATCTTTGATAGTGGCGCGTCTGATATTTATTTGCATGGTTTTTGTTTGCAATTAATTAGCCAAGGGCTTGTGTTAAATCGGCAATAAGGTCTTCTATATTTTCGATACCTACACTCATTCTTATGAGACCATCAGTAATGCCGTATTTGGCTCTTTCTTCGGGGCTCACGCCGTAATGGCTCATACTAGCTGGGTGCGACACGAGTGTGTCTACTGTGCCTAATGAAATAGCGCGAACACAAACTTGTAAGGCGTCAATAAATTTTTTACCTGCTTCGAGGCCGCCTTTTAATTCAAAACTCATCACAGCACCCGGATGTTTCATTTGCTTTTTAGCAATTTCATAATCAGGATGGGACTCAAGTCCATTGTAATTTACTTTTAAAATGGCTGGATGTTTTTCTAAAAATGCTGCAATGGTTTGTGCGTTACTACAGTGTCTTTCCATGCGCAGTTCCAAAGTTTTCATGCCTTGTCCTAATAAAAAAGCATCAAAAGGATTTGCGTTTCCGCCAAGTAGCACATGCCATTTCCAAACAGTCGTGTTCATTTTTTCAAGGTCACTACCAAGTAGTACCCCGCCAATAGCAGAACCGTGACCGTTTAAAAATTTAGTAGTTGAATGAAACACATAATCTACGCCGTATTTAAATGGCTGTTGTAAATAAGGGCTTGCAAAAGTATTGTCTACACTTACGAGGCGCTTGTGTTTTTTTGCAATGGTGGTAACTACTTCAATATCTACACACTGTATGGTAGGGTTGGCAGGGGTTTCTATGTGAACGAGTTTGATACTGCTATTTGTTGCGAGTGCATTTTCAACAGCAGAAGTATCACGCATGTCTACAATAATAATCGTAACGCCCATGGCTGCTACTACTTTGTGTAACAGTTCGTAAGTGCCACCATACAATGAGTAATGTGAAAGAACGGCGTCACCTGTTTTTAACTCGCTCATAAAAAGCGTAGTCATGGCAGCTTGTCCGCTCGCATGAAGCAGCGCACGGAGTTCAAGCGGTGCTCCGTTTTTATCTTTAATTCCAAAAGCTTCTAATGCTTCAATTGTTTTTTCTGCGGCGGTAAATGTAGGATTCCCCCAACGGCTGTACACCCTTGTTTTGTCTTTGCCAGCAAAACGGTTCATGCCTTCTTCGGTACTATCAAATGTAAATGTTGAAGTAGCAAATATGGGTGTTAGGTGTGCATCTTCTGCATTGTTGTGGCCTGCAGCGTGCATGGCCACCGAACTAATACCCGTTAAAGGAACTTTATTTTTCATACCATATTATTTTGAATCGTATCCCCAAGTTAAGAGTGTTGCACCCCAAGTAAATCCACCACCAAAAGCAGCTAGTACAATGTTATCGCCTTTTTTTAGTTGTGATTCCCAATCCCATAAACATAGCGGTAATGTAGCAGCTGTTGTGTTGCCATATTTTTGAATATTGATCATCACTTTTTCTTTGTCGAGCCCCATACGGTTGGCTGTTGCATCAATAATGCGCAGGTTTGCTTGGTGTGGAACCAGCCAAGCTATATCATCGCCGGTGAGTTGATTGCGTTCTAAAAGTTCGGCACTTACATCGGCCATACCTTTTACGGCAAACTTAAAAACAGCTTGACCTTCCTGATATGCAAAATGTTCTTTGTTTAAAACAGTTTCTACAGATGCAGGTTTTAAGGAACCACCTGCTTTCATGTGTAAATAATGTCTGCCGCTACCATCACTTCTTAAAATGCTATCCTTGATACCAACTGTATTGTCTTCTGTCGCTTCTAACAAAACGGCTCCTGCGCCATCACCAAATATGATGCAAGTAGCTCTGTCGGTATAATCAACAATAGAGCTCATTTTATCTACGCCTACTACAATTACTTTTTTGAATCGTCCACTTTCGATGTACATGGCACCTGTGGTGAGGGCAAATAAAAATCCACTACAAGCGGCGCTCATATCATAGCCCCAAGCATTTGTGGCGCCAATTTTATCGCAAATAATATTAGCGGTTGCCGGAAATACCATATCAGGTGTAACAGTGGCACAAATAAGGCAATCTATATCGGTAGGGGCTAGGTTCTTTTTTCTTAATATTTCTTGTACCGCAGGGACAGCCATATCGGAACTGCCTTTGCCTTCTCCTTTTAAAATTCTTCGCTCCTCAATGCCGGTCCTTGTTCTAATCCATTCGTCATTGGTTTCTACCATTTTTTCGAGGTCAAAATTGGTTAGTTTGTCTTCAGGAACATAACCTCCAACGGCTGTTATCATTGCTCTTTTTTGCTGCATACTTGATTTTCTTAAAATCTTCTAATTTTTCGCGTAAAGATAGGCTCAAATGTCTCGTTTTTTACGCCTATTTTTACAGTACAATTATGATCGCATTTGTAAGAGGAAAATACGCAATTAAGACACCCTCCAGGGTGGTTGTAGACGTTAATGGGGTAGGTTACGACCTACAAATTAGCCTTAACACCTATACGGCCATTGGTAACGCTGCCGAGGGTCAATTGTATACCTATTTACATATTACAGAAAATGCTCAAACGTTATTTGGATTTGCAGATGGCGCCGAAAAAGAGCTGTTTTTACAGCTAATCAGTGTTTCAGGCGTTGGAGCTTCTACAGCCCGTATGATGCTTTCAGGCCTTCGTCCGGATGAAATTACGAGGGCTATTGTACAGGGCAATACCAAGCAATTAGAGGCAATTAAGGGTATAGGTAAGAAATCTGCCGAGCGCTTAGTGCTCGAATTAAGGGATAAACTAGGAAAACAGCATCAAGACGCCCCTTTTGGTGGTGGTTTTGTATCTTCGCCAGACAGTGATGCCGTTCAGGCTTTGGTGGCCCTGGGTATAGGAAAACCTCTAGCAGAACAGGCTGTTAAAAAAACAATGGGAGCATTAGGTGCAGATGCGCCGCTCGAAGATGTAATTAAAACCGCTTTAAAAAATTTATAGACTATCGATCAAAACGCTACTTTACTAATTTTACTTTTTTGAGTCGGTATCGTCAATATTCATTTGGCTTTATTTATTTGTTCACCCTGCTGATTTGTTCAGTGCAGTATACCTATGCGCAAAGGGGAACAGGGCTTCGTTATCCAATTAAGGATAGAAGGGCTGCATCCATAGTTTCGCCAAGCAAAAATCCATTTGACATTAGAGATACAACGCTCATTAAAAAGTCGGTGGTTTTTGACCCTATCACAAGGCAGTATAAAGTGGTAGAAACTATTAATGGCACAATCTACCGCACACCTAGTTACATAGACTTTGATACCTATGTTAAATTACAAGGCAAACAAGATGAAGCAGACTACTTTAAAAAAAGAGCAGATGCTTTAACGGCACTCAATAAAAAAGTGAATAGGCCACCTATGCAGGTGTACGATAAATTGTTTGATCGAATATTTGGCGTGAGTGATATGCTTGGAAGTGCTGGCGGACAAATCAAGCAACTTGCAGATCAAGCCAAACAAATAGGAGAGCAGTTGGGTGGAATAAAAGACCAATTAAAAAATACAGCAAACGATATTGCCGCCAATAAATTAAATGTTGACATTAAGCCAACCGGGGATGTTACCATTATGGCTGGTTACCAAGGTCAAAATATTAAAAATCCAACGCTTCCCGAAAGAGCCAGAAAAAATGGAGGATTTGATTTTGACATGAATACCAATTTAAGTGTCAATGCAAACATTGGAGACAAATTAAAGTTCCCAATTAATTATAATACCCTTGCTAATTTAAATTTTGACAATCAAATTAAGTTGGATTATAAGGGTATGGATGATGAACTGCTTAAAAGCATTGAAGCAGGAAATATTTCATTTCAATCGAGAGGTACACTTATTCCTTCTGCTCAAAATTTATTTGGTATTAAAACGCAACTTCAATTTGGAAAATTGTTTGTTACGGCAGCACTTGCCAATCAGCGCTCTACCAGACAGTCTGTAGCATTACAAGGCGGAGCCTCTATGTTAACTTTTGAAAAAAAGTTAGATGACTATGAAGAAAACCGACACTTTTTACTAGGACAATATTTTAAAAATACGTTTAACAAGGCAATGAAAAATTTGCCCGTTGTTAATACGCAGGTACAAATCCAGCGCATCGAAGTTTGGGTAACCAACCGTACGGGGGCAACCACAGAAGCAAGGGATATTGTTGGCTTTATGGACATAGGTGAACCACAGCCTTACAATACAAGTGCTATTGCATCTACAACGGGTGGTGCACTTCCTTTTAATGGCGCTAATAATTTATATAGTGGGTTGGTTGGGAATCCGAGTAGTAGAAATCCTGCAGTGATTAATAGTTTGTTAATGTCAAAAGGCCTTAAGCCAGTAGATGATTATGAAAAAACATTTGCGCGAAAATTAAATACCACCGAGTATACCTTTAATCCGCAAATTGGTTTTTTATCTATCAATACGCAACTGCAAGCAGACGAAGTGCTCGCTGTAGCATACCAATACACCTATAATGGTCGTGTATACCAAGTGGGTGAATTTTCTCAAGACGTAGCATTAGATTCCAGTAAGGGCGTGCAAAAAGTTTTGTTTTTAAAATTACTAAAAGCAACTTCTCAACGTATAGAACTTCCGATTTGGGATTGGATGATGAAAAACGTTTACTCACTCGATGTGTTTGGTGGTATTCAACGCGAAGATTTTAAACTCAATGTTTTGTATGAAGAGCCAAGTGGTGGACTCAAAAGATATTTGCCTGAAACCTCAAAAGCAACGGAGGGATTTCCATTACTTAGAATATTAAACCTAGATAGACTTAACAACCGAAACGACCCGCAGCCTGATGGGGTATTTGATTTTGTAGATGGATTTACAGTTTTGCAACAAACCGGTAAAATTATTTTTCCTGTTTTGGAACCATTTGGTAAAGACTTAGATACACTCGCGTTTACCGGTATGTCAACGGCGGT
>JAIYCS010000034.1 GCA_027487895.1 Sediminibacterium sp. | reverse complement strand
TTATTTTTTCGAGAAGCGATGCAGGCCTTATGGTTGCTGTATCCAAACAAATTGGCCATGGGCTTGCTCCATTTTGGTATCTCTTTTCATTTTTTTCTGTATTAACAGACGCTGTTAAACTTGAAGTAGGTAAGACACTTGCCAATAAGCCAATAGATGAACTTAAGCCAATAAAACTTCTTCTTTTCATGATTGGTAATTGTATGCGAGTACTAATTTTGCAAGCGATTGCCAAAATGCTGCATATCCATCCCAAAAAACAAAATTGCAGCCCCAATGTGGACAAGGGTCAGAAGTATATGCCAATACTTTTCCAGTATTCGTATTTCTGATAATGATTGCAGGGTCTCCAGTTTCTTTATACCGCGCAATAACAATCGAATCTTCAAGTTCTATGGTTTTATTATACCCCAATATAGGAGGACAACCATCTAAATTAAGTGTAGGACATAGTGCTTTACCTTCAGGTGTAATTTCCATCGAAAACCCTTCTGTCGTTTCTACCAAATCTTCTATATCCAAACATTTCACTGGAAGCATTTCACGTAAGCGCGTTCTTCCCCAACCACCTTTGCCCAATTCGCCGGTAAAGGAATACCAGCCACCTAAAAACATATAGCGTCCGCCAGCATTGGCATGTTCTACAGAAAGTCTGATTCTATCAGGGAAAGTGAGAATTTCTTTTCCAAATTTACTTCTGTCAAAAAATTTAGGAGAGAGTTGAAAAAGTTTAGCATCTACATCACTAAAAATAATGAGGTCGTAGTCAATTAAAATTTGCTCATAATCGCCAGGTCCTAAATTGTTATAAAAATCCCATGCCGAAACTGAGTTTACCTGATACTCTGGATCTTTTTCTAGAGCCTCTTTTAACCAAACACCATAATTAAATATTTCCAGTCCTTTTGGGCTATGATGAAAAGGAGTTTCAGCAAATACGGGACCTGTTAGAATGGCCCAATCACCTACGTAATATACTTTTTTCATAAGTTTTGTTTAGTGTTTTTTAATATTATTTTATTTCTGCAAACGGATCTTTTTTTAATAACCCTATCGATTGTAAAAAAGTATCTGTTTCGGAAACAGTTTTTTTGTAGTATTCCAAATTTTTGTAGTTGAAAAATCCATGTTCTTGGCCTTCATACACAAATAGGTCACATCTGCTTTTTACTTTCTCCATAATTTTTTTATAATATTGAGCAGTTTCTACAGGTACTAAATGGTCTTTGTCGCCCAAAAATACAATGGTAGGAGGCGTGCCACTTTTAATATTATGAAGGGGCGAAAAACTTTTGTAAGCTTCTCCAATTCTTTCGTAACCATATCCGCCTGGGCCATTATCAAATACAGGATTAAACAATACGAGCGCATTGGGGATGCAGCTAATTGCAGTGTTATCTGAGTTTTCATTGTAATCATTGATTGTGGCCGTAGCTGCTGCTAAATGTCCACCTGCAGATCCGCCAGATGCTACAATTTTTGAAGGATCTATCAGTAACTCGTTGGCATGCGCTCTAATATATCTAATTGCTGATTTTGCATCTTTTAAAGATTCAAAAGGAGTGGTTTTATGTTTTTCTTTTACGCGGTAATCTACTAGAATACATACCATGCCTCTTTGTCTAAAATAGAGGGCTTGTGGCTCAAATTGTTTAACCGTTCCACTATTCCACCCGCCTCCAAAAAAGAAAACAATGGCTGGTGACTTTTTGTTTGGCTCCTTTATGGCCGAAGGATACACCGTTAAATAGAGCTGAGTGGTGTCTACACTTTTGTAGAGTATTTGATCTTGGGCAAAACTATTAATAACGATAGTCAGCGTTAGGAACAGCGTAAAAAAGTATCTTTTTTTCATGCAACGAGATATTATTTAGATAAGCCAATTTTTTTGCGAATTAAATGGTAGTAAGCATTTGCATATTGCATCATACCAATATCGTTGGGGTGTGTGCCATCGAGTGTGCTTTCTGTGTTAAAACCAATTTCATCAGCAGTAAGCTGGTAGATATTTTTAATACCCTCTTTTTTCATTTTCTTAAATACGTTAGCAGAAATTTCACTAACCGCAATATATTTTTGAGCCATGACGGTATCTAAATTAATGCCGTCTTTGCCACTACAGTGTTCTGTAAAAATGATAGGAACACCAGGATGTTTTTTGTGAATTTCTAATTGTGCATGGCGCATCCTTTTTTCAATTTCTTCGGCACTAAATTTTGTTTTGTCCCATAAATTAGGCATGCAATCTAAAATATATAGTTTGGCGTCTATTTCATTGATGAGGTCTATCATAGCAGGTTCGAGTTGACCATTTCCCGAAAATCCAAGATTAATCATTTTTGAATTTAGTTTTCTGCCGAGGATATTTGTCCATCCAAGCCCCGGCCTGCTTGCATAGGCGCCATGCATAATAGATGTGCCATATGCTACAATGGGCTTTTCATTTTGTGCAGGTAACAGTGTGCAAGTAGCATCTTCTGGAACGCCAATTTCTAACCACGAAACGGCATTACAAAGTGGGAGGTAGAGTCTAAAAAAATCAAAGCTTGACGGGTCTTTAATATTTTCAAACTTATAGGTAATGGTATCTTTAAAATTAACAGTGGCTTTGGTCCAGTTCCAGTTTCCTAATGGGTCTTTGCTATACAAGTCTACACCACTTACGCCAGTAGCGGGCATTTGCGCCATTGCTTGTGCGCCTTTCACTTTAAGTCTTACATAAATAGTACTGCTATTGGTGGTAAAATTGATGTACTCGCCAGCAGCGTGTTTGGATAAGTCCCACAGCACCGGTCTTACCAAACTTTGTGCTTTTTGTGGAAGCCTATCATATGGGAACGTATATCCATCATTCCATCCGCGGCCATCAATACATTGCTCCGACATTTTTGTTGGATCCATCCATTTTATATTACTGGTTTGCGCGTAAGTAATATTTGTGATGAGTAAGAGTGCTAGTAGGTATTTCATGGTATTAATTTTTAGTCGCTTTTATTTTTTCAAGTTCTTCAGTTAAAGTCCGCACAATTTCCGGGTATTTTTCATACACATTATTTTGTTCCGAAGGGTCTTCTTTTAAATTAAATAATTGTACTGGTGGTAAATTATTTTTTATAGCCTGATTTTCTGTGGGGGCACTCCACCCGCCAGATCCGCTACAAATTGCTAGTTTCCAATCGCCTTTTCTAATGGCAAAATAGCCATCTATGGAGTGATGAATGGTGCTGGTTCTTTGGTAAACAACTTTTTTAGAAGATGTCAATAATGGCAATAAGCTGTAACTATCTTGAGTGGCAGTATTTTGCAATGGCTTGCCAAGTATATCGGAGCAAGTTGCCATAAAATCTGTGAGACATATAGTAGCACTGCTAATGCTGTTAGCCTTTACCACCCCAGGCCATTTTACAATAAATGGGATACGGTGCCCGCCTTCGTAAATATCTGCTTTGGTACCTCTAAATCCGCCACTGGGGTCGTGTCCTTTTTCGCGTAATTCTTTAAAGTTAGCACTTGGGGAACATCCGTTATCACTTGTAAAAACAATCATGGTGTTTTTATCCAAGTTTTTATCTTTTAAGTACTGAATTATTTGACCCACTTTTTCATCGGTCATAGCAACAAAATCGCCGTAAGCATTGGTACCTGTTTTTCCTGTTTGAGCATTCGAAGGAAGTATAGGTGTGTGTGGAGATGCAAGTGCCAAGTATAAAAAAAATGGTTCTTTTTGCTTGGATGCTTTTTCAATGTATTGAATAGACTTGCTCACAAAACTGTCTAACACATCTTGATGTTTAAAATCGTTTCCAATAGGTCCCGCTCTCCAAAATCCTTGACCACCTTGCTCTTTAATACTATCAATTCGTGTAGCCGTAATGGTGTTACCATCAATATAAAAATAGGGTGGTATATCAAGCGAGGCTGTAATGCCAAAAAAATAATCAAAGCCAAGTTGGGTAGGGCCTCCGTTAATTGGTTTTGTAAAATCAATTGCTCCATTAGATTGTTTAGCCCAATCTAAACCTAAATGCCATTTACCAATACATGCTGTTTGATAGCCTTTGTTTTTTAAAAGCTGCGCTACTGTTAATTGATCCGGTTTAATTAAAGGTTTATCATAACTCCATAATACGCCATTTTTTAAACTTGTTCGCCATGCATATTGGCCAGTTAATATGCCATATCTGGTTGGAGTGCAAACAGATGAATTGGAATGTGCATCTGTAAATCTCATACCTTCTTTAGCTAAGGCATCTATCCAGGGGGTAGCAATTTTTGATTTGGAGTTATAAGCACTCACGTCACCATAGCCAAGATCGTCGGTAAGGATGTAAATAATATTAGGTTGTTGACCCTTGGCAATCAGTGAGAATAATAAAAAAGAAACTAAAGTCCAAAGCTTGTAGTGCTGGGTTATGTTATATTTTGGCATATTACAATTTACGAAATTTAGCCCTACTGCCTTTCATTTTTTCAATTATTGGCAGAAACCCTTTTTTGGTTTAAATTGAAGTATGCATTTAATAAAAGCCACCCTATTATCTACTCTTTTTTTGACAGTAAGCTTTTGCACCATCGGTCAAGACCGATATAAAATACGTGCAGGGGATCCAAATGGAATAAATAAGTGGTACATGGGTAGGCAAATTGCACATGTAATGAGTCATTTCGGGATAGATTGGCTCGAAAGAGAGGAAAGAGAAATGGAAGAAAACACTTCTCTATTATTAAAAAATTTAGCCGTAAAGCCAGGTATGGTTGTTGCAGATATAGGAGCGGGCAGTGGCTATCATAGTGCCCTTCTTTCAAAAATGGTGGGAACGGGTAAAGTGTTTGCAGTGGATGTGGAGCCTGAAATGATTGCCTATTTAAACGCAAGGATCAAGCAGGAAAAATTATCACGTATTGTACCTGTATTAAGTACAGAACAAAAAGTGTCTTTACCTGAAAATACCATTGACATGATGCTACTAGTAGATGTATATCATGAGTTTTCTTTTCCGTACGAAATGGCCTTATCCATGCGAGCTGCTTTAAAACCGGGTGGTAAATTAGTGTTGGTAGAATTTAGGGCCGAAGACCCAACTGTGCCCATTAAAACCATCCACAAAATGAGTGAAGCGCAGGCTATTAAAGAATTTAAAGCAGCAGGCTTTGCATTTGATAAAAATATAGACAATCTGCCATGGCAACACTGTATGGTGTTTACAAAGCAGTAATTTAGCGGTATGAAAGCACTCGTTTGCACAACGCCTGGTAGGTTTGATTATTCTAACACTGAAATGCCTACCCCTGCCGAGGGAGAAACGCTTTTAAAAATAGAACGTATTGGTATTTGCGGAACAGATTTGCATGCTTTTGAAGGAACGCAGCCTTATTTTAATTATCCCCGCATTTTAGGACATGAACTTGCAGCTACAATTGTAGAAACAAAAGCAGTTGGATTTGCTGCTGGCGATAAGGTTACAATAATTCCCTACATGCATTGTGGGAATTGCATTGCTTGTAATAGCGGTAAAAATAATTGTTGCGTTAACATGCGTGTTTTTGGTGTTCATATCGATGGTGGTATGCGCGAATTTGTAACGGTTCCAAATCATGCACTTTTAAAAAGCGAAGGGTTAAGTTTAGATGAATTAGCACTTGTAGAACCTCTTGCTATTGGAGCCCATGCTGTAAAAAGAGCCGCTGTTACCAATGGCGAATTTGTGCTTGTAATTGGCGCAGGCCCTATTGGGCTTGGTATTGCTCAGTTTGCACGTATTGCTGGTGCTCACGTTATTGTTGTAGATGTAAATGAAGATCGGTTACAATTTTGTACAACTCATGTTGGAGTTGAGCATACCATTAATCCGCTCTCACAAGATGTAATGGAGTCGCTTAAGCAAATAACGAATAATAATATGCCTACTGTTATATTGGATGCCACTGGAAATTTAAAAGCAATAAACAATGCCTTTGCTTATTTGGCTCATGGTGGACGTTATGTGCTAGTGGGTTTACAAAAAGAGCCTATTAGTTTTAGTCACCCCGAATTTCATAAACGTGAAGCGACCTTAATGAGTAGCAGAAATGCCAATGTTTCGGATTTTGAGCATGTAATGGACGCTATAAAAAATGGATTGGTACAACCTGCAAACTACATTACACATAAAGTAGCTTTTAGTGGGGTGGCTACTCAATTTGAAAGCTGGTTAAACCCTAATAGTAAAGTAGTAAAAGCGGTGGTGGTTTTTTAAAAAACATATATATATATGGCAAAAAGTAAACAATACTATATCAGAAAATCACATAGAATACTAGGAGTGCTACTTGGTATTCAATTTATGCTATGGACTATTGGTGGTCTCTACTTTAGCTGGAATAATATTGATGAAGTACATGGTGACATGCAGCGCAAAAGAGTTCCATTATTAAGTTCAAATGTTCAATTGGTTTCCCCAACTGCTGCACTTGATGCTATTAAGCAAAACCATAAAATTGACTCGCTAGTATCTATACAGCTTATAGATATTTTAGGAAAACCCTTTTATCAAATAAGGTGCGTGTCTGCATTACATGATATGGGTTCACATACCAATCATACTCAATTAATGAATCATTTAGCAGATGCACAAACGGGTAATTTACGTGCTCCACTTTCTAAAGATGAAGCGGTAGCTGTTGCTAAAAGACACTTTGCAGAAGATGCCAAAGTTGTTAAGGTAGAAAAAGTAGACAGTATTCATCCGCATCACGAATACCGTTCTGGTGAATTGCCTGCTTATGCAATAAGTTTTGAGCATGCTTCTAAAACAACTGTATATGTAGCATCGGAACTTGGTACTGTTCAGAAATTTAGAAATGACAAGTGGCGCTTATTTGATTTTTTATGGATGCTTCATACCATGGACTATGAAGGCAGAGATAATTTTGGAAATATATTGTTAAGGGCATTTTCGATTTTTGGTCTTGTAACGGTAATTTCTGGCTTCCTATTATATTTTAGCTCATCTAAGATTTTTAGAAAAAATAGGGCTCAATAACTAATTACCTACAAGGTGCAACTTGGTTTGTCTCCCATTAATATATCTAAAGCCAGATTGATCAAAATAGCCATCCTGCTCTAACATAATGCGAATGGTTTTTTTCCATTCTTTGATATCAACTGCTGCATTAAGTTCAATAGAATAGGCTGTTTTGTAATGCATGGGAACATCACCCGTGCCCGGAACACCACCTTGCATATCCCACATGCCTATGGCAGGTCCGGCGGCATGTCCATGAAATCCAATTGGGTGGGTGTAAATGGTAGCATTGATATTTTCTTTTTTTGCTTGCGCTAGTGCATCCGATAAAATTTGATTGCCCGTTTTGTTTTCTTTAAACTGATCGGTTAAAATGTCTTGCAAACGGTTTCCGGTTTCTAATGCCTTTTGTAAATAAATGGGCGCACTTGTTTCGCCAGGTTTTAAAACATAAGCATGCTCCTGAATATCTGTGTTTAAACGCAAATAGGTAATGCCAAAATCTACATGTAATAAATCTCCTTGAACAATAACGTCTTTGCTATTGTAGCCCTTACTGGTAAAGGCGGTTAGGTGGTCAAAAGCAACTGAGTCATTGCGCTGAATTTCTACCGATGGATGAAACCATGTAGTAAACCCACGCTTAATGATTTCTTGACGGTACCACCACACTAAATCTTCGGTAGTTGTTATGCCGGGTGTAATTACTTTGCTACTAAAACCTTCGGCAATAATATCTTTACTCATTTTAATAAGTTGCGGATAAAACTGCAGTTCTTTATCGGTTCTAGTTTCAAGCCATGCAATAGCTAATGGTTCCGACGAAACTATTTTAGATGCAAAAGGTGCAGGAAGTTTTTGTTTAAATGTTTCAT
The DNA here is from genome assembly GCA_027487895.1 of Sediminibacterium sp. Classification (GTDB taxonomy): domain Bacteria; phylum Bacteroidota; class Bacteroidia; order Chitinophagales; family Chitinophagaceae; genus Sediminibacterium. The sequence continues at coordinate 418 of JAIYCS010000034.1, read as the reverse complement.
ACTCGGTATGGTCTAAACCATCGGCGTGGCCAAAATGAACCGAGGTATTAACGGCAATTTTTTTGGGCTGAAGTTTTGTGATAATAGCGTTAAGGGCGTCCCACTGGTCGGGGTGGGCTTTCATATCCCAGGCTGCTTTAATAGATTCTCCCACACTATAGCGAGCAACAGCTAATTTCTGATACTCTTTTGTTTGCGGATTATAATAAAAAACGAGTATGGTTCTTCTTCTTGCACTGAGCCATGTGGCAGGTAGCATGGTTTTTACAATTGGGTCCTCATTGTATTCTCTAGTGATTAATACCCACATGTCAATATCATTTTTTTCCATGAGTGATGGAAGTAAATGATTGAGTCGATCCGTTAACACCTCGTCAATAACAGCGGCTTGCTGGCGAAGTGGAAGAACTTGGGCGCT
>JAIYCS010000131.1 GCA_027487895.1 Sediminibacterium sp. | reverse complement strand
TAAGATATACCATCGAAAGAGATGGTTTCTTAGACGTGTTTAGTCAAATTGGTGCAAAAGTATTTGCAAATGCTTGTGGACCTTGTATTGGTATGTGGGAGCGCGTGGGTGCAGAGAAAAAAGAAAAAAATACCATCGTACATTCTTTCAATAGAAACTTTGCTAAGCGTGCCGATGGTAACCCTAACACATTTGCATTTGTTGCATCTCCAGAAATTGTTACAGCACTTGCCATTGCGGGTGACTTAACTTTTAATCCATTAACAGATACTTTAACCAACGATAAAGGCGAACAAGTAAAATTAGACGCCCCTACTGGTGACGAATTACCAGTTAAAGGTTTTGCAGTAGAAGATGCAGGCTACCAAGCTCCTGCAGTAGATGGTTCTAGCGTTGTTGTTGCTGTAGATCCAGCTTCTAAGCGTTTACAATTATTAGATCCTTTTGCTGCATGGGAAGGAACTGATTTAAAGTCTTTAAAATTATTAATTAAGGCGAAAGGAAAATGTACCACAGACCATATTTCAATGGCAGGTCCTTGGTTAAAATTCCGTGGTCACTTAGATAATATCTCTAACAACATGTTAATTGGCGCGGTTAACTTTTTCAATGAAAAAACAGACAGCGTAAAAAATCAATTAACAGGTTCATTTGATACGGTTCCAAATACTCAAAGAGCTTATAAAGCCGCAGGTATTGGTACCATTGTAGTGGGTGATGAAAACTACGGAGAAGGTAGTTCTCGTGAGCATGCTGCTATGGAACCTCGTCATTTAGGTGTGCGTGTGGTATTAACAAAATCATTTGCACGTATCCACGAAACAAACCTTAAAAAACAAGGTATGTTGGCCTTAACTTTTGCAAACAAAGCAGACTACGATAAAATTCAGGAAGATGATAGTATCGATGTAATTGGCTTAACAAGCTTTGCACCAGGTAAGCCGTTAACTTTAGTGTTAACTCACAAAGACGGTTCAACCGATTCTATCGAGGCTAACCATACTTACAACCAACAACAAATTGAGTGGTTTAAAGCAGGTGGCGCTTTAAATATTATTAGAAAGCAGGTTGCTGGATAGTGCTTTTTATAGGCTTTTATAAAATATAAAGCCTATAAAAAATCACCTCTAAAGATTTACAAAAACCCTCTGAAAATTCAGGGGGTTTTTGTTTTTATACCCCGCTTGGATTTTCCTAACTTTAAGCCATGATAAAAACAGCACTTGTTTCTTTTGGCATGAGTGGTCGTGTGTTCCACGCGCCATTTATACACTTGAATCCTAATTTTATGCTAGCGGGCGCGTGGGAACGCTCTTCTAAAAATATTCAATCCGTGTATCCGGGCGTAACATCCTATGCATCTTACGAAGAAATCTTAACCGACCCAACTATCGATTTAGTAGTTGTTAATAGCCCTAACGATACACACTTTGCGTATACCAAACAAGCCTTACTTGCCGGCAAACACGTGGTGGTTGAAAAATCATTTACCGTTACCGTAGAAGAAGCCGAAGAACTCGCTGCACTTGCAGTGCAGCAACAAAAAATTTTAACAGTATACCAAAACAGACGTTTTGATGCCGATTTTTTAACCATACAAAAACTCATTGCACAAAATAAGATTGGAAGTTTATTGGACGTTCAAATTTCTTACGAACGTTACCGCACCACCTTAAGTCCTAAGGTGCACAAAGAGCAACCAACCCCGGGCGCTGGCGTATTACTAGACCTTGGGCCACACCTTGTAGATCAGGCCATTCAACTTTCGGGCATGCCTACTGCTGTGTTTGCAGACCTTCGCATCACAAGATCCGTATCTGTGGTAGATGATTATTTCACGCTTATTTTATACTACCCTACCCACCGCATATTACTTACCAGTGGTATGGTGTTTATGCAGCAAGGGCCTGGCTATAAAATATATGGAACCAAGGGCTGTTTCATAAAAAATAGATCCGATGTACAAGAAGACTTATTGTTAGCAGGCCACAAACCGGGTGGAGAAAATTGGGGTAATGAAGATCCCAAAAATTATGGCATCCTCAGTACCGATACAGATGGGGTAATTACAAGTACCATCATAGAAAGTGAGCGTGGCGATTACGGCAAATATTATGAAGCAGTAGCAGCAGCCATTCTAGAAAATAAACCAGTACCCGTTACGCCACAAGAAGGCATTAACATCATGAAAGTACTGGTGGCTGCTAAAAAAAGTTACGAAACAAGACAAGTGGTTCATTTATAAATTAGTGTATGGCGCATCCTTATATTATTCAAATAAAAAAAGAATTTGCAGCAGGCGCCAACGCTGCAAAAGCAGCGGGCGCCAAAGCATACCTGTTGCATCAGTTTGAATTTTTTGGATTGCAAACACCGGAGCGCCGAAGCATTTGTAAGGCTTTTTATAAAACAAATCCAATAACAAGCCACACAGAGCTATCAAACATTATTAAAGAAGCTTTTAAAGAACCACAGCGGGAGCTGCATTATTTTGCCATAGAACTCCTTGCTTTTCACCACAAGTTATGGACCAACAAAACAATAGCACTCATTGAGTGGATGCTTACGCATAATAGCTGGTGGGACAGTGTTGATTCTATCAATTCAAATGTGATTGGAAAATATTTTATCAAATTTCCAGCAGTCTTAGAGCCTACTACGCAAAAGTGGAATGAGTCAAATAATATTTGGCTACAGCGTATGAGTATTTTATTTCAACTACCTTACAAAGAAAAAACCAACACGGAATTACTAGAAAAATATATTGTTAACCGCATAAACACCAACGAGTTTTTTGTAAACAAAGCGATTGGCTGGGCGCTGCGCGCCTATGCGTATACCAATAAAAAATGGGTGATTCGTTTTGTAAAAGACCACCCACAACTATCCAATTTATCTAAGCGCGAAGCCCTTAAACACCAATAATTACATGGAAACACCTCTACAAAATACCAGGTTTCAAAAAGCAAGAAGATATAAGAGAAAAAGGGTTTCCATTAAAGCGGAAATCAAGAGCAGTCTATATATTTTTTTAGGCATTGTTGCTGCTGGCTTTGGCCTAAACGGTTTTTTATTACCCAATAAATTTATTGATGGTGGTGTAACCGGTGTTTCGCTTTTACTCACCGAACTCACACAGCTTCCCTTATCGGTATTAATTGTACTCATCAATATCCCCTTTATTTTTCTAAGTTATTTTGCTTTAGGAAAATCATTTGCATTCAAAACATTACTCGCTATTATTGGCTTAGGTATTTGTGTTGCATTTGTTCATTTCCCAATCATCACCAACGACAAATTACTGGTAGCAGCATTTGGCGGTATTTTTCTAGGTGCCGGTATTGGCCTCACCATTAGAGGCGGTGGCGTTATTGATGGTACCGAAGTACTCGCCATTTATGTAAGCAAAAAAATGGGCGTAACTATTGGTGATATTATTATCATCATCAATGTTATGATTTTTGGATCTGCTGCCTTTTTACTATCTATCGAAACAGCACTCTACTCAATGATCACCTATTTTGCAGCTTCCAAAACACTCGATTTTATTATAGAAGGCATCGACGAATATATTGGGGTCACCATTGTTTCACCGCACTGCAAAGAAATGAGGGATATGATTGTACAAACAATGGGCAGAGGTGTAACTATCTACAAAGGTGCAAAAGGCGTTGGCAAAACAGGCGAACGCGATGATCTTGACATCATCTATACTGTTATTACCAGATTAGAGATCAATAAACTAAATACCGAAATCGAAAAAATAAGTCCCACTGCATTTGTGGTAATGACTTCTGTTAAAGACACCAAGGGCGGCATGATCAAGAAAAAAGCATACAAGCACTAAATACAAATGGCCGCACAAGTGCGGCCATTTGGTTGGGTCTAAAAATTTTTAGCCACTACATTTTTTTAGCGTCTTCAATAAATTTAGCAAGTCCAATATCTGTTAAAGGATGTTTTAGAAGTCCTAAAATAGAATCTAGCGGACAGGTACATACATCGGCACCTGCTTCTGCAGCTTTAACAATATGAAGCGCATTTCTAATAGACGCTGCTAATATTTCTGTTTTAAATCCTTGGATATCGTAAATGTGACGGATTTGAGCAATGAGCTCCATTCCATCCCAAGAGCTATCGTCAATTCTTCCAATAAATGGAGACACATACGTAGCGCCTGCTTTAGCCGCTAATATTGCTTGACCAGCACTAAATACAAGGGTACAGTTGGTTCTGATACCATTATCGGTAAACCACTTGATGGCCTTAATACCATCTTTAATAAGTGGCACTTTCACCACAATATTTGGATGTATCGCAGCTAGTTTTTTACCTTCTTCTACCATCGTAGCAAAATCGGTAGAAAGTACTTCGGCACTTACATCACCATCTGCCATTTCGCAAATTGTTTTGTAATGGTTGGCAATGGCTTCTTCGCCTTTAACGCCTTCTTTAGCCATCAACGTTGGGTTGGTTGTAACACCATCCAAAATGCCTAAATCGTAGGCTTCTTTAATTTGAGCGAGGTTGCCCGTGTCAATAAAAAACTTCATGGTTTTTCTGTTAAATGTAAATTCCCCGAAATAGACGGGGAATAAAAAAAATGGCAGGCTACTCACATCGCACCGCTCAACCGCTTATCCTTGCTGTATTCCTACCCTGGGGAGGTTCTGCAGGAGCTGGTCGTGTAAGACCTGCCGGTGCAAAAGTAAGGTTTGCCCTCAATTCTCCCTAATTTTTAAGGCATTAAATACACCAAATTATCTGGTTCTGAGCTGATTTCGTGAATTCACCTTGGCAAAGCCTATTAACTCGTCATGACGGCCACCAAGTGTCCTGTAGTAGTAAAAAACGGTATAATCATTTTCAGTTTCCCAAAAATTACCGTCTGTTAGGGTAAAAGAAGAAGTGGATAAAGGAGCTCCTTTATCTTTAGTAAGGTACGTATAATTATAGAAACCCTGTTTTAAGAGCAGGGTTCTGGTGTAGGCGCCTACGCTAGGGTCAAATTCCATTTTTGCAGTATCCCCGATCATATTTCCGGTTAGTGCACCAACCATATACATTTCTTTGCCTGGGAACGGCTTTAATCCGGGGGGTACGTAGGTGAAATTCACGTTTGCATAATCGCCTTGCCACCAAGGATTAATAAGTTCGGTACTAGCGGTTGTTGACCAGCCATTGGCATCGATGTAAAAAATATTGCGCTGATCGTTTCTTGTAAAATCTGGTTTCACAACAATGGTTAATGGCGTTGTAGTTTTATCGGTTCTAACAACCCTATCCGACTCAAATCTAAAACTTCGAAGATCTACCCAGCGGTATTCTTTTCCGGCTTCAAAAATAAAGGGGGCATCTTCTGTTGAATATTCAAAATTTTTACCTCTAATAAATGTAGGCTGTGTTATAAAACCAGCGCCGATGTATTTATTATTTTGTAAAATAAGCAGTTTTGTTTGCTGTCCTGGGCTTAAAATATTTAACTCTTTAGTACCCACATTGACCTGAATTTTTTGATGCGTGCGCATAATGTCGGAACCGTAAGGCTGAGTGATACCAGCGCCTACCGTAACTTTTTCGTCTAGCACATAGAACCTTTTTGTAAACGCAATTTTAGAAGTATCGTTGTCTAAAAAAACTTTTAGAATATAATTACCGCTTTTTGTTGGAACGGAATTTTTTTCGGGTAAGAGTACTTGATAATGCACATAACGCGTTAATGCAACACTTGATACACGGTACATGCTAATTCTATTTTGAGGAAAGCCACTGATATAATCAAATGGATTTAACATGGCAGGTGTCCAGTCGGCGTTGCAAAGTTGAAAACTATAAAAATAATTTTTAGGCACCCCCGATAAATCATCAAAATGAAGTTCTAACGCATCAGATGATTGAAGCCTTATAATAGGAATAGAAAATTGATCATTTTGCTGAAAAAGAACCGCCGTTTTAATATTGGACATATAAATTTGGTCTGGCGCACGCTGCGCTTTAGGCGCAATCAAACAAACAAATAGTAAGAGTATACAGCCAGTCCAATATTTATGGGATAGATTCATGCTTACAAAAATACTATTCGTAATTTTACCAAAACAACCTTTTTGGGCCTATCCTACCATATTGCCAAACGCATCGCTTTTAACAAGCAGCAAAGCTTTTCCAGATTTATCATCCGGCTTTCTGTGGCGGCCACTGCCGTGAGCATTACGGCCATGATCATTACGCTTGCATTTGTAAATGGTTTTCAGGAAAAGGTGGCGGATAAAATTTTTGGCTTTTGGGGTCATATACGGGTACAAAAATATGAGACGGGCAAATCCTTGATATCTGAAGAGCTGCCGCTCACCAAAAATAGTTTCATCGAAAAAATTATATCGGAAACGCCTACCGTAACTTCTTACAACAGTTTTGCAACAAAATCTGCGGTATTAGAATCCCAAAATGATATTGAAGGCGTACTTATTAAAGGCATCGAAAAAAATGAAAACCACAGTGCGCTCAAGCAGTTTTTAGTAGCTGGTAGGTGGATTCAATTTACGGATAGTTTGTACAGCAAAGAAACCCTTGTTTCGGACGCTGTTGCAAAGCAGCTTCAAATTAAAATAAATGATACCATTAAGGTTCATTTTGTTGCCGCCAATTCAGATGCTCAAAAAACCTACCGCAAATTAGTGGTTGTTGGCTTTTATCATACTGGCATAGACGAGTATGATAAATTATTTATGATAGCAGATATCAACCTCATCAGGCGCATTAATAATTGGGAACCCAATCAAATTGGCGGCTATGAAGTTTTTATACATCAATACCAAAACATTGACACAGTAAGTAGCAATTTATCCAATGCACTACCTACAGTATGGATGAGTAAAAGCATCAAAGAAGTATACCCAAATATTTTTGACTGGCTAGACATTCAAGACGTCAACCGCAATGTTGTATTTATTGTGATGGGTATTGTAGCGCTTATTAATTTAATGACCTGCCTACTCATATTAATGCTAGAACGCACCAACATGATTGGACTTTTAAAATCGATGGGAGCCACAAACTGGACCATTCAAAAAATATTTATTGTATACGCTTCCTTTATAACCCTTGCTGGCGTTGGCTTTGGACTTATTATAGGACTTGGTATTTGTTTCTTACAACAAGCTACCGGATTTATTACACTCGACGAAGCGTCTTATTACATTTCAGTGGCACCCGTAAAAGTTATTGGCTGGCAGGTAGCTGCCGTTTGTGCTGGCACTACAATAGTTTGTTTTGTATCCCTGTTTTTACCAACGCTACTCATTCCAAAAATAAGTCCGGTAAAAGCCATTGAATTTAAATAACTAGCGCGTTAACTGCGCAACAATAATACCTGCGGCGATACCTGCATTTAAAGATTCTGCATCACCAATTTTAGGAATGGTAACCGGATGTGTGATGAATTCCAAAATATTCTCACGAATACCTTTTCCTTCACTACCAATAACAAGAAGGCCTTTCTGAGGCGTTTTTATTGTAAATACATTTTCGCCTTCTAATAAAGCGCCATACACTGGAAGTTTTATGGCAGGTATCCATTCAGCTAAATTTTTATAAGTGACTGATACGCGCATAAAACTACCCATGGTAGCACCAATTACTTTTGGATTGTATACATCTACCGTGTCTTCACTAGCTACTATTTGTGTAATGCCAAACCAATCTGCGGTTCTAATAATGGTGCCCATATTTCCTGGGTCTTGGATACCATCTAGTACAATTGTTAATGGCCCCTCCAAATTTAATACCTCTTTTTTATGAGGCATCATGGCAACAGCTAGTACCTGGTTGGGTGTTTGAAGCATGCTCATTTTTTCAAGTTCAAATGCTTCAATGCGGGTTACTTCAATGGAAGGATCTGGCGACTCCCAACTATCAAGCGCATACACGGCTTTTAAAGGATAACCTGCAGCAATCATTTCTCCCACCATCTTTACGCCTTCGGCAATAAAACAACCGGTTTCAAGTCTAACTTTTTTGTCGGACAAAGATTGGATATATTTGAGCTCAGACTTTGTAACCATCGTTATGCGTTTAGTAAGCAATTTTAATTATTTAACCAGTACACTTGTCACTATTGTTGTGATTTGTGTGTTATCTGCCTGTTCCGAACAACGCCGAACAACGGTTGTCAACTACCCTATTAACAAGGCTTTTGTTTACAACAATAAAATTGAAATTGCCGGTACAGGGTCCAAAGATGAGAAAAAACAATTAACTACCGAACTAGATAATTATTGGGACGACAGTATTCGGATCCGAAGCATCCAAAAATTTGGCTTTTTTTATAAAATGAAGCAGCCTGCGGTATTTGAACCCATTAACTTACAGCGTTCTATTAGCTTCATGAATGCCTATTTACAAACCAGGGGTTTTTATAGAGCTTCTTTTACGGATTCAGTTAGAGTAGACACAGTTGGTGATCAGTTACAAACCTACATTGCATTAAAAATCAATACCGGCAGTAAAACACTGGTTAACAAAGTGGGCTACGCTATCGAAGACAGTAGTTTGCAAGAACTAACCAATAAGCATACCAAGGAAAGCTTCCTTCAACAAGGTAGCACCTACACCAAAGAAGCCATCAGTCAGGACTTGGACCGATTAACAAACCTTTATCGAAACAATGGGTACTTTGGTTTTACCAAAGAAAATTTAGTGGCAGAAGTTGATACCGTAGATACCAAACTGTTAGAAATTGTCACCAATCCTTTTTTACAAATTAACCGAATTGATAGTATCCAGGCCAAACAACAATCAAATATCAACTGGGATATTCTCATAAAAAATAAAAAGGCACTTGACACCAATCAAACAACACCATTTACAATAAGAGCCGTTCACTATTATCCAGAAGTAAGTATTTACGAATCACCGGATACTTTAATTGGTAATAGGTATTTAACCAACACCTTTAACAAGCAAATTCTTTTTCACAATAAAACGGGAAAATTTAGCAGCAAACCCCTCATCCAGCATAATTATTTATATCCTGGAACCCTTTACAATGAAGGGCTTTACTACAAAACGCTTAATACTGTAGGGCAAATAGGTGCTTGGCAGCAAGTAGATGCTAGAGTTATAAAAACAGCAAAAGACAGCCTTGACATTCATTTGTTTTTAGTGCCCGCTTCTAAACAAAGTGCTTCTATCGATTTAGAAGGTAGCCGCAACTCTGCAGATATTGTAACTGGTAATACGCTCGGTATTTCTACCAATTTAAACTACACCAACCGCAACGTTTGGAAGCAGGCCATTCAATCTGTTACTAATTTTAGAACTGGGGTAGAACTAAATTTAATTGGTGCTACCGATAATAATATTGTACAAACTTTTTTAATCAATGCAGGACATACTTATGCGATTCCGCACATCATGCAGCCCTTTAAAAATTGGAAGAAAATAAAGGCATTAGACAATCAAAGAACGCTTATTTCTATCAACGGTTCATATGTAGATAGAAAAGATTACTACCAGTTAAATTCTTTGGTTACTAGTATTGGTTACGAGTGGCACCAACAAAAAAAGAGTGGCGATAATATTTGGTTGTACAAACCACTTAATTTAGAACTCTATGGTATCACCAGACTTGGTGGACTAGATAGCCTTATTAAAAATAATCCGTTTTTACAAGCTTCTTTTAATGAGGGCAATATTTTTAGTCAAAGCTTTTCTTTTATCAGAACCGTTAATAGTGTCAAACATAAAAATAGAAGTCACTACCTGCGCATCAGTGCCGAAGAAGCAGGTGCTATTTTTGAAGTTTTTCCAAGCATTAAAAACAATGTATACCGCTACATTAAAACCGAAACGGAGTACCGACAATTAAACCGTTACAGAAAATCTGAATTTGCATACCGCGCTTTTGCTGGCTTTGGTTATAACTATGGCTCCGATCCTGTTTTAGGTAAAAGCTTACCGTTTTTTAAACAGTTTATTGCGGGTGGACCTTATAGCATGCGCGCATGGGGGCTCAGACAGCTAGGCCTTGGTAGCTCCGTATTTAGCGACACGGTGAACTCTAGTTATAGAGACCGTTTTGGCGACATGCAACTCGAAACAAATATCGAATACCGTTTTACAGTTGCTGATTTTTCATCCGTTAAAATTGGGGGCGCTGTATTTGCAGATATTGGAAATATTTGGAACGTCAAAAAAAATGCCACCGAACCTGATGCACATTTTACATTTAAAAATTTTGGAAGAGACCTAGCTATTGGTGTAGGTACCGGACTTAGGTTTGACTTCTCGTATTTTTTATTACGCTTTGATTTAGCCTACCGCGTTAAAGATCCTGCACGCCAGCAAAACAATGGATGGATGAGCTTTAATAATTTTGCTATTACAGAAACGCGCGCCTCTGGTTTAAAAGTAAACAACCTGGCTTTACAGTTTGGTATCGGTCTCCCCTTTTAGCGCAGCAATATGATCTTCAAATGCTGCAATTTGCATGGCGTCTTCTACTTTAAAAGATCCAATTTTTGTACGTCTTAAGCTACTCAAATGCCCACCAACACCTAGTGCTGCGCCAAAGTCGTTGGCGAGGCTTCTAATATAGGTTCCAGTGCTACACAAGACCCTAAAATGCACTAGGGGCAATTCAATATTTGTGATTTCAAATTCGTAAATCGTAACAGGCCTTGGATCTATTTCTACGACCTCACCACTTCGAGCTGCATAATATAATCGCTGTCCATCTTTTTTAATGGCAGAGTGCATGGGCGGCATTTGCATAATAGCTCCCGTAAATTGAGCGGTGGCATCCAACACTTTCTGTGCCGAAATATCTTCCAATGAGGTAATATTAGTAGGCTCACTTTCTAAATCAAAAGTAGGGGTTGTAGCACCCAGTGTAATGGTACCGGTGTACTCTTTTTCCATGCCCATGTAATCATTGATTTGCTTAGTAAATTTTCCCGTGCAAACAATTAAAAGCCCTGTAGCAAGTGGGTCTAGGGTTCCGGCATGACCTACTTTTGCAATGCGCGTTTGGTAACGCACTTTTTTAATGATATCAAAGGATGTCCATTTAAGTGGCTTATCAAATAATATCACCTGCCCATCTAGATAGGGCTGCATGGATGGATGGTACTCTTTTTGCTTCTTCATAGATTAATAAGCCCTCGCAAATAAAACGCGCTGTGTAGAAGGGTTACCCGATAAAATACAAGTGCCCGCTTCCTGCTTATTATCTAAAGGAATACATCTAATGGTAGCCTTGGTTTGTTCCTTAATTTTTTCTTCTGTTTCCGGTGTACCGTCCCAATGTGCCGATATAAATCCGGTTTTGTTATCTAGTAAATCAACAAATTCATCCCAAGTATTAGCCTCCGTAATATGATCATCTCTAAAAGCCTTGGCTCTATTAAAAATATTAGCCTGAATTTCGTCTAATAAATTTTTTACATGAAGTCCGATACCATCAATTGATGCATTTGCTTTTTCTTTGGTATCACGTCTTGCCACTTCTACAATATTTTGTTCTAAATCTCTAGCACCAATGGCAATTCTTACAGGCACCCCTTTCATTTCATATTCTGCAAATTTCCATCCGGGTCTTGCATTATCGCTATCGTCATATTTTACAGAAACACCAAGCGCTTTTAATTCGGCCATCATCACCGTTACTTTTGCATCGATGGCTGCTTTTTGTTCGTCTCCTTTAAAAATTGGAACAATCACAACTTGTAGTGGCGCAATTTTTGGTGGTAACACAAGTCCTTGATCATCACTATGCGCCATCACGAGTGCACCAATTAAACGGGTACTCACGCCCCAACTGGTAGCCCAAACATATTCTAGGTTGTTGTTTTTATCAGAGAATTTAACATCAAAAGCTTTTGCAAAATTTTGTCCTAAAAAGTGTGAGGTACCTGCCTGTAACGCTTTACCATCCTGCATCATAGCCTCTATACAATAGGTATCTTCGGCACCAGCAAAACGTTCGTTGGCTGTTTTTACACCTTTAATTACAGGTAGTGCCATCCAATTTTCTACAAAATCGGCGTACACATCTAACATTTTGGTGGTTTCTTCTACTGCTTCTGCTTTAGTAGCATGCGCGGTATGACCTTCCTGCCATAAAAACTCGGCAGTGCGTAAAAAAAGTCGGGTTCTCATTTCCCAGCGTACCACATTGGCCCACTGGTTTACAAGTATTGGTAAATCACGATACGACTGAATCCATCCTTTATAGGTGTTCCAAATAATCGCTTCAGATGTTGGACGCACTACTAGTTCTTCTTCTAGTTTTGCTTCTGGATCTACAATTAATTTTCCTTTATTGTTAGGATCGGTTTTTAAACGGTAATGCGTAACAATCGCACACTCTTTTGCAAAACCTTCTGCATTTTTTTTTTTTGCCTCAAATAAACTTTTAGGAATAAATAAAGGGAAGTATGCATTTTGGTGACCCGTGTCTTTAAACATTTTGTCTAGTACATCACGCATGTTTTCCCATAGCGCAAAACCATAGGGTTTAATCACCATACAGCCCCTAACCGCACTATGATCTGCGAGGCTTCCTTTAATAATCAAATCGTTGTACCACTGCGAATAATCCTGGGCTCTTGGGGTTATTTCCTTACTCATAATTGAATTACAATATTCTTAACAATAAAATAGGCTTACAATTGTTAGTTTAGATAATAATTACCAATCCTGTAATTGTAGTTGCCTGCACCGCAAATGTATGTAACTTCGCATTATAGTATACCTAAATACCTATCTGCCATGAAAACTAACCTCCTATC
>JAIYCS010000085.1 GCA_027487895.1 Sediminibacterium sp. | reverse complement strand
TTGTTTTGTTTGCAGCAACCATGCCAGTTCATCTTTTTCAAAAAATGACAAACGCTTGTGGTTGGGAATTTCTTGACCACTATATACAAGTGGCAAGCCACCCCAAGTAGCCGTAAATACAGCCCATGCTTTAGCTGTTACACCATATTTTTCATACTCCGTTCCGTTCCAACTATTTTCGTCATGGTTGGATGTAAAAAATAACTTTTGTGTATTAGGCCCTTCGCTTGCATATAGTTTAAGCTGTTCCAATACCGGATTTAGATTTGGTTCATGCCTATGAATAGAGCCACTCGCATGCATAAATGCCCATGCATACGTGGTATCAAATGCTTCAAAATAGCGCGTGTCTTCACACTCTGCTAACCAATATAGGGGCTTAACTGCATCAAGTGCTTGCCTAGCCTCAATCCAAAAATCAAGCGGCACCAAATGGGCCATGTCACACCTAAATCCATCGATACCAGCCGTATCTACCCAGTAACGCATTGCATCAATCATAGCGGTGCGCATTTGCTGGTTATCATAATTTAAATCTATAACATCACTCCATCCGTTGCGTTCTGTAAAATTCCCGTGATCGTCTTGTATGTAAAAATTTGGATTGGATATAGTCCATACATGATCCTGACCTGTATGATTGGCAACCCAATCAATAATTACTTTCATACCAAGTTTATGCGCGGCATGCACAACTGCAATAAATTCTTGTTCGGTTCCAAACTCACTATTAATAGAAGTGTAATCACTACAAGCGTAATAACTACCTAATGTACCCAACCTACCTTTTAAACTTATGGGAGTAATAGGCATGAACCACAAAACGGTAACACCCATATCTGCCAGTCTTGGAAGATGCGCTGCAAATGCTTGCAAAGTTCCCTCTTTGGTATACTGCCTTAAGTTTACCTCGTAAATATTTGCGCGAAGCGCCCAAGAAACAGTATTAAATGGCATGCTTTTTAAATTTAGAAAACAAAATAGATAAAAGAAATACGAACACAGCGCCAATTACATTGAGCCATAAAAATCCAATACCAACAATGTTATACTTATCTAAACAAAAACATACAATAACAAATATCTCGCCTACAATAGCAGCCCAAAACACAGCCGTGCCACCTACTTTTTTAGCATAAAATGCCACTAAAAAAATACCTAAAATAACACCATAAAATAAAGAGCCAAGAACATTAACGGCTTCAATCAAGCTCCCCATACCCGTTGCAAACTGAGCCGTTAAAATGCAAAAAACACCCCAAGCCAAGGTATACCATTTAGACGTTTTATAATCTGTGGCAGATTGGGCAAGCGTTGTTCCATCAATTGATTTTGAACGGAACCGCAAATGAAAATCTATAACGGTGCAAGAGGCGAGCGCATTGAGTGCCGCTGCAATGGAACCCCATGCTGCTAAAAAAATGACAGCTATTAATAAGCCTACGAGTCCTACAGGTAAGTAGTCTACCACAAAACGTAAAAAAATATAGTTGGTATCATTCACATCTGCGCCTGGCACAGCAGTTGCAATGACATTTTTATATTTTTTTTGCAATGCCGTTAATGAAGCGGCGCCTTTTTGTATTTTATTTTCTAACGCAGTATCTGCGTTTTTAGTTTGTACAAGCGCCGTATTGAGTTCCAATTGTGTAGCCTGCGCTACCTTAAACTGATCTTGAATGGCAGCCAATGAATCTTTGTAAGGTGTAGACCAGGCTTTGGTTTCAACGGTTCTATTAAAAAATATGGGAGACTCTTTAAATTGATAAAATGTAAATAGCAAAACCCCTAATAGCAATATTAAAAACTGCATGGGTATTTTTACTACACCATTTAACAAGAGTCCTAATTTACTTTCTTTATCATTTTTTGCAGTGATATACCTGCCTACTTGTGACTGATCGGTACCAAAATAAGAGAGTGCTAAAAAAAAGCCGCCAATAGTTCCACTAATAATATTATAGCGGTCTTTAAAATCAAATCCACTACCCGTACTGCCTGTTGTAATCACATTTAATTTACCGGATACTTCGCCCACTTTTAAGGCATCCGAAAAACCGAGGCCATCCGGTAGCAAATGCACCAAATAATAACCCGATACCACCATCCCAATAAATATGATCACAAATTGGAGCTGTTGGGTGTAAGCAACTGCTTTGGATCCGCCACTAACGGTATATAAAGTAAGCATACCTCCCATTACAATATTGGTCCAATAAATATCCCAACCCAGTAATGACGATAAAATGATAGAAGGCGCATAAATACTGATACCCGTAGATAAACCGCGTGATAATAAAAATAAAAAAGAAGTAAAGGTTCTGGTTTTTAAATCAAAGCGCTGCTCTAAAAATTCGTAAGCCGTAAATATTTTTAATTTACTAAATACAGGTACAAACCACACAACAATAACAATCATAGCAAGTGGTAGGCCAAAATAATATTGCACAAAACGCATGCCATCGGTGTAGGCCTGACCCGGTGCCGATAAAAAAGTAATGGCACTGGCCTGTGTACCCATAATACCTAGTAACACCAAATACCAAGGCATAGAGCGGTTACTTAAAAAGTAGCCCTCTAAATTTTTTGTAGCATTACTTTTATACAATCCATAGGAAATAATAAGAATAAATGTAAGCACCAAAACAACCCAATCAATTGTAGACATTGTATTAACGTTTTGGTAAAGCAATTAAGTTCGCTAATAATTTATAGGCACCAGAAACCCCTGCAGGCAGTTGTCTAAAAAGTGCTAGGCTTACATAGGCAAAATTACCTTTGCCATATGAACAGGTAATCAATGATCCATTAGAAGATTTTTCATTTTTATCATGCATAGATAATGGTGTCACATATCGGGCATCGATAGCTGTTGCCTGGTAAGTACTTCGCTCCTGAATCCAACCTTCAAAATCACTGGCTGTTATTACGTTAGGCGTTTGCAAAACAGGATGGGTTGGAACTTCAAATACTACTTCAGCATTTTCCTCGGTGACCCTTGACCCGCCACTAATTGTAAATGGATAGGGTCCTATTGGGGGCGTTAAACCATTTGTTCCCGTACGGTTGTATTGTACAATTAAATTACCGCCCTTCTCAACATATTGTAGTAACGCTTGATACCCATCGTTTAAAAATCCATTTACATTATAAGCTCTTACGCCTGTAACAACAGCGTCAAATCCGGCTAAAAACTCGGGGGTACAATTAGCTGCTGTAATTTTTTCTACTCGGTATCCGAGTTGCACAAGCGCCTCTTCTGTAAAATCTCCAGAACCGGCGATATAGCCTATTCTATTGCCTTTTACCCGAATTGGTGCATCCACCAATTTAACAAGATCTTGGATTAAGTAATGCGTATTGGGTATATGATCGTAGGTTATTTTTTGAACATGTTCAGTATACGTTTGGGTTCCTGTATTATTTGTAACGTCAACAGATGCATGAAGCGGTCCTGCCTGTTTAGCCTCATTATAAAATGAAGTAACTGGTACTACAATTGTATTTGTTTTTGAACTTTTAAATACCGAATCAACATTTTGTTGATACAATACCTTCGCTGTTTTTTGATCGAGTATACTATACGCAACCCTTGCTTCTCCCCTTTTAACTTGATTGGATAATACTGTGAGCTGCAGCGGTGATACTTGGTGCTTTTTCCCTTTTTCAGAAATAACATTTGTTAAAACCACCGTTGGCTTTACAACGAGTTCATAAGGTGGAATAAGAATAAACGGCTCTACGCATTCACCTTTAACAAGGTCTACATATTTATATTGTACGGGCCTCGTCATTGTAAAAACGACACCTTCAATCCTGCAATTAAACTGAACAGATAAAGTTGGTTCATTCCATGCTTTTCCAAGCACTTGGTAATTTGAAACTTCAAACATACCATCGGTTTTTTTAGGATCTTGTAACCAGTAGGGTTGAAATTGATTTTTTGTAATTACCGGGATTAAGCTTACCGCGAAATTGTAATTTTTATTTTGAACCAATTGTTGTCCAACCTGCTTGTTAAATGATTGATTGGTTACAACAATATTTTCTAAAGTAACACTAGCAGTAGATCTGTTATTAATAGCACAAGTAAAACTAACGGTATCTCCTTGAACGGCTTTTTCAGAAACTGTAAATGCTTCCAAAGATAATCCTGCTGCAGCTTCAATAATTTGTTGCACAGCTTGTAACTTATAAGACTTCCACACCGATTCTGGAAGTGACTTAATTTGTTTGTAAATACCAACCAGAGAAGGCAGTGATAGTGCCGGCTGCAAAGGATTGTATGCGGCAATGGTAGCATCAATCGATGCCGAAATACCATTTGCATTTTCCCCAAGCCTTGTCCAATCGAGCGTAACACCATCTAATAAACTTTGCGTGGGCGCATCCCCTAAAATAGTGGTGAAATATTCAAGTATTTCTCCCTTTCGGCGGGGTCTTCCTTCGCCCTGGCTTTTATGCATACTGCGCGCCTCACCGCCAATTTCTCCATAACTTTTTCCTTCAAGCGCATTATAAACGCCTACATCTATTTTAAATTGATCGTTACTTGTTGTGTTGGCGCCACCAAAATTAAACGTATTCCAAAGTAGCCTTTTTGCCTGCCAAATTGTAACACCGTTAGTAAGTTGTTCTGGAAATTGGCCCGGATCTGCTGCTGCAATAAACGCCTCTCTTGCAATTTGTGCCGAAGCACTGTGATGACCATGACCTGCGCGCGCGTCCGGAGGAAAGCGCGCAATAATTACATCTGGCTTGTAATTACGAATTACCCAAACGGCGTCTGCTAAAACTTTTTTACGGTCCCATACCTGAAGGGCTTCATCCATACTTTTACTAAATCCAAATTCGTAGGCACTAGTAAAATATTGTTCGGCTCCATCAATTTCTCTGGCCGCTAATAATTCTTTGGTCCGAATCATCCCAAGTTCTATGCCCTGTTCTGGTCCAATTAAATTTTGACCGCCATCTCCCCTAGTTAAACTCAAATATCCTGTTCGGTACATTTTTTCTTTGGCCAAATAAGGCAAAAAGCTATTGTTTTCATCATCGGGATGGGCAGCAATATATAATACTGAACCTAATACTTGCAGTTTTCTCAAAGACTGCAAAATAGTAGCACTTGACATAACACCACCATTATTATGACTCACTTGTTGTGACCATACGGCATTACTAGAAATCAGCAATACCACAAAAAATAGCAGGGCAAAAAAGTAACATTTTTTCATAGCTGTTAAAACACCTTGGTGAGCGGTTATTTAAATCATGTATGGATTGTTAAACAATGCGTGAATGTAACAAAAAATGGCCCAGATTTACCCAAAAATTGAGTAATTTTCAACCATGAAATCAACAATCTTTACAGTCCTCTTATTTTGCTTCTCTAGCAGCGTTTTGGGTCAATATGAAAATACTATTGTTGGCCCTAATAAAGCAGTAAATCCATATCAATATAGTGTAGTAAAATCAGGCACATTTAACAGAGCTAGTGTTTCAAGCGCTCACCCACTTGCGAGTATGGTAGGTGCCGAAATTATGAAGCAAGGTGGTAATGCATTTGATGCAACCATTGCTACGCAATTTGCACTTGCCGTAGTTTACCCTGGGGCAGGAAATATTGGCGGTGGTGGATTTACGCTTGCTAGAAAAAAAGATGGAACCCTTATTGGTATCGACTACAGAGAAGCGGCACCTGCAAAAGCCAACCGTGATATGTACCTAGATGCTGCTGGCAATGCACAAGATGCCCTATCGCAAAATGGCCATTTGGCATCTGGTGTTCCGGGTACAGTGGCTGGTATTTTTGACACATACGCACACGCAAAACTTCCATTTGCAATGCTCATTCAACCCGCTATCGATTTAGCGCGTTTCGGTTTTGTAATCACCGAAAAAGAAGCCTCTAGTTTAAACGGAACAAAAAAAGATTTTATACAATATTCAACAAAGCCTTCTGCATTTGTTAAAGAAACAAAATGGAAAGTTGGAGACACCCTTATTCAAGTAGCGCTTGCAAATACCCTTGCCAGAATCCAAAAAGAAGGGGCCAAAGGATTTTACGAAGGTGAAACCGCAGCACTTATTGTTGAAGAAATGAAAAGAGGCGGTGGTATTATTTCGCTCGAAGATTTAAAACAATACAAAGCAAAATCTAGAACACCGATTGTATTTAATTACCGAGGTTACGATGTTATTAGTTTTGCACCCCCAAGTAGTGGCGGTATTTTAATTGGTCAAATGCTAAAAATGATTGAACCCTTTAATGTTCAAAAAATGGGTTTTCAAACACCAGCATCGGTGCAACTCATGATTGAAGCAGAGCGCCGCGCATACGCAGATAGAGCGGCACATATTGGAGATCCTGATTTTTATAAAGTGCCACAAAAAACATTACTAAGTAGCACCTATATCAAAAATAGAATGTTGGATTATAAGCCGGGCGTTGCAGGTTCAAGCGAGCAAATTGGAGCAGGTGTTGCACCAACCTCGGAAGAAACAACACACTTTAGTGTGGTAGATCCAGAAGGCAATATGGTTGCCGTAACGACAACACTTAATGGAGGCTATGGCAACAGAACCGTAGTAGGTGACGCTGGCTTTATTTTAAACAATGAAATGGATGACTTTAGTGCTAAACCAGGTAGCCCTAATATGTATGGCGCTATTGGTGGAGAAGCAAACTCAATTGCACCTTATAAACGAATGCTTAGTTCCATGACGCCAACGCTTTTAACAAAAAATAAAAAGCCATTTTTAACTATTGGTACACCAGGGGGTACGACCATCCCAACATCCGTGTTTCAAGCCATTGTTAATCTCGTTGATTTTAACATGAGCCTAGAAGATGCCATTAACAGTCCAAAATTTCATCACCAGTGGCTCCCTGATGAGGTAAGCATCGAAAAAACATTTAATCAAAATACCAAAACTGAGCTTGAAAAAATGGGCTATCGCATAAAAAGCAGGGGCAGTATTGGTAGAACCGAAGGTATCCTTATTGGACCTACAGGAAAAAGAATTACAGTTGCCGACAATAGAGGCGATGACGCTGTAGCAGGATTCTAATCATTGATATCAGAACATTTAAGACACTGAAAAGAAAATTAAAAATAACGAGAAATGTTTTACTCGCGGTAATTGCGGGTCTCTTTTTAGTGCTCCTACTTTTAAATACAAGTCCGGTTCAAAATTATATCGCACAAAAAATAACAGCTAGTATTTCTAAAAAAATAGGTGCGCAGGTAAGCCTCAAAAATGTTTCTATTTCACCATTTAATAAACTAAATATCGAGGGCGTTTTAATTCGAGATCAAAATAAAGACACCCTCCTATTTGCCAACCTCTGTAAAATAAGAATTACAGACTGGTTTTTTCTGAAAGAAAATGCAACGCTAAGCTATATTGGTATAGAAGATGCAGTCATCAAAATCAATAGAAAAACAAAAAACTGGAATTACGATTTTATTACTGCCTATTTAAACAGCAATGATACCACGAGCAAATCTGGCTCTACCCACTACGATATTAAAAAAATTGACTTAAAATCGGTACGATTCGAACAAAACGACCAGTGGACTGGATCCTATATGAAAGCTGCCGTTGTTAGCTTAGTAGCTGATTGCAAAAAAATAAATGCCACAACTGGGTTTATTAAATTAGGGACTGTTAGCCTCGATCAACCTTCATTTATAATGAAGGTAATTCCTGCGTTACAACCTCAACATACCAAACAAACAACTGCACCTGTTACAAAACCAAGCATCCTTAACATCAATGCAGATGAAATTATAATCAACAAAGGCGCACTAGCTATTGACAGTGATTTTGAAAAACCATACCCGAATTTTGATGGTACCCACCTTAACTTTTTTGGCATCAACGCATCCATCAAAAATATTTTTATATCAGAAAAAGAAATAAAAGCAGGCATTGCACTTTCTGCGAAAGAAAGATCCGGACTGGTTGTAAAAAAATTAAACACTGCCTTTACGCTGAATCAAAACATCATGGAGTTTGCCAACTTAGATCTCCAAACCAATAGATCGCGCATTGGCAACTACTATGCTATGAAGTTTGCAAACTTTGATCGAGACTTTAGCAACTACATTTCTAATGTTGTAATGGTTGCGAATATTAAAGAATCTACTGTCCACACAGACGATATCGCATTTTTTGCCCCTGCTATGTCTATGTTCAAAACAAAAGCGATTGTTTCTGGTAATTTCAAAGGCACTGTTGAAGATTTTACGGTCAATCAGCTCCAATTAAGAACGGGAAGCAATAGTGTTTTAACAGGAACATTTTCTATGAAGGGTTTGCCATCCATAGAAACCACCCAAATTACTTTAGATCAAGGTTTTGCGCAAAGCAATTACAAAGACCTAGCACAGTTTATTCCAAGCATTCAAAATATCAAGAGCCCAAGTTTTGCTTCCCTAGGAACCATTTTATACCGCGGAAACTTTAAAGGTACCGCCTTTGACTTTGTTACCAAGGGCGTATTTAGTACCGCACTCGGAGGCGTCAATACAGACATTAATTTAAAACTTCCACAAAAAGGAGAAGCTAGTTACAAAGGAAGCCTAGAAACAATTGCCTTTAATATTGGGAAATTTACAAACAACAGTGACCTAGGCACTATTGACTTTAAGGGAAGCATCGAAGGCTCTAGCTTTGATATTGAAAAACTAAAAACAAGTATTAGTGGAGATATAAGAGCTATTGAATATAAAAACTACAATTATAAAAGCATCGTAACGAATGGAACATTCCAGAAAAAATATTTTAGTGGCGATATTATTATTAACGACCCTAACTTAAATTTTACAAGCTCTGTAGAAATTAATTTCAATCAAAATGTACCCGCCTTTAATATTGTAGGCGACTTGGCTTACTCAAATTTAAAAGCCCTTAAACTCTATCCAAAATTTATTGAAATCACGGGCTTACTAGACGCCAATTTTACAGGAAGCAACTTAGACAACTTTTTAGGAAATGCTAAATTTTTAAACGCTAATATTAACGACTCAACCACCAAGTTAAACTTTGATTCACTAGCCCTTCAGTCTTCAATGATTGGAAAAGATAAATTAATTACGGTAAAAAGTAATGATTTTAATGCAAGCATTAATGGGCAATTTAATGTTGCCGACTTACCAAAAAGTATACAATCTTTTTTACACCACTACTACCCTAATTATATAGAGGCTCCGGGTAAACTCAGCGCAGACCAAAACTTTACCATTAAAGTAAATGCAAATTATATAGACCCCTATATTAGCTTGTATAATAAAAACTGGAGTGGTTTTAACGACCTTTCATTTGAAGGGAATATAAACACCAAAACCTATCAATTAATTGCTACTGCCAATATCCCTTATGGGAAAATCAACGACTATGCTATTACGGGTGCTAGCATTCAAGCAAGGGGCGACAAAAACAACCTTAGCCTATTAACCAACATTGATAATTTTGGGATTGGAGATAGTATTCGTTTTCCTAATTCAATCATTTCGATAGATTCAAAAAACGACAAATCAATTGTTCAAGTAAAAACGAGGGCATCTAGCAATTTAAACGACGCCAATTTAGAAGCAGAAGTATACACTTTACAGGATGGGCTTCGCATCCAGTGGAAGCCATCTAATTTTACATTGAACAATAAAAAATGGACCCTCGAAAAAGAAGGCGAACTGGTACTCCGTAAAAACTTTGTACATGCCAGCAATGTGAAATTTGTTCAAGGCACCCAAGAAATATTAATTCAAACCGAAGAAGAGGATGGTGGAAATACCAACCAATTAAATATTAAGCTTAATAACCTTGTTATTGGTGACATTACTAATTTGATGGTTCAGCAACCACGATTTGAAGGTATTGCCAATGGAAATATTACCCTAAAAAACATTTTTGCTGATTTAAAAGCTGATGCAAGAATTAATACCAGTCAGCTAAGGGTAGACAATGACTCGGTAGGACTTGTAAATATTACTGCTGGCTTTGATGCAAAAACAGGGAAGCTTCCGTTTTTTGTAGAATCTGATAATAAAGACTATAAAATTCGCGCCAACGGCTTTTACAATCTTTCTGATAGCGCTCAGCAACCACTCTACACCAATATTCAATTAAACGATACCCGCATTAATTTTGTAGAACAGTTTTTAACGGGTATCTTTTCTGATCTAGACGGAAAGGCCTCGGGACAGCTGAGCATACAAGGCAATCCCTCAAGCCCAACACTTTTAGGAAATGTACTGGTTAAAAATGCAACATTAAAAGTTGATTACACACAGGTTAATTATCAAATTGATAGTTTACGTGTACAATTTTTAGAAGACGGGATTGACTTTGGAAAGTTTACCATAAAAGACAAATACAACAACAAAGCAACCGGTTCAGGTAAACTGTATGAGAAGCAGTTTCAAAATATGGCTTTTGATTTTGATATTAATACCAACAATTTATTACTCATTGATACCAAAGCTAAAGACAATTCACTTTTTTATGGGAAAGCAATTGGCAAAGCCAACTTTAGTTTTAAAGGACCTTCTACCAATTCAAAAATTACACTTATTGCCGAATCTACAGATAGTTCGCACATCGTTTTACCCAATGCCGTATCTAAAGAATCGGCAAGTGCAGATTTTATTTCCTACAAAAAGTACGGTACCGAAATTCAATCAGAAAATAAATCCTCCGACTTTAATTTACTCGTAGACCTTGACCTAACAGCCAATAACAAAGCGGAAATTGATGTTATTTTAGACGATGTATCTGGCGATATCATTAAAGCAAATGGTAGTGGTAGACTCAAAATTAGATCGGGAACCACAGAGCCACTTACCATTCGTGGACGTTACAATATCGATAAAGGAAATTATGATTTTAGCTTTCAATCACTCATTAAAAAGCCGTTTGTATTAATACCTAATAAAGGAAATTATATCGAATGGACAGGTGACCCTAATAAAGCCAATATTAAAATTGATGCACAGTATACCGCGGAGCAAGTGGCCTTATATGATTTAGTAGGCAATCTAAATATGAGTGGTGCTGTTAAAGGTTACCGTGGGCCTGTATATGTAGTTGCGCAACTCAGGGATAAACTCTCAAAGCCAACCATCAATTTCGCATTAGACTTTCCACAAGGCAGTCCTATTAAAACCGACAATGAACTGGTGCAGTATCTAGCCAGACTAGAGCAAGACGATAATGAAATTCTAAAACAGGTTTCGTTTTTAATTGTGTTCAACTCCTTCGCTCCTCCTACTATCGGTAATGGAGGTAATGGCAATACAAATACGATGTTTGCAACTATTGGCGTTAATACACTCTCGCAGATATTAACAAAAGAGATCAATAAGATGTTCTCGAATATGCTTTATAAGCTTACTGGTGACAAGAGTTTAAGATTTGACGTAGGAACCTCATTATACAGCAATGCCGATCTATTAGGGGCTGCTTCCGGCATCAATACCACAGCTTCAAATACAGGCATTAACCGATCGCGTGTAAATTTTAAAGTGGGTAAAAGCTTTTTTGAAGATAAAATTGTAGTGACTTTTGGTGGTGACTTAGATTTTAACTTGAGCAATTCGTCCAGTGTAAAAAATGGCAACCTGCAATGGCTTCCCGATTTGAATATAGAATTCATTCTTACCCAGGACCGTAAACTAAGGGCCATTTTATTTAATAAAAACAGCTTAGACATTAGCGGATCTAGTTTTGGTAGACGTAACCGTTTTGGGGCTAGTATTTCTTACAGAAGAGATTTTGAAAGGCTATTCTAAGACCTTTAATTGAATGCAGGTGCTGGCAATTTGATACAACCATGCATACGGTAAACTGCAAAATGCCTAACCACCACCCCATTTCTTTTTTGATCAATCACAACTGGGCTATCAATATTTTGAAAATATTGACCGTACGCTTTTATAACATCAAATGGCACATTAGAAGGCACAATACAATAGGCATCGGCACCAATTGTCAATACAGGACGCTGCTTGTTTAACCAAGCAAACTTATGAATGTCCTGAAGCGGTCCGACACCAATGAGTGGAAGTCCTGTTGTACGCGCCGTATAAAATTCTAGATGGCCAGCAGGAAACCACTTGCCTACAAAAATAGAAGGCGATTTGCCCATACGATTACTTGATTGATCCTGGGCCACTAAGGTTTTAAATGCCGCACTAAATTCTTTCCATCCACTTAAATCGAGTGTAGGACAATATTCTCCTAAATTATTGTGTTGCTGGCTACCAAAATTTCCTGGATATTTTTGTACAATAATTACGAGTGCTAGTAAAATCGTAAACACAAATCCCAGCGAAGTTCTTAATAAATAAATGGGCCAACTCACTTTTTGTTGATCGATATAAATACCAGCTAGTATCATAAGTGGAATAAATGAAGGACCTGACCAGTGCGGAAGTGTGGGATTAAATAATGCGACCGTCCAAAAAATTAAAATAAGTGGAATACTCATCCAAAGTAACCAGCGTCCACTATTTTTTTGTTGAAATATTATTTTTTTAAATGCTACAACTGCTGCTATCATCAACACATACACCAGTGGATTTTGATATAGAATCTCTCCTACAATTTCAGTAGTAAAGCTAGTGATATCAATACCTGTATGCGTTACACGCTCCGAATGAAAGCGGTAGGTAATAAAATCATACACTACATTCCAGTACACAATCGGTGCAATACAAAGTAGCGTAACAAATACAGCCAATATAAATCCAACACTAAATAAACGCTTATAATTTGTAAATAATAAATAAGCCCCAAAGCCTGCCCATAAAAACAAACCATGCACTTTTGAGAGCGTGGCGAGTCCAATAAGTAAACCTAGTAATATCCAGTAGCCTATTTGTTTTTCTTTATTTCCAAATAGCAGTAATGACATCACATACAATGACGCTGTCCAAAAAATGAGTTGCGCACTATCCGGTAAAATAAAAAAGCCAGCAATAAAACCTGTATACACCCCTGCTTGATAGAGTACAGCGGTATAAAACCCAGCTCTTTCATTGGATAAAACCGCGGTTGTTTTAAAAATAAAATAACAACCCAAACTTGCACTAATAATAGCACCCATTCGCATACTAAGCTCAGATACCCACTGCATATTTAAAGTGGATAATCGAATTAAAAAACCTACAAGAGGTGGATGGTCAAAATGATTAAAATCTAGTTGTAGTGCATAGGTCCAATAATAAACTTCGTCATTGCCGAGTTCTAAAAATGGTGCTGCTATAATTTTAGCAATTGCAACAATAAAAATAAGTAGGTAAACTTTTTGAGAATAGGTCTTGACCATGGTTAAGACAATTAAGCGCCCTTATTAACAAACCACTCAACTGCTAATTGATAGCCCTTTAAACCAAGGCCTACAATGGATCCAGCTGCTTTTGCAGATACATGTGAAATTTTTCTGAAATCTTCTCTTGCATGCACATTACTAATATGCACTTCAATAACTGGCGTAGTTATAGCTGCTACAGTATCTCCAATTGCAACAGAGGTATGCGTATAACCACCTGGATTAAAAATAATACCAGTAGCTGAAAAACCAACACGCTGCAATTCGTTAATGAGTTCTCCTTCAATATTGGATTGAAAATATTCAAAGTCAACAGCAGGATACCTAGCCACTATGTCATTATAGAAATCATCAAACGATGCAGTGCCATAAACGTCTGGCTCTCTTTTACCCAACAAATTTAAGTTGGGACCGTTGATGATAACTATTTTCATAACTAAGCCTTTGCTTTAATTAAATCAATAAAGTTGTCAAACAAATAACGGCTGTCATGTGGGCCTGGCGTGCTTTCGGGGTGATACTGCACACTA
This sequence comes from Sediminibacterium sp., assembly GCA_027487895.1. GTDB lineage: Bacteria > Bacteroidota > Bacteroidia > Chitinophagales > Chitinophagaceae > Sediminibacterium. The sequence goes on along the minus strand of JAIYCS010000085.1, from coordinate 15,510 downwards.
AATGCAGGCTTGTTTTTTAAACGAATACCTTCGATAGAATTATCGTTTAAATTCAGGTGCGTTACTTCTACGTTTGGATGATTTTTTACAGCTTCCGGATCTACACCAAAACCATGGTTTTGTGTAGTGATTTCACATTGACCTGTAATAATATTTTTTACTGGATGATTGAGCCCTCTATGTCCGTGGTGCATTTTAAATGTAGGAATATCATTTGCAAGTGCCAATAATTGATGTCCTAAACAAATTCCAAATACTGGTTTTTGTTCTTCTAAAACAGCTTTAACAGTAGTGATGGCATAATCCATAGAAGCAGGATCACCAGGACCATTTGAAATAAAATATCCAGAAGGATTGAATTCTTTTAATCGGCTCAATGGCGTTTTTGCAGGATGCACTCTAACATGCGCACCTCTATCCACCAAACATTGTAAAATATGTTGTTTAACACCAAAATCTAAAACAGCTACTTTAATAGCAGAAGCTGGATCCCCTAGTTCATATTCAGATGTAGTACTTACAGTGCTTGCTAATTCCAAACCATCCATGCTAGGCACAGCTGCTAATTTCTTTTTTAATGATTCTATGTCTAAATCATCAGAAGAAATAATACAGTTCATGGCACCCTTTTCTCTGATATGCGCCACAAGTGCACGGGTATCCAAATTATCAATGGCCACTAAATTATTGTTAACCAAATAGGTGTTTAAATCACCGTTGGCAAGAATTCTACTAAACTGCTCTTCCAAATTTCGCGCAATAAGGCCTCTAATTTTTACGGTACTGCTTTCTACGTCGGTATCTTTTACGCCGTAGTTACCTACGTGTACATTGTTCATGATAAGCACTTGACCTGTGTAACTAGGGTCTGTAAATACCTCTTGGTAGCCTGTCATGCCGGTATTAAAACAAATTTCTCCGGTTGTAGTGCCTATTTTACCAAAAGCATAACCATGAAAAACGTGTCCGTCTGCGAGAATTAAAATTGCGGGCTTTTTGGCTTGAAGCGTCATTGGAATGCTGGTTTTCGATTTGTTTGATGGTACAAAAAAAGTTCAATTCTCTTGTATCACCTTATTTTTTTTTACACATAAAAAAAGGCAAGACCAAAGCCTTGCCTTTTATATTATATTACCTTTTCAAATTATTCAGCTGCTTTATCAGTTGAAGAATCTGCGGTTGGTTCTGCTACTGGTGTTTCAGCTACCACTTCAGCTTCAGCAACTTCAGCTTTTTTGCTGGTTGCACGGCTACGACGTGTTTTCTTAGCTGGTTCAGCTGCAGCATTCACTGAATTACCATAGATTTCGTTGAAATCTACTAATTCAATCATTGCTTTTTCTGCATTATCCCCCGGACGAATGCCCAATTTAAGGATACGTGTATAACCACCCGGACGACCTGCTACTTTAGGACCAACTACTGTAAAAAGTTCTTTTACAGCTGATTTGTCTTGTAAGTAACCAAAAACAACTCTATGCTGGTGCATGATTGTTTCTTTGTTGTCGCTCTTTTTAGTTTTTGTAATTAACGGCTCTACGTATGTTCTTAAAGCTTTAGCTTTTGCTAAAGTTGTAACAATACGCTTGTGCGTAATTAACTGGCTAGCCAAGTTGGCTAACAATGCTTCCCTATGTGCTTTTTTACGGCCTAGGTTGTTGATTTTGTCTCCGTGACGCATGACATTTGTTTTTAATCCTTACACCGTGTCAGGAATTGTAAGGCGTGAATAATGGGCTAAGCCCTTTTATTAATTATCTAGATTATCTAAACCTAATTTACCTAAATCCATACCAAAGCTTAGGCCTCTTTCTGTTAACACTTGCTCAATTTCAGACAATGACTTTTGACCAAAGTTTCTGAATTTCATAAGGTCTTCTTGCTCGTATTGAACAAGTTCGCTTAAGCTATTGATTTTAGCTGCTTTTAAACAGTTAAATGCACGTACAGAAAGATCTAAATCTTCAAGAGGTGTTTTAAGCACTTTACGTAATTGTAATACATGCTCATCTACCACATCTTCTTTCTTATCTTCTTTATTATCAAAAGTGATGTTTTCATCAGTAATGATCATAAGGTGTTGGATAAGAATGCGAGAAGCTTGCTTTACAGCATCTTCAGGATGAATAGTACCATCGGTAGCTACGTCTAAAATTAATTTTTCGTAGTCAGTTCTTTGTTCTACACGGTAGTTTTCAATTGCGTATTTAACGTTCTTGATGGGTGTGTGAATAGAATCGATAGCGATGTATCCGAAAGGAGCATCTTTAATTTTATTTTCTTCTGCAGGGATATAACCACGACCTTTTGAAATCGTTAATTCGATATCCATTTTAGAAGTTGTATCCATCGTGCAAATGCTCAACTCAGGATTCATAACCTGAAAATGTTGAGATAATTCACCAATCATACCTGCGTTAAATTCGGTACGACCTTTGATAGATAAATTGATTTTTTCAGTTGCAACTTCATGATCCACATTTTTCTTGAAACGTACTTGCTTCAAGTTTAATATGATTTCAGTTACATCTTCTGTAATTCCTTTGATTGTAGCAAACTCGTGGTCTACACCTTCGATTTTGATACCTACAATTGCATATCCTTCCAGTGAGCTAAGTAATACTCTGCGTAAGGCATTACCGATTGTTAAACCAAAGCCTGGTTCTAAAGGACGGAATTCAAATTGTCCGTCAAACTCAGTTGCTTTTTGTAGAACAATTTTGTCTGGTTTTTGAAAGCTTAATATGGCCATATTAAAACTTGTTTTTTATTAGTTTGTCCGGGTCAATATTGAAACCGGAAATTGGATTTTAGTACGTATTATTTAGAGTACAATTCTACGATTAGTTGCTCCTTAATGTTTTCAGGTACATTCTCTCTTTCAGGGAAAGTGATGAAAGTTCCTTTCTTTTCATTTTCGTTCCAATCTATCCAACCGAACTTAGGGTTTTTACCACGGCTCTTGCTGGTTAAAGCAGAATTATGAGCACTCTTTGGACGGTAACCAATCACATCACCTGGTCTACAAGTGTATGAAGGGACGTTCATGATTTCGCCGTTTACAGTGATGTGCTTATGGTTCACCAACTGACGTGCTTCTGGACGACTAGCTGTTAAGCCCATACGGAAAACTGTGTTATCTAAACGAGCTTCTAATAATTTGATCAAGTTTTCACCGGTAACACCTTTTAAGCGTGACGCTTCTTCAAATGTTTTACGGAATTGACGCTCTAATACACCATAGGTATATTTTGCTTTTTGCTTTTCACGCAATTGAAGCGCATACTCACCTAAGCTCTTACGCTTACGTGCTGCGCCGTGTTGACCTGGAGGGTTGCTGTTTTTACCCAACCATTTGCCATTTCCTAAGATTGGCTCTCCAAAGATTCTGGAGATTTTTGTTTTTGGACCTGTATAACGTGCCATTTTTTTTAACGCAATTTGTATAGGCTGCGGACCTTTTTTGTGATTTTTTAATGACGATGTATCATTATTAAAAATCTAAAATGAATGATACACCCTGTATAATAAAATAATTAAACTCTTCTTTGTTTTGGAGGACGACAACCGTTGTGTGGCATTGGCGTTACGTCTTTGATAGAAGTAACTTCGATACCTGATTGAGCGATAGAACGGATAGCACCTTCACGGCCAGAACCCGGTCCTTTAACAAATACATCTACACGCTTTAAACCCGCGTCAGAAGCTACTTTCGCAGCATCAGCAGCAGCCATTTGTGCCGCGTATGGAGTATTCTTTTTTGAACCTTTGAAGCCCATTTTACCAGCACTGCTCCAGCTAATTACTTGACCGGTTTTGTTGGTAAATGAAATGATGATGTTGTTGAATGTTGCAGAGATGCGTACTTCACCAGCAGCGTCTACTTTTACAACTCTTTTTTTGGCAGCAGCTTTTGCACTGTTCTGCGCTTTTTGTGGTTTAGCCATTTTTGTTTTTTGAGGTAGTCTTAAAAAATGAACCCTGGTATTAACCGGGGCACCAGAAACTTCTCCTGCTACTTTTTTGCGATGCAATTAAGCGGCGATCCGACAGCTTTTGGGTTTGTATATTAAAAATGGCAAAAGCGGTTGAATAACCGCTCTTACCAAATTAATTATTTTTTAGGTGCCTTTTTCTTACCGGCAACTGTCTTACGCTTACCCTTTCTGGTACGACTGTTTGTTTTGGTACGTTGACCACGAACAGGCAAACCTTTTCTGTGACGAAGACCACGGTAACAAGCGATATCTAATAAACGCTTAATACTCATAGAAACTTCACTACGTAAAGCACCTTCTACTTTAAACTCATTGTTGATGATGTTACGAATTGCAGTTTGTTCTTCATCATTCCAAGTATTTACTTTTTTATTAAAGTCAATACCTGCTTTGGTTAAGATATACTGTGCAGTTGAACGACCAATACCAAAAATATAGGTCAGACCAATTTCGCCTCTTTTGTTTTTTGGTAAGTCAATACCGGCAATACGAGCCATATGCTTTTTTTAAATTTTATTTTACTATTTGTAGTTACTGATTGAAAAAAACAATTGGGTGCAAATGCGCACCACCACTGGTTTTATCCTTGACGTTGCTTAAAGCGAGGATTCTTTTTGTTGATTACAAAAAGTTTGCCCTTGCGCTTAACAATCTTGCAATCTGCACTACGCTTTTTGATTGAAGCTCTAACTTTCATCTCTTTAGTTTTAGTCTGGTTGTTATTCGGTTTACCTTGTCCGGTTATTTGTACCTAAAAATAATCCGACCCCTACTTAAATCGTATGGACTCATTTCAACGCCGACCTTATCGCCAGGTAAAATTCTGATGTAGTGCATCCTCATTTTTCCTGAGATGGTAGCCAATATTTCGTGGCCATTTTCTAGCTTAACCCTGAACATAGCATTGCTCAGTGCTTCTAGAATAACTCCATCTTGTTTGATCAACGGTTGTTTAGACATACAATTTTTGGGGCTGCAAAGATATTAGAATGCAACCGAAATACGAAGAAAACGGGGAAAAATTTACAGAATTTGTGAAAAATTACGTAAGTCCTTGATTTTCAACGTATATTTTGGCTATTTGAATATGGTAGCTAACTTACTAGACAGTTCCTCTCCCCTAATATTCTTAGCAATGATCTTGCCAGCAGGGTCAACAAGGAAGTTTTGCGGAATTGCCTGAATACCATATTGTTTGGCAACCTGATTGTCCCAATACTTTAAATCAGACACCTGCGTCCAGGTTAAATTATCATCATGGATAGCCTTCATCCACTTGTCTTTGGCCCCCGGCTGATCTAAGCTAACACCTAACACGGTAAAACCTTTAGCGTTGTATGTTTGAAAAGCTTTTACCACATTTGGATTTTCTTGACGGCAAGGACCGCACCAGCTCGCCCAAAAATCAATTAATACATATTTACCCTTAAAGCTAGAGAGTGAAACAGGCACATCTAATGTATCGTTTTGGGTAAAGTCCATTGCCATGGCACCTACCGCTGTTTTTTTAGCCGTTACTATTTTTTCCGCAAAAGCTTTTCCACTTGGGGTGGCGCGGGCAGATTCAGACAAAGCTTTGTAAATAGGCTCCACTACCTCAGGATTGATATCCCAACCAGCCATCTGACCTAGCGCATACATGGCAATCGGAGAATTATTGTTAGCATTTAAATAACCCTTGTAAACTTCTTTCATTTCGGCATCAAGTGCATCAAAAGTTGCATCGAGGGTTTTCATGGTTGCCGAGTCTTTAGCTTGGTATGCAGCGCTATATGCTTTACTAGCCGCTTGCATTTTATCGTTTACTGGTTTTGTTTGTTTGGTTAATGCTAGGTAAGCGTCATGCGCTTTAGATCCAGCAACGGTTACATTGCTAAATGAATCTACCGAAGTAACCTGAATAGAACCTGCTGTTACAAAAACAGAAGCATAGTCACGAGGTTGAAACATTTTAATAGGCTTACCTGCGGCATCATTCTTATAACGTACAAATAGGGTTGCCATGATAGGCTCTGAAGTTTTACCAGAGAAACTATATTTCCCGTCAGTTGGCGCAACGCTATCTCTAACTGTTACACCATCTACTCTGTAAGAGTAGTATACCTTATTTACGGGTAAAGAAATATTTTGAAGGGTACCGCTAACGGTAAAATTTTGGGCTTCCTGAGCATTTGCGGCAAATGACGCAAGCACCAATAAAGCGATTACTAATTTTTTCATGGTTTAATTTTTCGATTACTATATGGTAACGAATATACTAAAGCCTTAACAAGAATAAAAATTAGGTTGACAGAGGCCAATATTGAGTAGTTTGCGAGCGGATAATTTAGATACATGAAACGGATAGGCCTAATTTCAGATACCCATAGCTATTTAGACCCCAAAGTAGCGCATCATTTTGCCGATTGCGACGAAATCTGGCATGCTGGTGATTTTGGAAGCTCTGAGGTGGCGGCTGAACTTAAAAAAATAAAGCCCCTACGTGGTGTTTATGGAAACATTGACGGACAAGATATTAGATCCGAATTTCCGGAGTGCCTGCAATTTGAAATAGAAGGCATTAGGGTGATGCTATTTCATATTGGCGGCTACCCGCCTAATTATAATAAAGTAACAAAGCCAATCATTGCTGCCTATAAACCGCAGTTATTTATTAGTGGCCATAGCCATATCTTAAAAGTAATGTATGACCCCGCAATGGCTTGCTTACATATCAATCCTGGAGCCGCGGGCAAGCAAGGTTGGCATAAAGTTAAAACCCTCATCAAAATAGATATTGACGGGACAGACATTAAAAACTGTCAAATTATTGAATTAGGAACAAGGGCTTAAAAGGCGATTAAAAATTACATGCCCGGGAAAAGTGGACGCGCAATTTCTATTCCTCTAAACGGCCAAGGCACACCCGCTAATATTAACACGAGTGCAACCACAAAAAAGTAAAACGCTTTTTTATACTTGGTGGTACTATCCAAACTCTTTTTTGCAACGCCATGTGCGAGCGTTAAAAATACAATCGCAGCAATCATAGTTACTGGATGCTCTACCCAATAAAAACGGAAAAATTTATCCTTCATTACAGAAGTGCCAGCCGCTAACTCAGTGGTAAAAATGCCAATACGACCTGCCAAAACTTGATAGATGCCAAGTAACAAAGTGATATGCCCAGCTATCATAGTAAAGAGCCATATTTTTTTATCTGCAGCAGCGAACTCTTTTTTAGACTGCCAACCCGTGTAGGCTTTTACAATAGATACGAGTAATAATACAAGAATAATCCAACGTAAGAAATTATGTAAATGTAAAAGTCCGGTTGCCATAATAATTGATTTTTATGATGCTAATATAGTGGATTTGGGTTTATTCTACCCAGTCTGCAACAAACAAGTTTGTATCTCTCGTACCACCATTGTTTCGGTTAGAAGCAAAAATTATTTTTTTACCATCAGGGCTAAACATAGGAAATGCGTCAAATCCTTTGTCTCTACTAATTTTTTCAAGCCCCTTCCCTTCCAAATCTATGCGGTACATATTAAATGGAAATCCTCTTTTGTATTCGTGGTTGCTGCAAAAAATAATATGCTTTCCATCGGGTGTGAAATTGGGTGCCCAGTTGGCCTGACCTAAAGCAGTAATTTGTTTGGCATTAGTACCGTCGGCATTTGCCACAAACACTTCCATATTGGTTGGTGCCACCATGCCTTCTGCTAACAATTCTTTGTATTCTTTTATCGCTTCTGGTGTTTTTGGTCTAGAAGCACGCCAAACTATTTTGGTTCCGTCGGGACTAAACCATGCACCACCATCATAACCCAACTCGTTGGTTACACGAATTTCTTTTCCCGATTTTAAATCCATGACATAGAGTTCTAAATCACCACTTTTATCAGAACAATAAATCATTTTTTTGCCATCTGGAGATAAGGTAGCTTCTGCATCATACCCTTTGGCACTCGTTATTTGTTTTACAATTTTGCCGGACATATCTGCCATAAAAATGTCGTAACTATTATAGAGCGGCCAAATATATTTATTGCCATATTTTGCCCTGTCAGGAACTGGCGGACAACTATCTGCACCCAAATGTGTAGAAGCATAAATAATATGTTTACCATCCGGTAAAAAATAAGCACAGGTAGATCTTCCCTTACCAGTACCAATCATTGTTGGTGTAAATTTTTGCGCGTCCGTTAGAGGAAGTTTACCCGCAAATATTTGATCACAGAAAACACCTTCTTTTGGATTTGTTTTTTGAAACACAATAGACTTTCCATCATAACTCCAATATGCTTCTGCATTATCACCCCCAAAAGTTAATTGCCTAACATTTTTAAAATATTTTTCGCCGGCAAAATGCACCGAGTCTTGGGTGGCATACTGGGCTAAAACAGGTGTGCCAGACACAACAAAAAGCAATAAATAAATGAAGTGTTTAATTTTCATGGTATTGAGTTAATAAGTTGCAAAAGTAAGGGCCTTTCAAGGTTTTTATGTCAGAACAATGTCATGATAATTGAAAATGTGGGTATTTTTGGAAATGCGCACTATCCTATTATTTGCTTGTCTGACTACTTTGTATGCTTGCAATAACAATCAAGACAAACAAAACCAAGAAAAGGCAACTACTAAATATCCAAATTTTATAACCGGTTTATTAAAAGAAATTGACCGGTTCCCCGACAGCGCAGCGCTTCGCGTACAACTTGTAGATACCATGGACAGCCTGAACTTAACAAGAGATGCGCTCTCACAAATTGATTCCCTAATTACAAGAGATCCTGGTAATTATGGGGTATGGTTTAGAAAAGGTGAACTCGCCATCAAATTGGCAGATACTGCACTTGCCATTCAAAGTTTTTCAAGCGCTGCAAAAATCTATTCCAACCCTGATGTTTTGTTGACAATTGCTAACCTGTACGCTGCTCAAAAAAACAAATTAGCACTTGAACTATGCAATAGTATTATTGCACAAAAACCTGACAGAACCTACATTGCACATTGTTATTACATTATGGGACTCTATGAAGAAAACATAGGTAACACAAAAATTGCAATTGATCATTTTAATAGCTGTATTCAAAATAATTATTTTTATATAGACGCCTACATGGAAATAGGTTGGATTTATTTTGACCAACAAAAATTTGAAAAAGCAAAAGCGGTTTTTGAAACTGCTATTGCCATTAAACCCACAGAGGCAGCGCCACATTATTGGCAAGCCAAATGCTTCGAAAAATTAGGCCAATCTAAAGAAGCATTAAATGCCTACCAACTTGCATTCAATTTAGATAATAGCCTACGTGAGGCCGCCGAAGCAATTTCAAGAATAAAAGCCACAAAAAAATAGCAGGGTTGACTAAAAAAGCAGAAATTTGCACAAAACATACTTATGCCAATCATTGCTCCTTCCTTATTAAGTGCCAATTTTTTAGCCCTTCAACAAGATTGTGACATGCTTAATAAGAGTGAAGCAGATTGGTTTCACCTAGATGTTATGGATGGCAGGTTTGTTCCTAACATTAGTTTTGGCTTACCGATAATCGAACAAATCAGAAAAGCGACTTCAAAAGTTTGTGATGTACACGTAATGATTTTGGAGCCAGAAAAATATGCAGAAGCTTTTAAAAAAGCAGGAGCAGATATTTACACCGTTCACATAGAAGCATGTCCGCACCTTCATAGAAATTTACAACAAGCAAAACAACTTGGCATGAAAGCGGGTGTAGCACTCAATCCACACACACCTATTCAAACACTTGTTGACGTGATTCAAGATATTGATGTGGTATGTTTAATGAGCGTTAATCCAGGATTTGGTGGTCAACAATTTATTCCGCAAACCATCCAAAAAATTATTGAATTAAAATCGCTCATCACACAAAAAAATACAAATACCCTCATTCAAATAGATGGTGGTGTAACCCTTTTAAATGCCCCTGAAATTTTAGCGGCTGGAGCAGATGTGCTTGTTGCAGGAAACACCGTATTTAAGTCGGAAAATCCTACACAAACCATTGCAGCACTAAAGGCGCTTTAAAAGAAGCCGTATCAAAATATTCACAAATTGTTCATAAATAAGGCTTGGAAAGTTGGTATCCAATAAGTTAAATTTGGATAACGACCTCACTAAAACCAAGCAAGTTGACAGAAACTATCATCAACCTCGACTCCGTTAATCCCATCGAATTTTTTGGCGTTAACAACGGAAAATTAGACGTACTAAAAAAGAAATTTCCACTCCTTAAAATTTTGTCGCGTGGCACACAGCTAAAGTTGAGTGGTGCACCTGAGCAAATTGATATTGCAAAAGAAAAAGTAAATTTAGTATTGCAGTATTTAGAACGAAACGGGCATTTAAGTGAAGCTTATTTTGAGCAAATTTTAGGTGGCGATGACCAGGAAGTTACCGACCATTTTATAGATAAAAATCCAAACGATATTTTAGTGTTTGGTCCTAATGGAAAAACGGTTAGAGCAAGAACACCCAATCAAAAAAAGATGGTGGCTGCCGCCGATAAAAACGATATTGTTTTTGCAATCGGACCAGCTGGTACCGGTAAAACATATACCGCCGTTGCACTTGCTGTTCGTGCACTAAAAAACAAAGTGGTCAAAAAAATAATTTTAACGAGACCTGCTGTAGAAGCTGGAGAAAATTTAGGTTTTTTACCCGGTGATTTAAAAGAAAAAATTGATCCGTATTTACGTCCATTGTATGACGCATTAGACGACATGATTCCTGCCGAAAAATTAGGCTATTACATGAGTACGCGCACCATCGAAATTGCACCACTTGCTTACATGCGCGGAAGAACACTTGACAATGCATTTATTATTTTGGATGAAGCGCAAAACAGCAACGACCTTCAATTAAAAATGTTTTTAACGCGGATTGGCGCCAATGCAAAAGCAATTATTACTGGCGACCCTACCCAAATTGATTTACCCCGTAATATGCGCAGCGGACTCGAAAAAGCCAGCCGAATTTTACAAAATATCGAAGGAATTTCTCATATAGCCCTATCGGAAGAAGACGTGGTTAGGCACAAACTCGTAAAAGCCATCATTAAGGCCTACGACAAAGAACATGAGAAAGAAGAAGAATTGTACGGTAAAAGGTAGCCCTAACCCCCTCAAAAAGGGGGTTTTTTGCTTAAAAAGGCGTTTTTTACCTAAAAAGTGCCAATTTGTTAATACTCTGTTGAAATTAGTAGCGGAATATTCGTTTTCTTTGCAGCTGAAAAATCAAACTTATGCTTAGTAAAAAACTCTTGCAATTTGTACTTGCGGTATTAATCCTACCAGCATTTGCACTAGCACAGAACACCACCAGTAGCCTGAGTGGTTCTGTTAAAACAAATACCGGTGAGGTATTAGTTGGCGCAACCGTAACAGCAACCCATGAGCCTACCGGTACAACCTACCGTGTACAGAGCCGTGCAGGTGGCCGTTTTGACATCAGCAATATGAACCCTGGAGGTCCATACATTGTTGAAGTTTCTTTTTTAAATTATGCAAACGAAAAAAAGACAGACCTCTACCTTAGCTTAGGTGATGTTTTAAAAGTTGATTTCGCCCTTGCCTCTAAAGTAAATAACCTAGGAAACGTAACAGTAAGTTCTTTACGTAAGACTACTGAAACTTCTGGTAAAGGTGGTGCAGAAACAACAATTGGTCGTGATAAAATGGCGAACTTACCTACAGTAGGTCGTAACATTTATGACTACCTACGTGCTGTTCCTCAAGCTAAACTGGTTAATGGTTCTGAAGGTGCTGTATCTATTGCAGGCCAAAACAACCGTTACAACGCATTCTATGTGGATGGTGCTATCAACAACGACGTATTTGGTTTATCTGCTTCAGGTACCAATGGCGGTCAAGCTGCAATCGCTCCTTTATCTATCGATGCGATTGATCAGTTCCAAGTTGTTATCTCTCCATTTGATGCATCACTTGGTAACTTCACTGGTGGTGGTATCAACGCAATCACTAGATCAGGTACCAACAAAACATCTGCATCAGTTTACTACTTCTTACAAAATCAAGATTTAGCTGGTAAAACACCAACTGGTTTAAAAGAAAACGCAGTAAGACTTAATAACTTTAGCAAAAAAACTTATGGTTTTAGACTTGGTGGAGCTATTACAAAAAATAAATTATTCTACTTCATCAACGTTGATTTACAAAGAGACATTCGTCCTCAACCATTTGACTTTAGCCAATACAATGGTAATACCAAAGACATCAACGTAATCAATAGCTTAGCTGCTACTTTAAAGTCTAACTTTAACTATGATGCTGGTGGATTTTTAGACAATACTGAAGAAGTAAACGCAGATCGTATCACTGCACGTTTAGACTGGAATATCAACGATAGACACAAATTGTCTTTATCTAATAGATATACAAAAGGTGAGCGTTTAAATACCTCTACTTCAAGTGCAAATACCATCAACTTCTATAACAATGGTTTCCAATTCCCTACAACTACCAATTCTACTTCTGCAGAGTTAAAAAGTTTAGTAGGTAAAAATGCGAGCAATAAAATGCTTGTAACTTACACAGACGTTACTGATGATAGAAGCCCACTTGGTCAAAACTTCCCAAGAGTTCGTATCAATGATGGTTCTGGTGCAATTGTTTTTGGACCAGATAACAGTTCAACTGTAAACCTACTAACACAAAAGAACTGGTCTTTCTACGACGAGTTTAAAGTTACCCTAGGCAAGCACGCGCTTAAGTTTGGTGTGGATTATGAGTACAATGACGTTTACAATGCGTTCATTCAAAATACATTTGGTAACTATACCTATGCTAGCTTAAACGACTTTTTAACCAACGCAAGACCTCAGGGATACCAACTAGGCTTCTCTCAGATTGACAATGGTAAAGGTGATGCAACTGATGCAGCTGCTAAATTTAAAATGGCTAAAGGTTCTTTATTCTTAAATGATGAATTAAGACCTTCAGACAATTTAACATTAAGCTTTGGTGTTCGTGCAGACTACTATAAGTTTTTGAGTATTCCTTGGGCAGATAATTACACCAATAATGTTGCAATCCCTAGATTCTCTCAATACTACGATTTACAAGGCGCTAGATCAGGTTTAACACCTAAAGTACCTATCGCTATCTCTCCAAGAGTTGGCTTTACTTATAAGATCCCTGAAGAAAACTTAATTGTACGTGGTGGTTTCGGTATCTTTACTGGACGTATTCCTCTAGTATGGCCTGGTGGCTTATACAACAACAATGGTATTTTTGTGGGTGGTTACTCAGCTAACGCGACACAATTAAACAACATCCGTTTTAGACCTGATCCAAACAACCAATGGTTACCTTCACAAGTGGGTGCAGGTGTAACAAAAGGACCTCTTAACTTAGTTGCTGCTGAATTTAGTACACCTCAGTTATTTAGAACTTCAATTGCACTTGATAAGAAATTTGGTAATGGTTGGTCTGGTACTTTAGAAGGTATCTTCAGTAAAAACCTAAATGAAATCTACTATACCAATGTTAACATTTTACCGCCGGTAGGTGTTTCAAATGGTGTTGGTAGCAGAAACGTATATCCAACTGCAAACCTTGGTCGTATTCCTCTAAATGCAGACGGATCTAACCCTTATGATAACGCTATTTTATTAAGCAACAACCAAGGTAAAACTGGTTATTCTTATAGCTTCACTTTAACAGCTAGCAAGCGTACCAATACAGGTTTTGCATTTGATGTAAACTATACATTTGGTAATGCAGTAGCGGTTAACGATGGTACAAGCTCTGTAAACTTTAGCCAATGGCGTTTTATGGAAACTGTAAACGGTCGTAACTTTATTGGTCGTTCTAACTCAGATTTCAGTGCTGGTCACAGAATTTTCACTTACGTAAGCAAGAAGTTTGAATATGCTAAGAAAACTTTAGCAACAACTATCACTCTTGCTTATACAGGTCAATCAGGTTCACCTTTAAGCTTTACATACTTAAACGGACCTATTAGAGACAATAACAATGGTAACGGTGAAACAAATGACTTGATTTTCATCCCTACACAAGCACAATTGGCTGCTATGTCATTTGCATCTAACACTATTTCTGGTGTTACTTTCTCTGCACAGCAACAAAGAGATGCATTTGAAGCATTCATTCAGTCTATTCCTTACCTCAGAAACAACCGTGGTAAATTTGCTGAAAGAAACGGAAGCAGATTACCATTTACAAACATTATTGACTTAAAAATTGCACAAGACTTTAATATTAAAGTGGGTGCTAAGCGTTACCAATTCCAGTTAACATATGATGTGTTTAACTTTGGTAACATGATCAATAGAACTTGGGGTAGAAACTACTTCCAAGGTAACGACAACTTCTCTGTTCTTACTTTTGGTGGTTATGCAAGTGCAACAGATTTAACACCTGTTAACTTCAGATTTAACCCTAACATCAGAACTCCATGGAACGTAAGCACCACTACAAATGCTGCTTATGCTGCAAGATGGATCAGTCAAGTTGGTTTACGTTTTAACTTCTAGTATTACAATATACCAAGACATAAAAAAGGTCGAATCTTAATTGATTCGACCTTTTTTTTATGGGAAAAACGAGGTATTTTTAGTTGCTTCATTTGCCACTCAAAACAACACAACATGTCTAGCGTATCGCCTACTCTATTTACACTTGGTGTAGAAGAAGAATATATGGTTATTGATCCCAGTTCTAAAGAACTAACAAGTCATGAGCAGCGAATTGTTTTAGAAGGGCAAAAAATACTCAAAGACAAAGTCAAGGCCGAAATGCATCAGGCAGTGGTGGAAGTAGGTACCGACATTTGCAAGGGCATCGAAGAAGCACAAAAAGAGGTTGCCTCGCTCCGACAAATTGTATCCACCATTGCAGGTGATTTAAACTTATGGGTAGGTGCTTCAGGAACACATCCCTTTAGCCATTGGCAAAACCAACTCATTACCGATCATGTCAGGTACAATCAAATTGTCAATGAATTACAAGATGCCGCAAGGAGTAATTTAATTTTTGGATTACATGTGCACGTTGGAATGCAGGACCGAAAAATGGCCATGCATATTGCTAATACGGCAAGGTATTTTTTACCCCACGTATATGCCCTTAGCACCAACTCTCCTTTTTGGGAAGGCAGGCTTACTGGATACAAATCTTACCGTACAAAAGTGTTTGATAAATTCCCGCGAACAGGCATACCCGATTATTTTGAAACCATTGAGGATTATGAAAACTATGTGAACCTCTTAATCAAAACCAATTGCATAGACAACGCTAAAAAAATATGGTGGGATGTTAGGGTACATCCTGTATTTAATACCGTCGAATTTAGAATTTGTGATGTGCCTTTAACCATTAAAGAAACCACCGTTATTGCGGCTTTGTTTCAGGCCATATGTGCTAAAATTTATAAGCTCCGTCATCAAAATTTAAACTTCATGAATTAATTTTAAAAGTTTGATTTGAATGTTTCAATTTTGAAACCTTTTAATTTTTGAGA